>DATISB010000117.1:0-6557 GCA_035469145.1 Pseudolabrys sp.
GGTGCTTGCACTCTGGAACGGCTAAAGCCCGACGAAATCCTTGATCGCCGCCAGGAACTGCTCCGGCTGCTCCAGCGGCGGGCAATGGCCGCAGCCCGGCAATTCCACGAAAGTAGCGCCCGGCACCTTGCTCGCGATCGACTTGTTGAGTGGCGGTGGCGTGGCCTGGTCGAACTCGCCGCACACCACCAGCGTCGGCACGCGCATGCGATGCAGCAGCGGCTCCAAGTCCGCCTCCTGCAAAATCTTGCAAGCGGCCTGGAACGCCTTGGGATCGATTTCGAGCAGCACGGCTTTGCACTCCTCGATCGCCTCCGGGTGCGAAGCAAGATAAGCCGGCGAAAACACCCGCTTCGCCGCGATCTCCGCAATGGAGCCTAAGCCCGCTTCGGCCACCTTTTGCGCCATCACCTCAAACTGCTTGCGCCCCTCGGGCGGAAAGCAAGCGGCAGCATCGCTGAGCAGCAGCTTGGCGACGCGTTCGGGATGGGCCATGGCGAAGGCGAGCGCGACCGTGCCGCCGAAGCCGTTGCCGATCAGGATGGAGTCGCTGGCGACCCCGAATTCCTGGAAGCCGTCCTCGATCGTCGCGACATAGGCATCCATCAGCGCCAGCGTGGTCGGCTGCGAGCCATGGAAACCCGGCAGGTTGATCAGCGTGACGCGATGCTTGGCCGCCAAGGCCGACAACACCGGATCGAAGGCATGGCGGTCACTAAGCAGCGAATGCAGCACCACCAGATCGCGGCCTTCACCCGTGCGCACCGCCGTGAGCGAACCGTAGCCGGCGGTTAGTTGTTCGAATTGCATAGGACTGCCTCTAACGATGCGCGGCGCTCTGTTTAGTTCCCTTCCCGCCAGAGGCCGAGCGCTTCCTGCGCTGGCCGGTCGGAGATCGAGAACAGCACGGCCTCCTGGTCGGCGCGATGTGAGTAAGACTTCCAAGTCGGCACGACGAATACGTCGCGCGGGCCCCATTCGATGGTCTGCCCATCCACCTTGATCGTGCCCTTGCCTTCAAGACACGCGAAGATAGTGCTGTCGGTTGAACGGTAGCTCTCGCCCTTGAAGCCCTTGGGCAGCAGCGAGAGATTCGCGCCCATGGTCGGCAACGCCCAGCCGCCATTGAACGGGTTGGCGTAGCGCAGGCGGTGGCCGTGATGCTTGTCGGCATCGCCGGTGTTCTTCATGCGATCCAAAATCGGCCGCACGCGCTCATAGGCGTAGTTGATGACCGGCGAACGGATCATCGAGGTATCGGTGCCGTCCGGCAGAACGCCGGAGCCATAGCGCCAGAGCGAATCGTTATCGACGCGCGCGGTGTTCTGCACAGCCGAGTCGAGGTGCTCGGCAAACGCCGTTTCGAAGAAGTTCACGGTCGGCACGTCGAGCACGTCGAGCCAGATCATCGCCTGCTTGGATTCGTTGCCGTGGTCGTGAGCCGTCCAGGTCGGCGTCAATATAAAGTCGCCGTATTTCATCATGGTCTTTTCGCCATCCACCTGGGTATAGGCGCCGTCGCCGTCGAGGATGAGCCGGATAGCGGACGCCGTGTGGCGATGCGCGCCGGCGACTTCGCCCGGCAGGATCAGTTGCAGGCCGGCGTAGAGCGAGTTGGTGACGCGCGATTGGCCGCGCAGCGCCGGATTCTCCAGCACCAGCACACGCCGCTCGGCTTCCTCGGTGGTGAGCAGCCGGCCGGCCTCCTCGACCAGCGGCCTGACCTCGTCGAAGCGCCAGATCGCCTGCACGCATTGGGTGACCGGCTCCTTAGTGACGAGATATTTCAGCACCTCCCACAGTGGCGTCATGTCACGCTGGGAAATGCGCTCGTAATATTCCGCGCGCACCGGGTTTGCGCTGCCCTCGTATTTCTCGGCCTTCTTGCTCACGTTCTTGGCTGCCGGAGCAGTGGCGGCATCCATGGCGTCCTCCGTATTCTTCGTTCTCTTGGGCCCTACAATAATGGCTGCCGATGGGGAGCGACAGGGGCCGGGCGCATATCAGTTATTGACCGCGCCGCCGTCCACCACGATCGACTGGCCGGTGACGAAATCGCTGTCGCTCGAGGCGAGAAACACCAGCGCGCCGAGCAGATCTTCCGGATAGGCGTCGCGCTTGAAGGCGCGGCTATTGCGCACGGGCAAGCGCTCCTCCTCCACGTGGGTTGCGTTCTCAAGGCCGGTATCGCTGAGGATAAAGCCCGGCGACAGCGAATTGACCGCGATGCCGTATTCGCCAAGCTCGCGTGACAGCGCGCGGGTGAAGGCCAGCATGGCACCTTTCGATGTGACATAGGGCAGCATGCGCGGTACGCCCCTGTACGCGGCGCCGGATGCGATGTTGATGATCTTGCCGGTGCGGCGCTCGATCATGTGCGGCGCGACATGGCGGACCATCAGATACGGCCCGCGCACGTTGATCGCCATCACGCGATCCCACAAGTCGGCGTCCCATTCGTTAAAATTTCGGGGTTTCAGCGTGGCGTAGAGCGCCGCGTTGTTCACCAGGATGTCGATCTGGCCGAAGCGTTCGATGGTCTGCGCGATCAGGTTCTTGACCGCCTTCTCGTCGCTGACGTCGAACTTGACGCTGGCAACCGAATTGGCGCCATGGCGGCCGGCGATTTCCGCGGCGAGCTCCTTGCCGTCGACGATGTCGGCGATCATCACACGCGCGCCTTCGGCGGCAAGCGCCTGCGAATAATGCCGGCCGATGCCCTTGGCGCCGCCGGTGACGATTGCGGTTTTTCCTTCCAGTCTTGCCATGCACTACTCCCGGCCGCAGGTGACTGGCAAATTCTTATCAGCTATGAAGCGCAAAACCGAGGGGGCGCATCATGCCGAGAGATATCGCCGACCGCCTAGCCATCCGTGATCTGGTCGAGAACTGGGCCGTCTGGCGCGACGCCCGGCTATGGGACCGTTTCCGCACCGTCTGGCACAAAGAAGGGCGGATGATGGCGACCTGGACCCAAGGCACCTTCGAGGAATTCATCAAGATGAGCGACGAGGGCTGGGCGCGCGGCATGAAGTTTTTGCATTTCCTCGGCGGCTCGTCGATCGACGTCAAGGGCAAGCGCGCCGTCGCGCAGACCAAGATGACGATCTCCCAGCGCGCGCCGATCGAGGACGTGGTCTGCGACGTGGTGTGCACCGGCCGCTTCTACGACTTCCTGGAAAAGCGCAAAGGCCGCTGGGGTCTCGTGCTGCGCCAGCCGATTTACGAGAGGGACCGGCTTAATCCGGTCGATCCGGCGGCGAAGCTTTCGCTCGATCAGAAGCTGCTGAATTCGTTTCCGGAAGGCTACCGCCACCTCGCTTACATGCAGACCCGCGTCGGCTACAAGGTGAAAACCGACATGCCCGGGCTCGATGGGCCGGAACTGGATGCGCTCTACGCCAAGGGCGCGGCCTGGCTGAAGGGGCGCAAGTTGTAACGACTATACGCGGCTACCACCCGAGGGGTTGGCTCGTGCGCGCAGAAGTGCGAATTTTGTTAATATGGTAGGGTATCAAACCATTCGGGGGTACGATGTCATTTGCCGACAAATTCAACTTGTTCAACGAATTCAACATTCTGCGCCTGATCTGCGGCCTTTTTCTGATTCCGCATATCTACGGCAAGTTCTATGAGCCGGCGGCGCTCGGCTTCTTCGTCGCCGCCAAGTTCAAGCCGCCCAAGTTCTGGATGTATCTGGCCGGCGCCATCGAAGTGTTGCTCGCAATCGGCCTGATTTTCGGAATCTACACCACCATCGCCGCGGCGGTGTCCACCCTGCATCTTCTGGTCGCCGCCGCCGGGGTCTATCGCGTCACCGGCAAATGGCTCTGGAATATCGGCGGCTACGAATACTGCCTGTTCTGGGCGCTCAGCTGCCTGGTGGTGGCGATGCACGCCTATTACGCGGGCGGCATCTGGGGCTGAAACGAAATCCATCGTCTGAATTCTCCGCTACTCGAAAGGAAATCCTGCCAATGGCTAGCATTCTGTTTTCTCCGATCACACTGCGCGGTCTCACACTGCCGAACCGCGTCGTGGTGTCGCCGATGTGCCAGTACAATTCCAATAACGGTTCGGCCAATGACTGGCACTTGATGCATCTCGGCAATATGTCGCTCGGCGCCGCCGGGCTGGTGATGTGCGAGATGACCAACGTCAATCCGCAAGGCCGCATCTCGCCGAAATGCGCCGGCATGTATTCCGACGAAAACGAGACGGCGCTCAAGCGCGTGTACGATTTTTGTCGCCAGTACGGCGTGGCCAAGCTCGGCGTGCAGCTCGCGCATGCCGGACGCAAAGCGCCGACCACGCCACCGGCGGCTGGCGGCAAGCCGATCCTCACTAAGGAGGAAGGCGGCTGGACCCCGGAGGCGCCGTCGGCCATCCCCTACGACACCGGCTGGGCGGTGCCGCACGCCATGACTAAGGACGACATCAAACGCTGCCTGGCTGAATTCGCCGCGGCTACCAAACGCGTCGACCGCATCGGCTATGACGTGATCGAGTTGCATGCCGCGCACGGCTATCTGGCGCATCAGTTTTTGTCGCCGCTCTCCAACAAGCGCACCGACGAATATGGCGGCTCACTCGAAAATCGTATGCGCTTTGCAATCGAGATGTATGAGGCGGTGCGCGCCGTATGGCCGGAGAGCAAGCCGATCGGCATGCGCGTCTCCGCCACCGACTGGGTCGAGGGCGGTTGGACGCCGGAGGAAACGGTCGTGCTGGCGAAGGAGCTCAAGAAGCGCAGCCTGGATTATATGGACGTGTCGAGCGGCGGTCTCTCGCCGCTGCAGAAGATCCCGCTGTCCGCCGGCTACCAGGTGCCGTTCGCCGAAAAGGTGAAGAAGGAAAGCGGCATCAATACCATGACGGTCGGCCTGATCGCCGGTCATCAACAGGCGGAAGACATTGTCGCGCAGGGAAAGGCCGACCTGATCTGCATCGGCCGCGCGGCGCTGTGGGATCCGCGCTGGGCCTGGCATGCCGCCGAGGAGCTGGGCGCCGAGACGCCCTACGCGCCCAAGATGATGGCCTGCCATCCCAAGCTGCGGCCACAACTGTTTCCCAAGCGGGCGCAAGCGGCGGGGTGAGTTGGGCTCGTGCCCCGGTCGCGGCGCAACACGAAGTGTTGCGACGCTAATCCGGGGCCCAGCTAATTATTAGAAAGCTGGGTCCCGGATCTGCAGCGCACCGTTTCGCTTCGCTACACGCTGCGCTGCGCCCAGGAAACGCATCAAGCTTTCACCCGTACGATGTACTTGGCGAAAGCCGCGAGCTGCAGCTTAATGACGTCCTTGGTCGGCTGATCGGTCAGCGCGTGGGTCTCCTTGTCGAACTTGTTCTGCGCCGAACCGACAAAAACCTCGGGCGTACCGAAGATGAAGGCATTGAGGAACGTCATCGACATGCGCCAGTGATATTGCATGCGCGCGCCGCCGAGCGGGCCTTGCGAGCAGGACTGGATCGCCACCGGCTTTTCCTTGAACGGCTGGTCCTTCATGCGCGAGACCCAGTCGATGGCGTTTTTGAGCACGCCCGGCATCGACCAGTTGTATTCCGGCGTAACGAACAGCACGCCGTCGGCGGCGCGGATCGCCTCGGCCAGCTCATTGACCGGGGCGGGAAAGCCGGAGGCATCCTGCATATCGGCATTGTAGAGCGGGAACGATCCGATCGGCGGCGCCGTGATGAGTTTCATGTCCGGCGGCGCCAGTTCCGGCAATGCGCGGGTTAGCGCGGCGTTGTATGAGCCTTTGCGGAGTGAGCCGCAGATCACCAGCACCTTCAATTGGTCGGCCATTTCAAACCTCTTTCCTTAATCCGGATACGAGAAGCCCGGCGACTATTGTTGTTCAATCCCGGCTTTCTCACGCACCACTTTCCATTTGTCGACTTCGTTGGCGATATGTTGGCGGAACTCCGCCGGCGTCGAGATATGCACCACGGCGCCGACTTTCTCCAGCTGCTCGCGAATCGCGGGGCGCGACAGCGCCTCTTTCAGCGCGGCATTGGTCTTGTCGACGATCGCCTGCGGCGTCCCGGCGGGATAAAGCCAGCCATACCAACCCACCACCGCATAACCCGGCACGCCGGATTCGGCGACCGTGGGCACATTGGGAATAGTCGGCCAGCGCGCGGGCGAGCCGACCGCGAGCAGCTTCAATTGTCCGGCCTGCACCTGGCCGCGCACCGCGTGCGCCAATTCGACCCCGTAGTCTACCTCCTGTGCGAGCAAGGCTGCGACCACGCCCGGCGTGTTGCGGTAGGGAATGTGTTTGACGTTGATGCCGGCCATCTGGCGCATCAGTTCACCGGCAAAATTCTGGGTCGAGCCGACGCCGACATCGGCAAAGTTGAGCTTGCCGGGCGAGGCCTTGGCCAGCGCTATCAGCCCTTTGATGTCCTCGGCGGGAAAATCCTTGCGCGCGACGAAGACGAAAGCGCTGTCGGCGACCCACGAGACAGGTGCATAGTCCTTGACCGCGTCGTAGCGGATCGATTTGAGCATCGCCGCCGACACAGTGTGGGCGGGACTGGTCATGAGCGCGGTG
>DATISB010000118.1:0-2406 GCA_035469145.1 Pseudolabrys sp.
GCGATCGACTTGAGCAGCGGCTCCAGCGTGTACTGCGAGATCAGCTGGTACGGCTCGAGCGGCATCGAGCCGTCGGTGCAGGCGGCGATCTCGGCCTGCGCCTGCGCAACCGACGGGTATGGCAGGTGAAGAAGCGGCGGCTCGATCAGCGACGTGACGATGAACACGTCCATCGGCGCGTCGCGCGGGAAGCCGGCGTCGCGGATTGTCTGCGCGATGCCGAGCCGGCGGTAGATTTCCATCGTGCGCGCGTTGCACCGTTCCATCTTGGGCAGGAACTGCGGCGCGTCCTTCTGCTCGAGCAAAATGCAGCGCACACCGCGGCGGCCGAGATCGATCGCCAGGGTCAGGCCCACGGGTCCGGCGCCGACGATGATGACTTGGGTGTCCAACGAGATCCTCGGCGTCATGCGCGGGCTTGACCCGCGCATCCATGATGAAGTTCAGCGCAGACGGCCTACGTAACGCTGACTTTGCGGAAATGCATCATGGATTGCCGGGTCAAGCCCGGCAATGACCGGTGGAGGGTCGGGTCAAATCCTCTCCCGCTCATCCCCAGGCAAGCGGGGATCCAGAGCACGTATAGACGCCGCATTGGGCCCCTGGATTGCCGCTTTCGCGGACATGAGCGGAGTGTGTTGCGCGCTTGCATACCTTCCTGTCATTGCCGGGCTTGTCCCGGTCAAAGATGGTTGTATGTAAGGCCCATCTGTGCTGCGACTCATCATGGATGCGCGGGTCAAGCCCGCGCATGACGCCGAGTGTGTTGCGCACGTGTTCTCAGTACGCTCCGCAGAGTCTGCCAGCAAAGACAGCTGAGAGCGCGACACGCACAATCAATCAATCCGCCCGCCCGAGAACCTTCGCCCCGGCACGGTGAGGAAATAGCCGACTGCCTGCCCGCCGTCGGCGCCGAGCACGCTGCCGGTGGTGTAGCGGGATTCATCACATGCCAGAAACACCGCTGGCCCGGCGATGTCCTCGCCCGAGCCGACGCGGCCCATCGGCACGCCCTTGCGGCGGCCTTCGTAGATTTCCGGATCGGCGTACATCGCCTCGGTGCCCGGCGTGCGGATGTAACCCGGGGTGATCGCATTGGCGCGGATGCCATAGGGCGCCCACTCCATCGCCTGCAGCTTCGTGAGCATGATGAGGCCGGCCTTCACCACGCTGTAGGCCCCGGCCCAGTTGTAGGGGAAGAGCCCCGCGATCGATGCAATGTTGACGATCGCGCCCGACTTCTGCGCGATCATGCGCTTGGCCGCGGCCTGGCTCACCAGAAACGCGCCCTTCAACCCGATGTTCATCGTGGTGTCCCACGCGGCCTCGGGCAGCGCCTCGAGCTTTCCCGGCACGATCTTCATGGCGTTGTTGACGAGGATATCGACGCGGCCGCGCTCCTTGATGACCGTGTCGACGAGCCGGCCGATGTCGGCGGATTTCGCGACATCCGCGACTACCGGAAGGCTCTTGCTGCCGAACGCGGCGGCGTCCTTCGCGGTCGCTTCCGTGGTCGCCGGATCGACGTCATTGATCACGACATGCGCGCCCTCGCGGGCATAGGCGAGAGCGATATCGCGGCCGATGCCGCGGCCGGCGCCGGTGACGAGCGCCACCTTGTCCTTCAGTCGCACGGAGTTCCCCCAAGGATCGGTGTCTGAAATACAGCGGAAAAATCATGCTAAATCCGCCGCCGGAAGCGCACAAGGGCGCATCCGGCCTCGAAAATGGCGCCTATGAGTGCCATCTTCGCTATTGAGAATCATTCCGGCGGCCTCCTGCCGCCACCCCGGACAACATGGCCGAGCCCAAACGTAGCGACCCTGCTCCATTGAGCCCGCAACCCGTTGCGGGCGGCATCGCCGCGCGCGCGCTCGGGGCCCGCGCGGCACCGTATCTCGGCGACCTCAACCCGGAGCAGCGCGAGGCGGTGGAGACGCTCGACGGTCCCGTGCTGGTGCTCGCCGGCGCCGGCACTGGCAAGACGCGCGTGCTCACCACCCGCATCGCACATATCCTCAATCTCGGCCGCGCGCATCCGAGCCAGATCCTCGCCGTCACCTTCACCAACAAGGCGGCGCGCGAGATGAAGGACCGCGTCGGCCAGATGGTCGGGCAGATTGTCGAAGGCATGCCCTGGCTCGGCACGTTCCATTCCATCGGCGTGAAGATCCTGCGCCGCCATGCCGAGCTGGTCGGGCTGAAGAACAACTTCACCATCCTCGACACCGACGACCAGATCCGCGTGATCAAGCAGATTCTCGAAGCCGAGAAGCTCGACGAGAAGCGCTGGCCCGCGCGCGTGCTCGCCATGCTGATCGACGGCTGGAAGAACCGCGGCCTCACGCCCGAGCAGGTGCCCTCCGGCGAGGCCGCCAGCTTCGCCAACGGCAAGGGCAAGAAGCT
>DATISB010000119.1:0-39759 GCA_035469145.1 Pseudolabrys sp.
ATGTCGCAGCCGGCCGAGCAGCGCGAGGGCAAACCCGCGATGCTGAAGGATAAGGACTTCCAGTGGGAGGACCCGCTCGATCTCGAAGGCGAGTTGAGCGAAGAGGAGCGCATGGTGCGCGACACCGCGCGCGGCTTTGCGCAGGACTACCTGATGCCGCGTGTGATCGCGGCCTACCGCGACGAGACTTACGATGCGAACATGCTGCCCGAGATGGGCAAGCTCGGCCTGCTCGGGCCGACCACTCCGGAAGAGTACGGCGGCGCCGGCTTAGGCTACGTCGCCTACGGGCTGATAGCGCGCGAATTGGAGCGCGTCGATAGCGGCTACCGCTCCGCCATGTCGGTGCAGTCGTCGTTGGTGATGTATCCGATCTACGCCTATGGCAGCGAGGCGCAGCGCCGCAAATATCTGCCCAAACTCGCCAGCGCCGCGCTGGTCGGCTGCTTCGGCCTGACCGAACCCGACCACGGCTCCGATCCGGGTTCCATGGCGACGCGCGCGGAGAAAGTCGCCGGCGGCTACAAGCTCAACGGCGCCAAGACTTGGATCTCCAACGCCCCGGTCGCCGACGTGGCGGTGGTGTGGGCCAAGCTCGCTAATGTCATCCGCGGCTTCATCGTCGAGCGCGGCAGCAAGGGTTTTTCCACGCCCAAGATCGAGGGCAAGCTCAGTTTACGCGCCTCCATCACCGGCGAGATCGTGCTGGAAGACTGCGTGATCCCGGAAGACAACCTGCTGCCGAACGTGAGGGGGCTGGCCGGTCCGTTCGGCTGCCTCAACAATGCGCGCTATGGTATCGCCTGGGGCGCCATGGGCGCGGCCGAGTTCTGCTGGCATCGCGCGCGGCAATACGTGCTCGACCGCAAGCAGTTCGGCCGCCCGCTCGCCGCCAATCAGCTGATTCAGAAAAAACTTGCCGATATGCAGACCGAAATCGCACTCGGCCTGCAAGGTGCGCTGCGGCTCGGCCGCATGCTGGAGATGGGGAAGGCGGCGCCGCCGTCGATCTCTCTGATGAAGCGCAACAATTGCGGCAAGGCGCTCGAGGTGGCGCGGCTGGCGCGTGACATGCACGGCGGCAACGGCATCTCGGAAGAATATCACGTGATGCGCGTGCTGGCGAACCTGGAGACGGTGAACACCTACGAGGGCACCCACGACATCCACGCGCTCATCCTCGGCCGCGCGCAAACGGGGATACAGGCGTTTTTCTGAAATCGCTAGCTTCGGCGCGGGTCAGCCGGGGCCAGCTTCCTGCGCTGATGCCGTCCGACGCGCGTCGCGCTGCGCTTTGCGGCTAACGCTGCCTGCATCCGTGACACCCACATAAGTTTCCAGCAACGCCCGGTCGGCCTTGAGCGCGCTGCTTTCTCCCTGATAGACGATACTGCCGCGCTCGACGATGATGGCTTGATCGGTCACGCCCAGAATCTTTTGCGCGTTCTGTTCCACCAGAATCGCCGAAAGACCTTCCTCGCGGATGATCTTGCGCAAGGCGGCGAGCAATTCCGCGATCAGGATCGGCGCCAGCCCTTCTAGCGGCTCATCGAGCAGTATGATGCGCGGATTGAGAATGAGCGCACGTCCGATCGCCAGCATCTGCTGCTCGCCGCCGGAAAGTTGGTTACCGAGATTGCGCCGGCGCTCGGCCAATCGCGGAAACAACGCATAGACCTTGGCGAGCGTCCACGCTCCCGGCCGCGCGATCGCGGTCATGTTTTCTTCGACCGTCAGGGAGCGAAAAATATTGCGCTCCTGCGGCACCCAGCCGATGCCGGCATGCGCGCGTTGGTCCGGGCGCAGGCCGGTGATATCGCGGCCGTCGAGGCTGATGGTGCCGCTGACATGACGAGTCACGCCGATAATCGAATTGACCAATGTGGTTTTGCCCATGCCATTGCGGCCGAGCAGCGCCAGCGCCTTGCCTTCGGCGAGCTTGAAGGTGACGTCGGTCAGCACGATCGCCTCGCCATAGCCGGCCGTCAGGCCTTGGACGTTCAGGAGGTCAGGCATCGGCCAGCTCCTCGCCGAGATAGACGGCCTTGACTCTGGCGTCGCGGGCGACTTCTTCGGGGCTGCCCTCGACGAAAAGCGCGCCGTTGACCAGAACGGAAATACGGTCGGCGAACGAGAACACGATGTCCATGTCGTGCTCGATCAGCAGCACGGTGACATCGCTGGGTAGGGCGGCGACGGCGGCCAGAATTTCGTGCCGCTCGTCCTCGGGAACACCGGCCGCCGGTTCATCGAGCAGCAGCACGCGCGGGCGGCAGGCGATCGCGACCGCGATTTCCAATAGACGTTGCTTGCCGTAGGGCAGCACCGCGGTGCGCTTATCGATGACATCGGTGAGGTGAAAACGCTCCAGAATTTCGACTACCTCGGTCACGAGATCCGGCCGGCTGCCGACAATGCGCCACCAGTCGAGGCCTTGTCCGCGCCGTTCGGATACCGCCAGTCCGATGGTCTCGAGCGGCGTCAGGTCGTTGAACAACTGATTGATCTGGAAGGTGCGGACGATGCCAAGCCGCACCCGCTCGTGCGTTGACTTGTTGCTGATGTCTTCCCCGTCGAGCAGGATGCGGCCGCTCGTCGGCCGCTGCACGCCCGTGAGCAGGTTGATCAACGTGGTCTTGCCGGCGCCGTTCGGCCCGATCAAGGCGTGCCGGGCGCCCTTGGCAATCTGCAATGAAACGTTATTGGACGCGACAATGCCGCTGAATCGTTTCACCAGATTGATCGTTTCCAGCGCGACGGTCATCGTCAGGGCCTTTCGCTCGACGAAGCGGCGATGCGGCGCACCAACGCCCGCCAATTCAGATGCGAGGCGATGCGACGGACCGGGCTCGTCCACGACGTGATGCGTTCGCGGCCGACCAGCACGATCACCACCAGAACAAGACCAATCCAAAATGGCCAGTACTGCGGGGTCAGCGCCGACAGATAATCCTGCATGAACTTGAAGATGATGGCGCCGATCAAGCCGCCATAGAGATAGCCGGCGCCGCCGATGATCAACACCAGCAGGAGATCGGCCGAGCGATCGAACGAGAACACTTCGAGCGAGGCGAAAGACGTCGTTTGCGCCAGCAGTGCGCCGGCGATGCCGGCATAGCCGGCGGCAACTGTGTAAATCGCGATCAGGCGGGCATCGACCGAGATTCCAATCGCCGATGAACGCAGCGGATTGCCTTTCACCGACATGAGCGAAAGGCCGAACGGTGAATTCACCAGGCGACGGGCAATCATGAAGAGGATGAACAGCACGGTCAGGCAATAGGCGTAACCGGTGTGGCCGAACATATCGAAACGGAACATCCCGAGCACCGGCTTGATGATAACGCCCTGCAACCCGTCGGCACCGCCGGTGAGCCAACCGAATCTGTTCGCTAACTCGCGCAGCACGAGCGCCACACCGAGCGTCACCATCAGCCGCGTCAGGTCGGAGCCGCGCAGCACGAGGAAGCTGGTGACGAAACCGAGCGCCATCGCGGCGAAACCGGAGACGAGCAATGCCAGAACGGGCTCGTTGATGATTTCGTGCTTGGCCAGAAGCGCGGCGGTGTAAGCACCGAAGCCAAAAAAGGCGGCATGCCCTAGCGAGATAATGCCGGCGTAGCCGAGGATGAGATCGAGCGAAAGCGCGAACAGGCCAAGCCAGGCGATCTCGGTGAGGATGAGGTGACTTTCCGGCAACAGGTAGATCGCGGCAAATGCGGCAAGCCAGAACGCGATCTCGAGCGGTTGCCAGCGGGCGCGGGCGGCCAGCCATTCGGTGGCGACGCGGATGGCAATAGGTGGCGGTAGCATTACCGACGCCTCATCGCGACGCGGCGTGGGAGAACAGTCCCTGCGGCCGCCAGATCAGCACGACGATCATGATGGTGTAGATGACGAAGGAGCCGAGCGTCGGCACGTAATATTTGCCGGCGACGTCGCCGATGCCGAGCAAGAGCGAGGCGAGAAATGGGCCCGTGATGCTCGATGTGCCGCCGACCGTCACCACGATCAGGAAATAGATCATGAATTTGAGCGGGAAGGCCGGATCGAGGCCGAGGATCTCGACACCGAGCGCGCCGCCGAGCCCGGCCAAGCCGGAACCGAAAGCGAAGGTGAACGCGAAAACCCGATTGACGTTGATGCCCAACCCGCTCGCTACCCTTCGATCATCGACGGCGGCGCGCAGGCGGCTGCCGAAGCGCGTGTAGGCAAGTATGAATTGCAGCCCAACCGTAAGCAGGCCACAGATCACGATGATGAGCAGCCGGTAGCGGCCGACGCCGATGCCAAAGACATCGAACCGACCCTGCAAGACGCTCGGAACTCGCGCGAAGACCTGACTCGAACCCATGACGTAATCGACCGCGGCCACCGACATGAATACGAGGCCGATGCTGAACAGCACCTGGTCGAGGTGGGGTTTCTTATAGACATGCACATAGAGCGTGCGCTCCAAGATAATGCCGAGGATCGCGCTCGCCAGAAAAGCGAGCGGAAGGGAGGCGAGGAATGGGACACCGAGGTTGTTGACAAGAACGACCGTCACATATCCGCCGGCCATGGCAAAAGCGCCATGGGCGAGATTGATGAAATTCATCAATCCAAGCGTGACCGCGAGCCCGCATGCGAGCACAAACAGCAGCATGCCATAAGCAATCCCATCAAACAGAATTGTCAGCATGTTCGCGCCGCGATATCGGCCCCCCGCAAAAACGTACTTAACCGCACGATGGCATATTCGGCATTGGCGGTCGATGACCCGCCGCTAACGGAGCGCGCGCGGCAACCTTCGGTCGCCGCGCGCGGTTGGATTGTCAGACTATTTCTTCGCCGCCTTTACCGGATCTTTGACGGCTTCGAACGTGGCGAACTCCACATTGTATAGCTGGCCGTTCTTTTTCTCGACCTTGCGCATGTAGATATTCTGGATGATGTCGCGCGTCTCGGGGTCGATCGAGATTGGCCCGCGCGGGCTTTCCCATTTCATGCCCTTCATCGCCGCGATGAGTGAATCGCCGTCGGCTTTGCCGTCTGTCTTCTTCAGCGCTTCGTAGATGAGGTGCATGCCGTCATATCCACCCACCGACATGAAAGCTGGGCGGAAATTGTTGGCCTTCTCGAAGGCGGCGACATAGGCCTTGTTCATCGGCGAATTGTGATCGGCCGAATAGAAATGTGCGGTCACCACGCCGATTGTCGCATCGCCCATGTTGAGAAGCTGATCGTCATCGGTTACGTCGCCGGGGCCGATCACCTTGATGCCGGCCTTATCGAGCCCGCGCTCGGCGAATTGCTTCATAAAGGTGCCGCCCTGGCCGGAGGGCACAAAGATGAAGATCGCATCCGGCTTGGCGTCGGCGGCGCGTTGCAGGAACGGCGCGAAGTCCGGATTGGCGAGCGGAATCTTGATGGCTTCAACAACCTGGCCGCCGGCCGCCGTGAAGCGCTCGGTGAAAGATTTCTCGGCGTCGGCGCCCGGCGCGTAGTCGGACACCATGGTGACGACTTTTTTAATGCCGTTCTTAGCGGCCCAATCAGCGACGATGACGCAAGACTGCGGCACGGTGAAACTGGTGCGCACAATGTAGGGCGAGCGCTCGGTGATGATCGAAGTGCCTGCCGCCATGACCAGTTCCACTACCTTCGCCTCGGTGGCGAGCGGGGCGACGGCAAGCGCGGCCGGCGTGATCTCGAAGCCTGCGACGACACTGACCTTGTCTTTAACGATTAATTCCTGCGCCAGCCGCTTGCTGTTGTCGGGCACGCTTCCAGAATCTCGGAGGAGGACCTGGATCTTTTTGCCCGCGACCGTGTCGCCGTGCTCTTTCATGTAGAGATCGACGGCGGCCTTGATCTGCTTGCCGGTCGAAGCCTGTTGCCCCGTCATCGACACGATGAGGCCGATCTTGATGGTGTCTTGTGCGAATGCGCTACCTGCGGCGAGCGCGCTGATGGCAAGTGCGGCAATCGCGCCGGTCGTATATCTGAACATCATTGGGTTTCCCTCAGCTTCCTCGGTTTCATTTTTAGATTGCGCTGCCCGTATTCTTGGCTGCAACCATGCGCTGATAATGGCCAGTACAATATCTTAGTAAGTAGATTTGCTGGAGTCACCTGTCGCGGTGGGCCCACTTAGGCCAGTTGGGCCGATCCGTCACGCGAGGTCCGCGGCGGCACCAGGCCTCTTCCGGCGCAATCATTTCCTTGACTGAAATCAAGCTAAAGTACCGTGAAATGGGTCTATCTTGCACGTTGGCGAAACATGTTGGGCCCCCACCTGAGCCAAACCGGGCAAAAGATTGCACGCATGAACGTTCAGCAGCCTAGTTTGATATCCAACCATTTGGCCACCACGGTGCTCAAGAGCGTCTGCCGCAGTTGCCACGGCGGCTGCGGCGTCTTGCTGCATATCCGGGACGGCGTGCTGGTGAAGGTCGAGGGCGATCGCGAGTCGCCGCTCAATCATGGTCGACTGTGTCCGATCGGGACGGTGACGACCGATCTTGTATACCACAAGGATCGCCTGAAATATCCGCTGCGGCGCAAAGGCAAACGCCAGTCCGGCGAATGGGAGCGCATTTCCTGGGACGATGCGCTCGACGAGATTTCACGGCACCTGCTCGCCATTCGGGACCAATACGGCCCGGAGGCCATCGCGCTCGGTACCGGCACCGGCCGCCATCACATCCGCTGGGTGTCGCGCTTCGGCCATGCGCTCGGTACGCCCAACTGGTGCGAGCCGGGCTTCGCCCAATGTTTCCACCCGCGGGTGAACACCTCAATTCTGACCTTCGGCGACTTTCCGGTCAGCGATTATACCGGCGAGGTGCCGCCGGCTTGCATCCTCTTTTGGGGCCACAATCCAGTCCTATCGGGGCCGGACGGCGAGACGCGTTTCAACGTGATCGAAGCGCTTGCGCACAATCCGCGGACCATCGTGGTCGATCCGCGTCGCACGGTGCTTGCCGAAAAGGCAGACCTCTGGCTGCAGATAAGGCCCGGCACCGATGATGCGCTCGCGCTTGCGATGCTGCATGTCGTCATCGACGAGAAACTCTATGACGAGCCATTCGTTACGCAGTGGACGCACGGCTTCGCCGAACTCGCCGTGCATGTGCAGAAATTCACGCCGGAATGGGCCGAGCCGATCACCTGGATCGCCGCCGACAAGATTCGCGCCGCCGCGCGCCTGTTTGCCCGGACCAAGCCGGCCTTGCTGGATTGGGGCTGCGCCATCGAGCACACGCCGAAATGCATCCAGACCATACGCGCCATCTCGATGCTGCCGGCGCTCACTGGCAATATCGACGTGCCGGGCGGCTGGGTGTTCGGTATGCATGGGCTCGGCCGTTTCCCGAGCCTGATCGAGAACCTCCCGCCTGAAATGAATGCCAAGCGGCTCGGTGCCGAGCGCTTCAAGCTGCTCGGCGGCAAGGGCGCCGACTTGCCGGCCGCCCATATTCCGACGCTGTTGCGGGCGATGCGCGAAGGCAAGCCCTATCCGGTGAAAGCCTTCCTGGTGTTCGGCAACAACACGCTCACGACCTATGCCAATTCGTCCGATGTCTATGACACCCTGATGAAGCTCGATTTCATAGTCTGCGCCGACCTGTTCATGACGCCGACGGCGGAGCTTGCCGACATCGTGCTGCCGGCGGCGTCATGGCCCGAGCTCGATCAACTGGTCGGCCTGCCGACGGTCGCGGCCAATGTCGTGCTCGCCCAGCAGAAGGCGGTGCAGATCGGCGAGTGCAAATCGGACGAAGAAATGTTCGTCGCGCTGGCGCGGCGAATGAAGCTTCCGCTCTGCACCGAGCCGGTGAAAGATGTGCTCGATGCGATGCTCGCCGGCGGCGGGATCGACATGACCTTCGATGAGCTCAAGCAGAAGGGTTTCTACAAAGTCCCCTTCAAGTACCGGAAATATGAGAATGGCGGATTCAAAACACCGACCGGCAAGATCGAACTCTATTCCACCCGCTTTGAACAACTTGGCTATGCGCCTCTGCCTTCTTACGAGGAGCCGCCGGAAAGCCCAACCAGCACGCCCGAGATCGCCGCGGACTATCCGCTCATACTCACGACCGGCGGGCGGATCTCATTCTTCTTCAACTCGGAGCACCGCCAGATTGACAAGCTGCGCAAGGCGCAGCGCGATCCGGTGGCGGAAATTCACCCCGAAACGGCATCGCGCCTCGGCATCGTCAACGGGGCGTGGATGTGGATCGAAACGCTGCGCGGCCGGATCCGGCAAAAGGCCAAGCTCACGAAGGGAATCGACCCGCGGGTCATCCACGTCCAGCACGGTTGGTGGTTTCCCGAACAGCCGGGTCCGGAATATGGCGTGTGGACGTCGAATGCCAATCTGTTGACCGACAACAAGCCGCCCTATGATCCGGCGATGGGGACCTACCAGTTGCGGGCGCTGTTGTGTAGGGTGGCGCCCGCCGACGTTCCCGTGGCCGGCTCGAAAAAAGTCGGCGCATAATAAATTTACCGATTTGAGGACTCACACATGCGGATCGATGCGTACACGCACTTTTTTCCGAAGAAGTTCTTCGACACCATGCTCGAGGTCGCCGGGCAATACAAAGATATGGGCAAGCGCGTGCGCGCGATTCCGGCGCTGCACGACCTCGATGCACGCAAAAAGATCATCGACAGCCACAAGGACTATGCGCAGATCATCGCCTACCCGCAGCCGCCGATCGAAAACCTCGCCAAGAGCCCGCAGCAAATCGACGAATTCATCCGCATCATCAATGACGGCTTCGCCGAATTGTGCGCCAAGGAGCGCCACCATTTCCCGGGCTGGATCGCGCAGATATCGCTCGATGCGCCGGACGCCGGCGTGGCCGAAGCCGAACGCGCGATCAACCAGCTCGGCGCGCTCGGCGTGCAGATCTACACCAACGTCGCCGGCAAGCCGATCGACCGGCCGCAATATTTGCCGTTCTGGAAGAAGATGAATGAGCTCGGCAAACCGGTCTGGATGCATCCGGCGCGCGGCGCCAGCACGCCCGATTATGTCGACGAGAAGAAGTCGTTGTACGAGATCTGGTGGACGTTCGGCTGGTCGTACGAGACGGCGACCGCGATGGCGCGCCTGGTGTTCTCCAAGATCATGGACAACCACCCCAACCTGAAGATCATCACCCACCACTTTGGTGGCATCGTGCCGATGCTCGAGGGCCGCATCGGGCCGGGCTGGGACGTGCTCGGCTCGCGCACCACCGACGAGGACTACGTCGCGCTGCGCAAGAGCCTGAAGAAGCGCCCGCTCGATTATTTCAAGCAAGAATTCTATGCCGATACCGCGGTGTTCGGGGCGACGCCGGCGACCAAGTGCGGCCTGGAGTTCTATCCGATCGACAAGATCGTGTTCGCCTCCGATTGCCCGTTCGACCCGGAAAACGGAGCGATGTATCCGCGCGAGACGTTGCGCATTCTTGAATCGCTCAAGCTCGACAAGGAAACCAGCGACAAGATCTTCTACAAGAACCTTGAGGCCGTCACCGGCCGCAAGCTGGTGAAGTAAGCGCTTAGCCCGCGCCGTTTTCCGATGCATCCATGGTCTGGGCGACGGCTTCCGCACGGAAGTCGCCGACAAGGCCATGGCCGCCCATCAGGCTCGGATAATATTTCATAAAATCGGCATGGATGGTGTCGAACGGCACGTCGGCAAAGGCGCCGCGATCGTTCAGATATTCCATATGCTGGCGGCCTGAGCGGTCGAACGGCTGCAACAGCGAATCGGTCTTGCCGTCGAACTCGAGCGTTTTCAGCCCGAGCCGCTCGCACAACGCGCGATCGAAAGCGGGCGTTGCCTTCACCCAGCGGCCCGACAAATACAGTTCGGTGTAGGAGTGCCAAATAAATTTGTCGGTTTTGGCTTTCTCGTAGAAGCGTGGCGAGGTGAGATGGTTGCGCACATCGGCATAGCCGACGCGGGACGGAATACAGATTGCCCGGGCGCTTGCCGCCAGCAGCGCCGATTTTCCGATGCAGAACGCGCGCCCGGCGGCGAGAACGCTGCTCGCCCGGTAGTTGGACGGGTCGGCGAGGTCGACATAAGGGTCGTAGATGATGCCGTCGCGGATGGCGGAATATAGCCGCAATATCGCGGCGGTTATGTCGGGTTCCCCGTCGACCGTTTGCTTCGCGAACGCGATGACTTGCGGCGAGTCGCTATCGATGAAGACACCCGCGGCGAGAAATTGAGCCGTATCCATCGTGTTTTCTTTCCCGGATTATCTTAATCTTTAAAGCGGGTCTCCGCGCTGGCCCTTGAGTTTGGTCAAGGAACGTGCCGAACGCGGCGTCATATTGGGCACATGAACGTCACGGCGGAATCGAGTTCGCGCGACGACGGCATGCTGCGCGGCAAGCATGCTGTCGTCACCGGGGCTTCGCGCGGAATCGGCGCCGCCATCGCCGCGGTCTTGGCGCGGCGCGGCGCCGATGTGACATTGATGAGTCGCAATGAATCGCGCCTCGCCGAACAGGCCGCGGCGCTCACGAAAACGTTCAATGCCAAGACTCAGGCGATCGCGATGGACATTACTCGGCCCGAGCAAATTTCCACCGCCTTCGCGTGGGCGGCCGATCGGTTTGGGCCGCCGCAAATCCTCATCAACAATGCCGGCGCCGCCATGGCAGCGCCGATCGGCAAGACCGATCTGGCAAAATGGCAGGCAATGCTGGAGGTCAATCTGACCGGCGCGTTTTTATGCATTCGTGAGGTCTTCCAGGATATGGCGAAAGGCGACTACGGCCGGATCGTCAACGTCGCCTCCACTGCCGGGCTCACCGGTTACGCCTATGTTACCGCCTATTGCGCGGCAAAGCACGGGCTCATCGGCCTGACGCGAGCGCTGGCGCGCGAATTGGCGCACAGCGGCGTGACCGTGAATGCGGTGTGTCCCGGCTATACCGATACTGACATTGTTGCCGAAGCGGTCGGCAATATCGCGGCCAAGACCGGGCGCACACGCGAGCAGGCCCTGCAGGAGTTGACGGCGCACAATCCGCAGGGGCGCTTGGTGCGCCCCGATGAAGTCGCCGAGACAGTCGGCTGGCTCTGCGCGCCATCCTCGGCATCGATCACCGGGCAAAGTATCGTGGTCGCTGGCGGCGAGCTGATGTAGCGCATGATCCCGAAAAGCTTGTCCTCGGACTTGATCCGTGGATGGGAACCGATTTTCGGACAAGATCATGCGCAAATAAACTGCGCGCTATTGCGGCGGGCGGAACGCCTTGCAGCGCTCGGGATCGGTATCGATGCGGGCAGCGCCGATCAGGTCGAGGCAATAAGGGATTGCCGGAAACACCGCTTGCATGGCCATCCGAATGGAGGCCGGGCGACCGGGCAGATTGACGATCAGCGTGGTTCCGCGAATGCCGGCGGTCTGGCGCGACAAGATCGCGGTCGGCACTTGTTTTAAGCTCTCCATGCGCATCAATTCGCCAAACCCCGGCATCAGCCGCGTGCAGGCGGCGATCGTGCCTTCCGGGGTCAGATCGCGCGGCGCCGGTCCGGTGCCGCCGGTCGTGAAGATCAAGGCGCATTTCTCACGGTCGGCCAGCTCGATCAGGGTGTCGCGCACGCTGTCGATTCCATCGGGAATCAGACGCCGCACGGCGCGCCAAGTCGTCGTTAGCGCCTCGCGCAGAAACTCCTCGATGGCCGGGCCGCTCGTATCCTTGTAGGTCCCGGAGCTGGCGCGATCGGACACGGTCACGATGCCGATCGCGGCAGATGCGCTTGCTTCCATGGATACGGTCCTGGGTTTATCCGGTTGGTGACAATTCGCTCCGCCGCGCCACGCGCAATTCCTGCACCGAAGCTAGGCACCAGGTGAGCACGGCATCGAGATCGGTAGGGAGATCGACCGCCAGCCGGCCGTGGAATTTCGACCATGCCTCGATATAGGGCGGCCGCACTGCCGTCAGCACCGGGACGCCGGCCTCCATGGCGCGCACAAAGGCGGAGCGGAGACCGCCGCCCTCGGCCTCGGCCTTGCCGAATCGATTCAGCATCAGCAGCTCGACATCGTGGCCGAGCGGCCGGTCGAGCAGCGCGCCGATTTCGGCCAGGCCATGCGCGTCGAGCCGGCAGCCTTCGGCCTGCGATCCCAGGTCCTGGGAAATTCGGAAGCGCCCCCGTGAGGTGAGTTCGACGAGGGTCATCGCCGAGCAGACGCCAGTGGCGTCACCGGCATTTTCCTGCAAGACTCCAGCCATGTTGACGCGATCCGCGCCAAGCCGATCGGCGACGCGGGTCAGGAAGTCGTCGATTTTAAAGCCAGCATCGTAGACGACGGCCGCGAGCCGTACTGTCCCCGTTATCGCCATCGCATTGCTCCAGCGAACAAATTTCCGCGCCAGCGCTGCGCCACTATTCCCTTAGCCGTCCAGCGGCTGCCTTGAATTTAGTCAAGTCCTTCTTTCGGCAGCTCTGATATGCATTGAGACTAAAATTAATGCCGATAACGGGGAAATCCTATGAGGACAATGCAACATATTACGGCAACCGCTGCGATTGGCCTTTGTGCCTTGCTAGGTGCCGGGCTTCAGGCATCCGCGCAAATCAAAATCGGTAGCGTCCTGTCGGTGACCGGGCCGGCGTCGTTTCTCGGCGATCCGGAAAAGAAGACGCTGGAAATTTATGTCGATGAGATCAATGCGAAAGGCGGGGTGAACGGCCAAAAACTGCAGCTGATCGTCTACGATGACGCCGGCAATGCCAACAACGCGCGCACCTTTGCCACCCGTCTGGTGGAAGAAGACAAAATCGATGTCATGGTCGGCGGCAGCACCACTGGTTCGACCCTCGCGATGATCCCGGTGTTCGAAGACGCCAAAATTCCGTTCATTTCCTTGGCTGGCGCCATTCAGATCATCGAGCCCGTGCACAAGTGGGTTTTCAAGACGCCGCATACCGACAAGATGGCGTGCGAGAAAATATTTGCCGATCTCAAGAATCGCAAACTGACCACGATCGCGATGATCTCGGGGACGGATGCATTCGGCAAGTCGATGCGCGACCAGTGCGTTGCGGTCGCGCCCAAGGCTGGGATCACGATCGCCACCGAAGAGACCTATGGTCCGCGCGACAGCGATATGACACCGCAGCTCACCAATATCCGCAACAAGGCGGGCGTGCTGGCGGTGGTCAATCCGGGTTTTGGTCAAGGGCCGGCTATTGTGACGCGCAACTACCAACAACTTGGAATCAAGCTGCCGCTGTACCAGAGTCACGGCGTTGCCTCCAAACAATTCATCGAACTCGCCGGTCCCGCGGCCGAAGGCGTGCGGCTGCCCGCCGCGGCGCTACTCATTGCGGACAAGCTCCCGAGCAAGGATCCGCAGAAGCCCGTCGTCGTGAATTATACGCGCACATATCAACAGAAGTCCGGACAGGCGGTCTCGACCTTCGGCGGTCACGCCTATGACGGTCTCATGATTCTTGTGCAGGCGATGCAGCGTGCCAAGAGCGCCGACAAAGCCAAGGTCCGCGACGAGATCGAAAAGACCAAGGGCTATATCGGAACCGGCGGGATCGTGAACATGTCGGCGACCGATCATATGGGCCTCGACCTGTCGGCGTTCCATATGCTGGAGATCAAGGGCGGCGACTGGACGCTGGTCCCTGGCACCTGACATAACAATCAGGCAAGCTCACCAGAGCTTGCCCGCTCCGTCCTGCGGTTTTTGAACCCAAGCCATGCGAGGCCTTCGACGCGATGGCCGAGTTGCTGCAGTTTGTCTTCTCGGGATTGACCGTAGGCGCCATCTACGCGCTGGTCGCCCTCGGCTTCACGTTGATCTACAACGCGTCGGACATCATCAATTTCGCCCAGGGCGAGTTCGTCATGCTGGGCGGCATGACGACTGTTTTCATGGCGTTGGCCGGCGTTCCATTGCCGTTGGCCGCGCTCATCGCCATCATCGTGACGACCTGCATAGGCTTGGCTCTACACCGTTTTGCCATCGAGCCGGCGCGCGGGGCGAGCCCCGTGGCGCTGATCATGATCACGATCGGCGCCTCGGTATTCCTGCGCGGCGTGGCCCAGATCGTCTTCGACAAGCGTTTCCATAGCTTGCCGCCGCTGTTCGGCGCCGATTCGATACAGTTCGGCGGTGCGGCTATATTGCCGCAAAGCCTGGTCGTGCTGGCAGGCGCCACGGTCATTGTAATTTTGCTTTGGCTGTTCGTCGAACGCACCTTGCTCGGCAAGGCGGTGATCGCGACCGCGGCCAATCGTTTGGCGGCGCGTCTGATCGGCATCGATACGCGGCGCATTGTCGATTTCTCATTTGCGGTTTCCGCGGCAATAGGGGCGATCGCCGGCATTCTCGTCACGCCGATCACACTGACCAGTTACGATGTGGGAACATTGCTGGCGTTGAAGGGATTCGCGGCGGCGATGCTCGGTGGGATTGGTAGCCCGCTCGGCGCCGTGATTGGCGGCATTCTGATTGGTATGATTGAGGCGTTGAGCGCGGGATATCTCTCTTCGAGTTATAAGGACGCGGTCGCCTTCCTGATCATCCTTGTCGTTTTGGTTGCCATGCCGCAGGGCTTATTCGGACGTGTTAAAGTTGAACGGGTGTGAGCTTGCGCGCGCGGCTCGAAACGCGGTTGCTGCCGGCGATATTGGTCGCCGCCATCGTCATTATCTTGCCGCTGTTCTTCCCGTCGGCGTACTACTATCGGATCGGCGCTCTCGTATTCATTTTCGCGCTGGCGGTCGTGGGCCTCAACCTGCTCATGGGCTTTGCCGGTCAAGTCAGCCTGGGGCACGCCGGCTTTGTCGGTATCGGCGCGTATTCCGCCGCCATCGGCCCGGTCCATTTCGGCGCGCCCTCGTGGCTGTGCCTGCTCGCCGGCGCAATCCTCTCGGGCGCGGTCGCCTTTGCGGTGGGCCGGCCGATTCTCAGGCTCAAAGGGCACTATCTCGCCGTCGCGACGCTCGGATTCGGATTGCTCGTCGCCATCGTGCTCACCAACGAGGCGAGCTGGACCGGTGGTCCGGATGGCATGAGCGTACCCGCGCTGACGCTTTTCGGCTGGCGCGTGCATGGATCGGATGCCTGGTACTGGGTCTCCGGCGCGACATTTGTCGGCGGATTTCTACTCGCGTTCAATCTGATGGAAAGCCCAACCGGCCGCGCGCTGCAGGCCATCCACGACAGCGAAATCGCCGCGCGCGTCCTCGGCATCGACGTGGCGCGCGCGAAACTTACCATCTTCATAATCTCCGCCGTGTACGCGTCGGTTGCCGGTTCCTATTTGGCGTTGTTCAATGGCCTCGTCACGCCGGATGAAGCGGGATTCCTGCGTTCGATCGAATTGGTCGCCATGGTGGTGCTGGGCGGCATGGGGTCGATATTCGGATCGTTGGTGGGAGCGGCCGTGCTGGTCGTGTTGCCGCAGGTGCTCACCGTTTTCCATGAATACGAGCAGGCGTTGCTCGGACTGATCGTGATGGTTTTCATGATCTTCCTGCGCCAGGGCATTGTGCCGTCCGTTACCGTGGCGCTCGCTGGGTGGCGGAAATGATGATCCTGGAGGCCGATCGGCTGGCCATTACCTTCGGTGGCGTGCGGGCGATCGATGGCGTCAGCATCTCAATCGCTTCCGGACAGGTGTTCACGATCATTGGGCCGAACGGGTCCGGCAAAACCACGCTGCTCAATCTGGTATCGGGCATCTATACCCCGCTCGATGGAAGCATCCGGCTCGCCGGAGAAACGGTGACCGGTATGGCGCCCGATCAACTCGCACGGCGAGGACTATCGCGGACTTTTCAGAATCTGCAGATTTTCTCTCAAATGTCGGTGCTGAAAAACGTGATGGTCGGCCGGCACCGCCACGAGCGGACCGGGATTCTGGCCGATCTGCTGCATTGGCCATCGGTCGCTCGCCAGAATGCGGCGACCCGCGAAGCGGCGCGCGCGGCGCTGGCCCGCGTCGGCCTCGCCGATGCAGCCGAGCGTCCAGCTGGCTCGCTCGATTATGGCGCCCTCAAGCGCCTGGAAATAGCGCGCGCCCTGGCCAGCGAGCCGAAGGTGCTGCTGCTCGATGAGCCGGCCGCCGGCTGCAATCCGGTCGAAACTCAGGAAATCGATCACGTTATCCGCTCCATCGTGAAGGAAGGGATCACGGTTGTGTTGGTCGAGCACGATATGCGTCTGGTGATGAACATCTCCGACCGCGTTCACGTCCTGGCCAGAGGCCGCACGCTCGCGGAAGGCACACCCCAGCAAGTGCGGTCCAACGCGGAAGTGATCGAAGCCTATTTGGGCGTTCACGGCTCGCAGGAGGCCGCGCATGCTTTCGATTGAAAATGTCAGAAGCGCCTATGGCCGAATCGAGGTCCTGCACGGCGTCACGCTCCATGTCGACGCCGGAGAGATCGTCACTTTGATCGGCGCCAATGGCGCCGGCAAGACGACGCTGATGCACGCCATTTCCGGCGTGCAGCCGATCACCGGCGGCGCGATACGCTTCGACGGCGCGCCGATCGAAAAACGTCCCGCGCATGAACGGGTGGCGTTCGGCATCTCGCAAGTGCCGGAAGGCCGGCAAGTGTTCGCGCCTTTATCCGTGCTGGACAATCTGAAGCTCGGTGCATGGTCTTGCCGCGACGCAGATCTGGAACCGGCGTTGGCGCGGGTCTGCGCGCTGTTCCCGATGCTCGATGCGATTTTGGAAACGCCGGCCGGCGCCTTGTCCGGCGGTCAGCAGCAGATGCTGGCGATCGGACGCGCTCTAATGGCCAAGCCGCGGCTGCTGTTGCTGGACGAGCCATCGATGGGTCTGGCCCCCAACCTGGTCGACCAATTGCTCACGGTGATCCGCGCGCTGCGGGACGACAACCTGACCATCCTTTTGGTGGAACAGAATGCGCGCGCCGCGCTTGCCATCGCCGACCGCGCCTACGTGCTGGAAACCGGGCGCGTGACGCTGAGCGGACCCGCAGCCGAAATCCAGGCCGATCGCCGCGTCAGGGAAGCCTATTTGGGTATCTAAAAACGCGCCGGGGTTTAACCTTGGTCAAGCCGATTAGTCTGAGTAACCGTGTAATTATATCGCAGCAAAAAAGTGAGGAGAGTAGCGATGAAGGACAGCCTTCGTCCGGGAGTCTCGCGGACCAGCCGTATTGAGATCGATCGCGACCGGACAATCGGATTCATGGGCGAGGAAGGCCGCGTTTACGCCACGCCCCGTCTGGTGCACGACATCGAACACACCTGCCGTGACCTCATCCTTGAACACGCTGATGCCAATGAGGATTCGGTCGGCATTAATGTGTCGATCAACCATTTGGCGCCGACGCTGCCTGGGATGACGACTGAGATCACCGCGACCGTCAGCGCAGTCGAGGGGCGCAAAGTCACCTTCGAGATCGCCGCCAAGGACAATCTTGAAGCGATCTGCGCCGGCTCGCACAGTCGTTTTGTGGTCGATAAGGGCAAAACGCTCGAGCGGCTCAAGGCGAAAGCCGCGAAATACGCGTCATCGCGCTGATCTGCGCGGCCTTTCCCGGAAAAAGCCTAAAGTCCACGCGGTCTTGCCCGGTCCTGGCTTGGACCGGTGCCGAACGATAACCGCTTGATATAGCTCAAGTACGCCGACACCCGATTAGGCGATGATTATTGGCCAAAACGGCGAAATCCGCCGTCGGGGGGAGCAGATGCACGGAGTTGTGGACGCTGCCGAACGATCGCCCGAGAAGGCGAAAAACGTTCGGCCGTTGACCGGTAACGAAGCGATCGCGCGCGGCGCCTGGGAAGCGGGCGTGAAGGTCGCCGCCGCCTATCCCGGCACGCCGAGCACTGAAATCCTCGAGACATTGGCCGACTATCCGGCCGAAGATTTGCATGCCCAATGGTCGACCAACGAAAAGGTCGCGCTCGATGTTGCGATCGGCGCCTCTTTTGCCGGTTGGCGCGCGCTCGCCGCCATGAAGCATGTCGGCCTCAACGTCGCCGCCGATGCCTTCATGTCGCAAACCTATATCGGCGTGAACGGCGGGCTAGTCATCGCCGTTTGCGACGATCCCGGCATCCACAGTTCGCAGAACGAGCAGGACTCGCGCATCTATGGGATGCTCGCCACCGTGCCGATCCTCGAGCCGAGCGATGCGCAGGAGGCGCTTGATTTCACCAAGCTTGCCTTCGATCTGTCGGAGCTGTTCGACACGCCGGTGATCGTGCGTAGCACGACGCGGCTGTCGCACACCCGCAGCCCGGTGGCGATCGGTGATCGCAAAGTGCCGCCGCCGCGCCCGTTCATCGAGAAGCCGTCGAAGAATGTCATGATCCCGGCCTATGCGCGGCCACGCCACGGATTGGTGATCGAGCGCGAGGCCAAGCTAAAAGCCTATCTCACCGAGTCCTCGCTCAATCGCTGGGAGAAGGGCGACACCAGCTTCGGCGTGATCACCGCCGGCACTTGTTATCCGTATGTGCGCGAAGTGCTGCCCGACGCCAATGTGTTGAAGCTCGGCGCCTCCTGGCCGCTGCCGGATGACCTGCTGCGCCGCTATTGCGAATCGGTCAACCGCATCTTCGTGGTCGAGGAACTCGAGCCGGTGATCGAAAAAGAAATCCAAGCACTCGGATTCAAGGTCGAGGGCAAGTGCTTCTTTCCGCGCGCCGGCGAATTGTCGCCCGAGTTGGTGCGTGCCGGATTCGAACAGGCCGGCATTCTGGCGCCGCGCCCACAGCGAAATGATGCGTGGACGCCGGAACCGCTGGTGCGTCCGCCGGTGCTATGCGCCGGTTGCCCGCACACCTCGGCCTTCATGGCGGTGCGGGCGTCGGGCGCGCGCGTCGCCGGCGATATCGGCTGCTACACTTTGGCGTGCCTCGACCCCTTGCGCGGCATGGACACGACCGTGTCGATGGGCTCATCGATCGGCAACGCCGTCGGCATGGCCAAGGCCGGCGAAACCAAGCCGGTCGTCGCTACAATCGGCGATTCGACCTTCTTGCATGCCGGAATTCCGCAGCTCATCAACGCGGTCTACAACCAGGCCAATATCACGGTGATGTTGCTCGACAATCATATTACGGCGATGACCGGCGGCCAGCAGCATCCCGGCACCGGCAAGACGATCAGGGGCGAGCCTGCGCCGAGTATCGATTACGAAGCGCTGGTACGCGCGATCGGAGTCAAATGGGTGCGCAAGGTCGATTCCTACGATCTTGCCGCTGTGCATCACGCATTACGCGACGCCATCAATTTTCGCGGCGTTGCCGTGCTGATCGCTGATCGCCCCTGCGTGCTCGACCCGGTCAAGATCAAGGGCCCACCATTCGAGGTTGTCGCGGAACAGTGCAATGCCTGTCAGGCCTGTATGAATCTTGGCTGTCCGGCTATCACCTGGAGCGATCAGTCGTTCGAAGGCCGCCATAAGGTCCAGATCGACCAGTCGCTTTGCGTCGGCTGTACGCTGTGCGCGCAAGTTTGCACCGTGGACTGCATCAAGGCCGTTGCGCCGGTGATGCAATGAGAGATCCGGTCGCCACGGTACGCCCTAGCCCTGTGTCGCCGGATTCCCCGGCGGTGACGGGCGATGCCGCGGATGACGCATGCAACGTCCTGATCGTCGGCGTCGGCGGGCAGGGCGTCATCATGGTCTCCAAGGTGCTCGCTTTGCTGGCGCAGAGCCAAGGCTTCGAAGTCAAGCAGAGCGAAGTGCACGGCATGGCCAAGCGTGGCGGATCCGTGTTCAGCCATGTGCGCTTCGGGCGGCGGGTCTGGTCGCCGACCATCCCGAAGGGCGAAGTCGATATCCTGGTCGCGCTGGAATGGGCCGAAGGATTACGCTGGCTGCCGTTCCTCAAGCCCGGCACCGGCATCTTTATCTGCGACACCAAACGCATCGTGCCGCCCTTCGCCTGCCTCAACCGCAAGCCGGGCGCGCCGCTGCGCTATTCAAAAGAGACGCCGGCCGAAGTCATCGCGCATGTCGCCGAAGGTTACGCCATCGACGCCACCGACATGGCCGAGAAGCTCGGCAACGAGCGCGCGGCGAACGTCGTTCTGCTCGGCGCGCTGTCAACGGCCTTGGATTTCGCGACCACGGATTGGGAACGCACGGTTGCCGAATTCGTGCCGAAGAAGACCGTCGCGGTCAATCTGGAGGCGTTCCGGCACGGGCGCGGTTGGATCGAGGAAGCGCGCACCGCCACGCCGCCGGTGGAACCATCGTTAGTGCGGATGCCGACGCCTGCCGATGCGGCCTACCGGGTGCGTCTCGAAATCAATCCCGCGTGGTGCAAGAGCTGCGATATCTGCGTGAAGATGTGCCCGGAGCGCTGCCTGCGGCTGAATGCGGAACGCATCGCGGAACTGGCCGAGCCGGAAAGGTGCACTGGGTGCCGTCTGTGCGAATGGTTGTGTCCGGATTTCGCGATCCGGGTGCATTTCGATAACACGGCCACCGTTGCGCAAGGGGAGCTGGCCCGATGAATGCCGTCGATACCGCGCTGACCGGCAAAAACGCCGTGAAGCTGATCTCCGGCAACCACGCCTGCGCGTTGGGAGCAATCGCCGCTGGCTGCCGATTCTTTGCCGGATATCCGATCACGCCGTCGTCGGAAATCGCCGAACGGCTGGCGCGCCGTTTGCCGGAGGTCGATGGTGTGTTCGTGCAGATGGAGGACGAAATCGCCTCGATGGCGGCCGTGATCGGCGCCTCGATGGGTGGCGTCAAAGCCATGACTGCGACCAGCGGTCCTGGCTTTTCGCTCAAGCAGGAAAATATCGGCTACGCAGCCGGCGCCGAGATCCCTTGCGTCATCGTCAATGTCATGCGCGGTGGTCCCTCCACCGGCATGCCAACCCGGCCGTCGCAGGCCGACTTGATGCAAGCGCGCTGGGGCAGCCACGGCGATTATCCGATCATTGCGCTCACGCCCGCCTCAGTGAACGAGATCTACAGCGAGACCATCCGCGCCTTCGAGCTGGCCGAGCAATGCCGGTCGCCGGTCGTGCTGCTGTATGACCAGGTGATCGCGCAACTCTCCGAAACCGTCGTGCTCAACAACGCCGCCAATTCGAGTCGCACGGAACGCAAATGGGCGAGCGGACCGCGCGCGGCCTACAAGCCCTATGATGGCGGCAGCGATGCCATCCCCGCCATGGCCAAGCCGGGCGACGGCTATCGTACGCACACCACCGGCCTGACGCATAGCGAGAGCGGCTTCCCGACCCAGCAGCCGGAAGCGGTCACCCGCAACCTGTCGCGGCTTTTTTCCAAGTTGGAGCGCCACCGCAACCTGATCGACTCCAGCGAAACGTTGCACTGCGACGACGCCGACGTGGTCATTGTCGCCATCGGCATCAGCGCCCGCGCGGCGAGGCGCGCCGTCGAACTGTGCCGCGCGCAGGGGCTACGCGTCGGATTGTTCCGTCCGATCACCTTCTGGCCGTTCCCGGAGAAGCAGTTGGGCCAAGCCGCGGCAAAGGCGTGCGCCGTGCTGGTTCCCGAAATGAACACCGGCCAGCTCCGGCTTGTGGTTGAACGCGTCCTTGGCGGCACCCCGGTCGAAGGAATTCATCTTTTCAGCGGCGAGGCGATCACACTGGCGGATATCGCCGCGCGTGCCGCAGCACTCGCGAGGGGGACGTGATGTTCATCGAATCAGCCGCCGATTTCGACGTCCGCGACTATCTCCGCAAGGAGATGATGCCGCACTTCCTTTGTCCTGGCTGCGGGCATGGCATCGCGTTGCGGGCGTTGCTGTGGGCGATCCATGACCTCGGCCTCGACAAGGACAAGCTCGCGGTTGTCTCCGGCATCGGCTGTGCCGGACGGTTATCCGCCTATATCGACGCCAACACCTTCCATGTCACGCATGGACGGCCGCTCGCTTATGCGACGGGCTTGGCCCTTGCGCGTCCCGATCTCCAAGTCGTTGTCATCACCGGCGATGGCGATTGTCTCGCGATCGGCGGCAATCATTTGATACACGCCTGCCGGCGCAATCTCAAACTGACCTGCTTGATGCTCAACAATGAAGTTTACGGCATGACCGGTGGCCAGGTTTCGCCGACCACATCGGAGACCCGGCTGACCACGACTACGCCGCTCGGCAACCAGGAACCGCATTTCGACGCCTGCGCGCTCGCCACCGCGGCGGGCGCCAGTTTCGTAGGCCGCGAAGTGACGCACCATGTCCCCAAGCTCAAGGAACTGATCAAGGCCGGGCTCGAGCATCCAGGCTTCTCGTTCGTCGAAATTTTGTCCGACTGCACGGAGATCTTCGGACGCAAGAACGATATGGGCAATTCAGCAGAGATGATCATGAACCAGAAGAGCGCAATCCGTCCGAGCGCTTACCGCGACACGGTGGACACGCCGTTCCGCCCGAACGACCTGTCGACCGGTATCTTGGCGAGGAATGACCGTCCCGAATACGGCGCCGCCTACCGGCGCGCGGCGGCCCGCGCGGGAGCCTCGTGATGCACGACTCGCGGATCGAAATTCGCATCGGCGGCACCGGCGGCCAGGGCCTGATCCTCAGCGCGAAGATGCTTGCCGATGCGCTTGCCGCCGCCGGCAAGCACGTTGCTCAGTCGCAGACCTATGAGCCGACCTCGCGCGGCGGCTTCTGCAATGCGGACCTGGTGATCTCCGACGCCGAGGTGGACTTCCCCATCACGACCGCGCTCGACTATCTAGTGCTGCTCGACCAGCTCGCCATCAAGCCGTCTTGGCCGCTGCTCAAGCCGGGTGCGCTGGTCATCGCCGACACGCGGCTGTGCCCCGAACTGCCGGTGGGCGAGTACCGCCGCTATCACCTGCCGCTCAGCCGCACGGCCTTGCAGCTGGGCAGCGAGCGGGTGGCGAACATTGTTGCGCTCGGCGCCTTGGTTGCGCTGAGCGGAATCTGCGACCGCAAACGGGTCGAGCAGGCGGTGCGCGCGGAGACGCCGCGCGGCTTTCTCGATCTCAACATGGACGCGCTCAAGGCCGGCTATTCGGTGTCACTGCAAGCCGATGCCGGCGAGCGCGCTGACGTGAGAGTCGCTACCTGAGATAGATGGTCCTGCCGACTAGACAGGTCCCCTCGCTCGGACTGAGGATGAGGCTATGCCGGGAAGCAAGCCGCTGCAGGAACGCGTCGTTTCGACCTATTGCTACCAATGCGTAGCGGGGCCGGACCTGTTGACCGTACGCATCCAGGACGGGGTCGCCACCGAGATCAACCCGAATTTTGCTGCCGCTGCGATTCATCCCGGCGGCGGTAAGGCCTGCGTTAAGGCGTTTGGGCTGGTGCAAAAGGCCTACAGCCCGAACCGCGTCCTCTATCCAATGAAGCGCACCAACCCGAAGAAGGGCCGGCACGAGGAGCCGGGCTTCGTGCGCATATCATGGGACGAAGCGCTCGATCTGGTCGCGGACAAGCTCAGGGCGGCGCGCGCGGCCGGCCCTACCGACGCCGGCGGATTTCCGCGGCTCGCCGCAAGCTTCGGCGGCGGCGGCACGCCGACCGCCTATATGGGCACGCTGCCCGCCTTCCTCTCGGCGTGGGGGCCCGTCGATTTGAGTTTCGGTTCCGGTCAGGGTGTCAAATGCACACACTCTGAGCATTTGTATGGCGAGCTTTGGCACCGGGCGTTCACCGTGTGCCCCGATACTCCGCTCTGCGACTATGTCCTGTCGTTCGGCGCCAATGTCGAAGCTTCGGGCGGTGTGTGTGGAGTCAAGCGCCACGCCGACGCGCGCAACCGCGGCATGAAGCGGGTGCAGATCGAACCGCACCTCTCGGTGACCGGCGCCTGCTCGGCTGAGTGGATACCGATCAAGCCGAAGACCGATTCTGCCTTCCTGTTCGCCATGATCCACGTGCTCTTGCATGAAACCGCGCGCGAAAAACTCGATATTCCATTTCTCAAACTGCGAACCTCGTCGCCTTATCTCATTGGCGCCGGCGGATTTTTCCTGCGCGATCAAGAAACGCAAAAGCCGCTGGTGATCGATCAAACCAGCGGACGCGCGGTGCCGTTCGATACCCCCGATATCGATCCGGCGCTCGAAGGCAGCTACACGGTCGACGGCATCGAGATCGGCGCCGATCAAGAAATCACCACGCATCGCGCGGCCGCCGTCCGTCCCGCCTTCGCGCATCTGGTCGCCCATGTGAAGAGCTATTCACCGGAATGGGCAGCGGCGATCTGCGATGTTCCGGCCGCCGCTATCCGCCGCGTCACCAATGAGTTCCTTGCCTATGCCCATGTCGGCGAGACGATCGAGATCGAAGGCATGACGCTGCCGTTTCGGCCGGTCGCCATCGCATTCGGCAAGACCGTCAATAATGGCTGGGGCGGCTACGAGTGCTGCTGGGCGCGCACGCTCATTCCCTGCCTGGTCGGCGCCCTCGACGTGCCGGGCGGAACGCTCGGCACCACGGTGCGGCTCAATCGCCCGGCCGACAATCGCTGGTCGAGCGTCACGCCGGGCCCCGACGGGTTCATGCATTATCCGATGAACCCGACGAGCAAGGACGAGTGGATTTCGCGCCCGACGGCGCGTAGCGCGCATCGCACGCTGGTGCCGCTGGTCGCCAACTCGGCCTGGAGCCAGGCGCTCGGGCCGACCCACCTGGCCTGGATGATGCAGAAGGAGGATTTCGACAAGCTCCCGCATGCCCCACCGCCCGACGTGTGGCTGGTCTACCGCATCAATCCGGCGATCTCGTTCTGGGACACCAAGGCCGTCGGCGAAACGATGGCAAAATTCCCGTTCACCGTTTGCTTCGCCTTGACGCGCGATGAAACCAATCATGTCGCCGACGTGCTGCTGCCAGATTGCACCGACCTCGAGGGCCTGCAACTGATGCGGATTGGCGGCACCAAATACATCGAGCAGTTTTGGGACCATCAGGGGTTCGCCTTGCGCGATCCGGCGGTGCCGCCGCAGGGCGAGGCGAAAGATTTAACATGGATCGCAACCGAGCTCGCGTGCCGCACCGGTCTACTTGAAGAGTACAATACTGCGATCAATCACGGTGGTGCCGACGTCAAGCTCAAAGGCGACAATTATGATTTCTCACTCGACGTGACGAAGGCGCACAGCGTCGAAGAGATCTGGGACGCCAGCTGCCGGGCGGCGAGCGCGGAGATCACCGATGGCGCCGAGACGCAAGGGCTCGACTGGTTCCGCGCCAACGGTTTTCGAGTCAAGCCGTTCTCGCGCCTGATGTGGTACCTCTATCCGAAACTGGTCGAACAGGGCCTGCGCTTCGAGCAGCCTTACCAGGAGCGGCTGCTGCGCGTCGGCAAGGAGCTCGAGCGGCGACTGCACGAGCATGGCATCACCTGGTGGGACAAGCAGCTTGCCGAATATGAGGCGCTGCCGCATTGGCGCGACCTGAACGGGCTCTGGGAGAACGCGCTCGCCAAGCACTTCAAGGTGCAAATCGCTGACTATCCATTCTGGCTCGTCACGTCGCGCAGCATGCAATATTCCTGGGGCAACAATGTCGGCGTTCAGCTCATCAAGGAAGTAGCGGATAACGTCATGGGCCACGGCAGCGTGGTGATGAACGAAAGCGCGGCGGAAAAACTCGGCATCGCCGACGGCGATCTGGTCGAAGTGCGCTCGCCGCTCAACAGCACCAAAGGCAAGGTGATGTTGCGCGAGGGCATCCGCCCCGACACCTTGCTGATCATCGGCCAGTTCGATCACTGGGTAACGCCGTATGCCAAGGACTTCAACGCGCCAAGCATGAACGCTTTGGTGCCGATGCTGCTTGATCTCACCGACGCGACCGGATCGAGCGCCGACTTGGTCAAGGTCAAGGTGACGCGCCTTGCGGGGGCGACATGACCCGCTGGGCGATGGTCGCCGATCTCGAGCGGTGCGTCGGCTGCCAGACCTGCACCGCGGCCTGCCGGCATGCCAACGCCACTTCGCCTGCGGTGCAATGGCGCAAGGTGCTCGATATCGAGGCCGGCTCGTTCCCCAACGTCAATCGCACCTTTGTCCCGGTCGGCTGCCAGCACTGCGCCGACCCGCCCTGCATGCATGTTTGTCCGACCACCGCGACGCGCCAGCGCGCCGACGGCATCGTCACCATCGACTACGCGATCTGCATCGGCTGCGCCTATTGCGACGTCGCCTGTCCCTATCAGGCCCGCTTCAAGATCACCAAGGAGGACTTCGCCTATGGTGACGAGGGCATGCAGAACGAGATCGAACGCGAGGATCCCGCGCGGCTCGGGGTCGCGCAGAAATGCACGTTCTGTTCCGACCGCATCGATTTCGGCATCGAGAACGGTTTGACGCCGGGCAGCGATCCGCGCGCGACGCCGGCCTGCGTCAATTCCTGCATCGCCGACGCCTTGCATTTTGGCGATGTCGAAGATCCCGCCAGCAACGTCTCCCAGTTGCTGCGTGCGCATAAGAGTTTCAAGATGCATGCCGAACTCGCCACCGAACCGGGCTTCCATTATCTCTACGACAAGGCAGCTGCCGCGCCGGCGCCGGATGCGCCGCCCGCGGACTCGGAAGCGCAGGCTGGACGCATTCGCACGCGCGGGGTCGAACCCTGGCATCAGAAACATTGGGATTGGAAAGCCTCCGGCAATTTCCTGTGTGGCGGCGCCGGCACCGGTCTGTTCGGCTTTGCCACCATCGCCAGCCTCGATGGGAGCCCGATATTGCTGCCGGGCCTTGCTGCGCTTGCGCTCATTGCGTGTGGCCTGACGCTGCTGATGTTCAAGATCGGCCGGCCGTTGCGCTTCCTTCACGTGCTGCGCCAGCCGCAACGCTCCTGGATGTCGCGCGAAGCGTGGGTCGCCGGCCTGTTGTTTCCGCTCGCGCTGGCGGCGCTATGGTCCGGCCATCCGGTAGCACTGGTGGCGGCGGCGCTGGTCGCCCTGCTGTTCCTGTTCTGCCAGGGCATGATCCTGGAACAGTCCAAGGGCATACCGGCCTGGCGCAATCCGCGCGTCATCGCCTTCATCATGGCGACCGGGCTGGCCGAGGGCTGCGGGCTGTTCTTGCTGCTGGCGGCAGTGCTGCCGGACTTGGGCGCCGCCGTCAGGCCGATGGCGTTGACGCTGGTCGTATTGGCCGCGACGCGGTCCTGGACCTGGCAGCGATATTTCAACGCGCTGGTGAGTGAAGGGGTGCCGACCCGTACGCTTGAAATCTTCACGGCCTGCCGCGGCTGGTTCTTTGCCGGAGGCCTGGTGCTGCCGGTGGTGCTGGTCACTGTTGGCCTGGTGATGCCCGCCGCCGACGCGGCCCTGTTCGCGCTCGCTGGCTTTTCGATTTTTGCCACCGGCTGGGCGATAAAATTCATTCTTATCACACGCGCCGCCTATAATCAGGGCTTCGCGCTTCCCCACACCCCCATACGCGGGTCCGGCGTGCCCGGACCGGCGGTCAAGCCGGGATGGACCTTGCCGTGACGCTACAGTTCAACGATTCCGACCGGGAGATTGGACGATGAGTGCGCAAACCGCGGGTGCCGAAACGCTGCCCTATATGTTCGACCGGAACGCCGAGACCATGCCGCGCAGCGATCTGAACGCATTGCAACTCTCCCGTCTCAAGACCACGGTCGAGCGCGCCTATAACAAGGTCCCGCATTACAAGCGGAAGTTCGATGCCGCCGGCATCAAGCCAAGTGATCTGAAGTCGCTCGCCGAGCTCGCGCGGTTTCCCTTCACGGTGAAAGCCGATCTGCGCGACAACTATCCGTTCGGCATGTTCGCCGTGCCGCGCGAGCAGCTCTTGCGCCTACACGCCTCGTCGGGAACAACCGGCAAGCCGACCGTCGTCGGCTATACCAAGCAGGATCTCGATACCTGGGCGGATTTGATGGCGCGCTGTTTCGCCTGCGCCGGCGCGCTGCCTGGCGATATAGTGCACAACGCTTACGGCTACGGCCTGTTTACGGGCGGCCTCGGGGCGCACTACGGGGCGGAGCGGCTCGGCTGCACGGTGGTCCCCCTATCGGGCGGCGGCACCGAACGTCAGGTGACACTGATCAACGACTTCAAAGCCAATGTTCTTTGTGCCACGCCATCCTACGCGCTCAATATTGCCGAGATCGCTCAAAAAATGGGTGTCGACCTGAAGCAATCCTCATTGCGGGTTGGCCTGTTCGGCGCGGAACCATGGAGCGATGCCATGCGCCGCGATCTCGAGGCTCGGCTTGGGCTCATGGCGGTTGATGTCTACGGCTTGTCCGAAATCATGGGGCCGGGCGTGGCCTGCGAGTGTCACGGGGTGCGGTCGGGGTTGCATGGCTGGGAAGATCATTTCCTGTTCGAGACCATCGATCCGGAAACGCAGCAGCCGCTGCCGGTCGGGGCGACCGGCGAACTGGTTATCACGACGCTGACCAAAGAAGCGCAGCCGATGATCCGCTACCGCACGCGCGACATCACCCGTCTCAGCAACCAGCCCTGCGCCTGCGGCCGCACCCATGTCCGTATCCTACGGGTCACCGGGCGCAACGACGACATGCTCATCATTCGCGGCGTCAACGTCTATCCCTCGCAGGTGGAAGCGGTGCTGGTCGGTTTTCCGGGGATTGCGCCGCACTACCAGATCGTGTTGACGCGCGACGGCGCGCTCGATGCGATGACCGTTGAGGTCGAACTGGCGCCGGCTTTTGCCGGCGACCGTATCGCTAAGGCCGACGAAGTCACGCATCATATCAAGTCGTTGATCGGCGTGACCTGCAAGGTCGTGGTTAAGGCGGAAGGCGAGGTGCCGCGCTCGCAGGGCAAGGCCGTGCGGGTGATCGACCGGCGCAACAAGACCAATTGATCGCGAGCGCTTTCATTGCCCTAGCGGCCGGTGCGGAGCCGGCTTACCGGCGCTATTCCTGCGAAACCGGCGGATCGAGATCGTCGGCCCAATTCTCGCTCGGCTTCGGATAGCGGCGCAGCAGCCGATGTACGAGGCTGACGTGTTCGGCCTCCTCTTCGACCAGTTCCGCCGCCAGCTTCTTAACCCTCGGATCCTTTGTGGTCTCCACGATGGACGTGAAATAGGCCAGCGCGCGCTCTTCGCCGGCGAGCGAGAGCTGCAAGGCATGCCACGGCGTCATCATGTAGTGCGCTGAGCCGAGATCGGCCTCTTCCGGGCTCTCGCTTTTCTCGAATTTCGCGATTTCGCTGGCGCGGGCGGCGACGTCGAAATCGCCGGCCATACGACGGATTTCCTCGCCATGGATGCCCTCGGCGCGGGCCAGATCGCGGAACACCTTGACCAGTTCCGGATTGTTGTGGGTTTCCATCTGATCGGCCAGCAGCTTGTAGCGGTCGACCGCGTCGATCTCGATCTGGTAGGCGATGGCCAGCAGATCGTTGAGGTTGGCGACCTTCGGAGTGCCCGCTGTCTTGCTCATAGCTCGAATTCCTTCTCCAGCTCTGACAGATCGACGTCGCTTGCGCCGACGGCCGGTTGAAACGGCGTGCGATTGCCGCGGTACAGAATACCGATGTTGAAGCCGTCGTCGGTCATCAGCCGGCGTGCCGCCTTGCCCTGATCCGAGGTCTCGGTGACCGGGGCCGGGTGCACCATATCCTTCCATGCCTTTTCATCGGGGCGGAAGGTCACGCAGGGGCTGAGGATTTCGACGAAGGAGAAGCCTGGATGCTTGATCGCTTGCGCCAGCACGTCGGCGGTTTGGTTGGGTTCGCCGGAGAAGCAGCGGGCGATGAAGTTCGCCCCCGAAGCGAGTGCGACCACAAGCGGATGAAATGGCGCCACACCGGTGCCGCCCGGCGACAGCGCGGTGTCGAATTCCGGTTCGGTGGTGGGCGAAGGCTGCCCCTTGGTCATGCCGTAGATGTGGTTGTCCATGACGACGTAAGTCATGTCGATGTTGCGGCGGCAGGCGTGCAGGAAGTGGTTGCCGCCGATCGAATAGCCGTCGCCGTCGCCGCTGGCGACCACGACGGTCAAATCGGGCCGTGTCACTTTCAGTCCGGCGGCGAGCGCGAGCGAGCGGCCATGCACGCCGTGAAAACCGTAACAATTAGTGTAGGCGGGAATGCGCGATGAGCAGCCGATGCCGGATATCACGGCGATCTGCTCGGGCGGCAGGCCCAATTGGGCGAAGGCACGGCCAAACGACATCAGCACGTGATAGTCGCCGCAGCCAGGACACCAGATCGGCTTCACGTCGGACTTATAGTCGGCTTGTTTGTAGGCGACGCTCGACATGGTTATCTCCATTCCGCGATCGCATTATGGATTTCGCCGGCGGTGATCGGCAGCGGTCCCGGCCGGTTGAACACGCGAACCGGCGCCGGCAGGTCATAATGGGCGCGCAGGAATTTGTTGAACTGGCCGCCGTGGGTCTGCTCGACCAACAGGATGCGTTTGACGCCGGCAAGGGCGGCTGCCAGCCGTTCAGGCTGGATCGGCGTCAGCAAGCGTGGTGCGACCATGCGGGCTTTGATGCCATCGGCGGCCGCGCGTCCGACCGCTTCGCGCGCGGCGCCCGTGAGCGAACCCCAGGTGATGACCGCGAGATCGCCGCTGCCTTCGACACTCGCCCAATGGTCGCCGAAATTGAAGTGATCGAGCTTGCTGCGCCGCTTGTCGAGCTGGGCCAGATGGTCGGCGGCTCCGCTGGTCGGGGTCGCGCGCTCGGAATGAGTAAGACCGTCAGCCGTATATTGACCGCCGCGCGTTCCCGGAATGGCCATCGGCGACACGCCGTTGGCTGTCATGGCGTGACGTTTGTAAGGGGCAGCAATATCGGTGGCGACGGCCCGCGCGCCAATGAACGCGACATCGGCGGGCCGTTCAATGGCGGCACGCGATTGGCCCATGAACTGATCGGATAGAACGATGGCCGGGGCTTGCAGCGTTTCCGCGAGATTGGTCGCCCATTGTGTCGTGAACACGCAATCGCCGACCGATTGCGGCGCCAGTACGAGATGCGGCGCGTCGCCATGCATGCCGTAGACGGCGATATTCAGGTCGGCTTGCTCGGATTTGGTGGGAATGCCGGTCGATGGCCCACCGCGCATCACGTCCACGACCACGATCGGGATTTCCGCGGAGGTGGCGAGGCCAAGCGCTTCGATCATCAGCGAAAGTCCGGGACCGGAAGTTGCCGTCAGCGCCGGCGTGCCGCCATAGGATGAGCCGATGATCATGTTGATGGCCGCGAGTTCATCTTCGGCTTGCAGCAGCGTCCCGCCGACTTTGGCGATGTTTGGCGCGAGCCATTCGAGGATTTCTGTCGCCGGCGTGATCGGGTAGGCGGCGGCAAAGCGAATGCCGCCGCGGATGGCGCCGAGCGCGGTCGCCTCGTTGCCAGACAGCAACCACCTGCGGGCGGTGCTCGGCGTCGGCGCGGCGAGTTGCATACCGAAATCGATGCCGGCGGCCGCGCCAAACCCGACTTTGATGCCGGCGAGGCTGGCTTCGATGGCGGCTGACCCCTTGTCGGCAAGGCGTTTCTCGATCGGGGCGAAGGCTTGCTCGACGGTAAAGCCCAACAGCCGGGCTGCGATACCGAGCGCGATCATGTTGGGGCGGCCGTCAGGGATGGCTTTGGCCATCTCCTTCATGGGGATTTCAACGACCCGGGCGCCGGATTGGGTCACCATCGGCGGCAGGTCGCCGCCGCGCGGATCGCTGACCACCAAAGTCTGTATTCCGGCCTTGATTTCAGCGCCGAAACGGTGGGCGTTCAGCCAGTCGATGCCGATCATGAGGTCGAACCGGTCGGGCAGACATTCGACCGGGTGAACCGCCAGGCGAAGCAGCCCGGCCGCTTCACCGCCGCGGATCTGGGGGCCCATGGTGCGGGTAAACAGCCCTTGCCAGCCGGCGGCGGCGGCCGTTTCGAGCAGGGAATCCACGGTAGTCAGGGCGCCGGCGCCACCGCTGCCAATGATCGCGATCGAGATGCTCGGCGAGGCTGCCATGGCTATTATCCCCTGATTAGAGCCCATTTCGCGGGCATCCGGCTCCAATATGTATTTAAGTACTAGAATGCGTTTATTCGGCTTTCCTTGACCTTGATCAAGGAAGTCTTCCGGTTGCCGACAGAAGAATGAAACTCAAGGCCGCGTGCAGGTCCAGCGACGGGCTCAGCGGCCATTCTGGAGGGCAGACCGATGGGCGCCAAGCCAATTCGTTGGATGATGACGGGCGCAGGCAAGCCTTTTGTTCCGATGGAATTCGAAATCGGCACCCTGGGCCCCGATGAAGTTCTGGTCGAAATCGCCGGTTGCGGGGTCTGCCACACGGATCTTGGTTATTATTACGATGGCGTGCGCACCAAGCACGAACTACCGCTGGCGCTCGGGCATGAGATCAGCGGCCACGTCATCGACACCGGCACCGATGCGCTCTGGTACACCGACCGCGCGGTTATTATTCCCGCAGTGATCCCATGTGGCCGCTGCGATGCCTGCCAGCGCGGCAAGGCAACGATCTGCCCCAACCAGAAGATGCCGGGCAACGATATTCAGGGCGGCTTTGCCACGCACATCGTCGTGCCGGCGCGCGGGCTGTGTGTGGTCGATGAACACCGCCTGGCAGGCGTCGGAATCGACCTGGCCGATCTATCCGTGATCGCCGATGCAGTGACCACGCCCTATCAGGCGGTCGTGCAGGCCGGCGTCACCAAAGGCGATCTGGTCATCGTCAACGGGGTTGGCGGGGTTGGCGGTTATGCCGCCCAGATCGCGGCCGCTATGGGCGGCGTCGTTGTCGCGATTGACGTGAACCAGGACAAACTTGCCGCCATTACCGGGCAAGGCACCGCGCTCACGCTGAACTCCAAGCAGATGTCTGCGCGCGACCTCAAGGCAGCCATCCAGGCTTTCGCCAAAGAACATGGTCTGCGTCAGACCGAGTGGATAATTTTCGAATGTTCCGGCACCCGCGCCGGCCAAGAGACGGCCTTCAGTCTGCTCAATCATGGCGCGACGCTCGCCGTCGTCGGATTCACCATGGATAAGGTCGAGGTACGGCTCTCGAACTTGATGGCCTATCACGCGCGGGCGATCGGAAACTGGGGATGTCCGCCCGAACTCTATCCTGCGGCCTTGGAGCTGGTGATGAACGGCCGCGTCAAGGTCACGCCGTTCGTCGAAAAACATCCTCTCAGTGAGATCAATCAGGTGTTCGAGGCAGTCCATGCCGGCGCGATCAAGCGTCGTGCAGTTCTCGTTCCCGCACCGTTAGGAGCAGCTTTATGACCGCTGAAGTTACCCGCGTCGCCGACGTGCAAAATTCCGAAGCCAAGGATCACAATCTCGTTTCCGAGCAAGCGCGCGAGACGATCTCCAAAGGCGTGCACTACGAGAAGCGTCCGGTGAAGGGAACCGACGGCAAGCCGGTGGCCGGGCTGTTCAACGCCTGGATCACGCTCGACAACCCCAGCCAATTCAACTCCTACACGACCGATATGGTGAAGGCGACCATTCTGGCATTTCGCGCCGCCAGCGCGGCGCGCGACGTCGTTGCGGTGGTCTTCACCGGCGCCGGCGACAAGGCGTTTTGCACCGGAGGCAACACCAAGGAATACGCCGAGTACTACGCCGGCAATCCGCAGGAATACCGGGGCTATATGCGGCTGTTCAACGACATGGTCTCGGCGATTATCGGCTGCGACAAGCCGGTGATTTGCCGCGTGAACGGCATGCGCATTGGCGGCGGACAGGAAATCGGCATGGCATGCGATTTCTCGATTGCGCAGGATCTCGCTCGTTTCGGCCAGGCCGGTCCCAAGCACGGCTCGGCGCCGATCGGCGGGGCGACCGACTTCCTCCCATTCATGATCGGCTGCGAACAGGCGATGGTTTCGGGCCTGCTGTGCGAGCCATTCTCGGCGCACAAGGCCTATCGCCTCGGCGTCATCTGCGACATCGTGCCGGCGCTGAAAGTCGACGGCAAATTCGTCGCCAATCCGACCGTCATCACCGACCGCTTCCTCGATGAATATGGCCGCATCGTCCACGGCGAGCCCAAAACGGGTGCCGCGGCCGCCGAAGGTCAAGCGCTGTTTAAGCGCGGCTCCGTCGACCTCAGCCTGCTCGACGAGAAGGTCGAGGCGCTGTGCACAAAGTTGCTCTACACCTTCCCCGAATGCACGACCAAAACCGTCGAGGAGCTGCGCAAGCCGAAGCTCAACGCTTGGAACGCCAATAAGGAAAACGCGCGCGACTGGCTGGCCCTCAACATGATGACGGAAGGGCGCGCGGGTTTCCGCGCCTTCAACGAAGGCACGCGCGAAACCGGGCGGGAAGTCGATTTCGTGGCGCTGCGCCGGGCGCTTGCCGCCAACACACCGTGGAGCGACGAGCTCACCGAAAACATCATGCCGCGGGTGAGGCCCTCACTGTGAGTCAGCCGCTCAAGATCTGGCACGAAGCGGACGGCCGCTTGCTGCGGCTGCGGCTGAAGAAGCCGAAGGCCAACCTTGTCGATGCCGCCATGATCGCGGCGCTCGACCAGGCGCTGGCCGAGCATCTCGGCAACACCCAGCTCGGCGCCGTGCTGCTCGATGCCGAGGGACCGCATTTCAGTTTCGGCGCCAGCGTCGAGGAACATCTGCCGGGTCAATGCGCCGCCATGCTGGCGGGGCTGCATCGCCTGGTCCTGCGCATGGTCGAATCGCCGGTGCCGCTGCTGGTGGCGGTGCGCGGCCAATGCCTCGGCGGCGGACTGGAAATCGCCCTCGCTGGACATCTTATGTTTGTCGCCTCGGATGCCAGTCTCGGCCAGCCGGAAATGAAGCTCGGTGTGTTCGCGCCAGCCGCCTCCTGTCTGTTGCCGGAACTGATCGGCCCGCAGCGCGCGTTCGATCTGCTGTTATCCGGCCGCAGCATCACCGGCGCGCAAGCGGCGTCCATCGGCATCGCTCATGAAGCGGTCGCCGATCCGGAACGCGCCGCGCTCGCTTATTTCGAAGAACATCTGAAGCCAAAAAGCGCGAGCTCTTTGCGCCACGCGATCAAGGCGGCGCGGCTCGACTACGTCGCGCGCGTCAAGGACAAGATCCGCGCCGTTGAGCGGCTTTATCTCGACGAACTCATGGCCACCCACGACGCGGTGGCCGGTCTCGAAGCCTTTATCGCGAAGAGGTCGCCACAATGGCAACATCGTTGAAACCTTCGGCCACAGCTGACATCATCGCACGCGCTAACGCGCTGTTCGAGGATCTATCCTTCACGTCCGCGCGCGAATGGAAAGCCGCGAAGCCCGGCCGCAAGGTGATCGGCTACATGCCGATCTACGTGCCGCGCGAAATCATACACGCAGCCGATATGCTGCCGCTCGGCATCGTCGGCGGCGGCGATCAGCTCGAAGTCATCCACGGCGACGCCTATTACCAGAGCTATATCTGCCGTATTCCGCGCTCGACCATCGAGCTCGGCGTATCCGGGCGCATTGATTTCGTCGACGGCATGCTGTTCCCGTCGATCTGCGACGTGATCCGCAATCTGTCCGGCATGTGGAAGATGATGTTTCCCCATGTCTATTCGCATTATTTCGATGTTCCGCAGAACTATCGCGACGACATCGGTGGAAATTTCTACGTCAACGAGATGGCGGAGCTCAGGCACGATCTTGGCGAATTGCGCGGCAAGCCGATCACCGACGATGAGCTTCGGCACTCGATCGAGGTCTACAACGAGAACCGCCGATTGGTGCGTGATCTCTACGCCTTCCGGGCGGAGAAGCCGTGGCAGGTGCCAGCGGCGGAAGTCTATCTGATGGTGCGCGCCGGTCTCGTGCTCCCGGTCGAGGAGCATACCGTCATGCTGCGCGATTATCTTGCCGCGGCGCGCGCCGAGGAGCGGCCGATGCGCGACAATTGCCGCATCGTGCTGACCGGCATGTTCTGCGAGCAGCCGCCGCTCAACCTGATCAAGTCGCTCGAGTTGTCCGGCTGCTACGTGGTGGACGACGATCTCCTTCTGGTCACCCGCTGGCTCACCGGCGACGTCGTGCTCGAAGGCGATCCGCTACGGAATCTTTCCGATGCTTTCCTGCATCATTCCGAGTCGACGGCGGCCAAGTACGAACCCAATCAGAAGGAAAAGGGCCAGCACCTCGTGCGCGCAGTCAAACGTACGGGGGCTGAGGGCGTGATTTTCGCCGCGCCCAGCTTCTGCGATCCGGCGCTGCTTGAGCGGCCGATGCTACAACACGTGCTCAAGGAAGCCGGCATCCCCTACATCGCGTTCAAATACGCCGAGAACTCCGGCCAGATGCAGCCGATCAGGGAACAAGCCGGTACGTTCGCCGATTCAATCAAACTGTGGAGCGCAGCATGACGACGCAGACAAAGATTGTCACCTCGCGGGCGGCGCCGGTGAAGGAGGCCGTCAAGGATGCTTCCATGTTGAAGCAGAAGGAGATGATGGCCGCTCATTATGATCGGCTGACCAGCGCTCCCGAGACCGGCGACAAGGTGGCGGCCACCTTCGTGCCCGGCAATCTCAACGAGTTGCTGATGTGCTTCGACCTGCTGAACAATCTGCCGGAGGTCAACGCCATTCAGAACGGGCTGCGCCGCACCAGTGGCGGCTTCGTACTGGAAGCCGAGAAGATCGGCCATTCGGAGGACGTCTGCACCTATGTAAAGTCTGATATCGGCATGATGGCCAAGGGCAATCTCGCGCCCAACGGCAAGAAATTTCCCAATCCCGACGTGCTGCTGCTGTCCTATACCGGCTGCTTCACCTTCATGAAGTGGTTCGAACTTCTGCGTGAGCAGTACAAGTGCGAGACGATCATGTTGCACACGCCTTACATGGGCGACGGCAAGATCACCAAGAACATGGTCGACTACATGGTGAAGCAGCTGAAGGAAGAGGTTATCCCCACGCTCGAGCGTGTATCCGGCGTTAAGTTCGACATCGACCGGCTGCGCGAGCACCTGAAGATGTCGACCAAGGCCGAGGACGATCTGGTCCGCGTGCTGCAAAGCGCCAAGGCCAAACCGTCGCCGATCGACGCCTATTTCGGCGGCATCTATTACATCGGGCCGATCTTCGGCGCCTTCCGCGGCACCCAAGACGCGGTCGACTATTACAAGTTCCTGCGCGAAGAGGTCGAAGACCGGCTGGCCAAAGGCTTGGGGCCGGTCACGCCCGACGGCGACATGGGCAAGGAAAAATATCGCCTGGTCGTCGAAGGACCGCCCAACTACACCAGCTTCCGCCAGTTCTGGAAAATGTTCTACGACGAAGGCGCGGTCGTCGTCGCCTCGAGCTACACCAAGGTCGGCGGCGTCTACGATTTCGGCTTCCGCCACGATCCGGACAAGCCGTTGGAGACACTGGCCGAATATTGTCTCGGCGTTTACACCAACCGCAGCCTGCCGATGCGCATCGACATGCTGGTCAGCTACATCAACGAATACGAAGCGGACGGGCTGCTGATCAACTCGATCAAGAGCTGCAACAGCTTCTCGGCCGGGCAATTGCTGATGATGCGCGAGGTTGAGAAGCGCACCGGCAAGCCGGCCGCGTTCGTGGAATCCGACCTGGTCGACCCGCGTTATTTCTCGGCGGCCAACATCAAGAACCGCCTAGAGAGCTATTTCCAGATGGTCGATCAAAAACGTGCCGGCGTGGACGCGGCGGCTTGAGGAGGAATCCATGAAGACTTTCGTCGGCATCGATCTTGGTTCGACGACGACCAAGGCCGTCCTCCTCGACGAGGATCGCAAAGTGATTGGCCACGGCATCACCAATTCGCGCTCGAATTACGCGACAGCCGCGCGCGTGGCGAGCCAGGAAGCGAAAGTCGACGGGCAGTTCACGCTGTTCCGGCGGGCGTTGACCGCCGCCCATGGGCTGATCGACCTCGACGCTTTCCTCGGCACGCTCGAGCGAGCCTTTCGTCTCGAGCAGTTTCTCGAACAGCTCGACGATCTCGAGCAGACCTGTATCGGCCAAATCCAAGGCGAACGCTTCGCCAAGGTTGCGTCCGGTGTGAAGGATTCGCTCGGCGAGGTGTTCCGTCGGTTACGCAAGGAAGCGCCCGAGCTTTATGCGCCTGGCGCTAAGCGCAAATCGGACTTCTTCCGCGACATCGCGGGATCGCGCTACCACAGCCATGCCGAGGAGGTCGCGCGCGATGCGAACCTTCCCTATGACCTGCTGCTCAACGTTTACGATAAATCGATTATCGAGGTGGAAAACCGGCCGCCGGCGGGCGAGCTGAGCGATAAATTCCGCCGGGCGCTAACGCGCGTGCTGAAAACGGACGATTCGGTTAAATCGGCGGCGGCCGACATCCAGAAGATGATCGAGGCCGCGCTCGCGGTCGATTTGGAGGAAACCTACCTCGTCGGCACCGGCTATGGCCGGGTGACGCTGCCGTTCTCCAAGGAGCATATCCGCTCGGAGATCCTGTGCCACGGCCTCGGCGCCCACCTGATGTATCCGCAGACGCGAACGGTGCTCGACATCGGCGGTCAGGATACCAAGGGCATTCAGATCGACGAGAACGGGATCGTCGCCAACTTCCAGATGAACGACCGCTGCGCGGCGGGATGCGGGCGCTATCTTGGTTACATCGCCGACGAGATGAATATGGGCCTGCACGAATTGGGTCCCATGGCCATGAAGTCGGACAAACCGGCGCGCATCAACTCGACCTGCACCGTGTTCGCCGGCGCCGAATTGCGCGACCGGCTTTCGCTCGGGGAAAAGCGCGAAGACATTCTGGCCGGACTGCACCGCGCTATCATCTTACGCGCGATCTCCATCATCTCGCGCTCGGGCGGGGTCACCAATGAATTCACCTTCACCGGCGGCGTCGCCAAGAACGAGGCCGCGGTGCGCGAGCTGAGGAAGGTCATCAAGGAGAATTACGGAGACGTCACCATCAACATCAACCCGGACTCGATCTATACCGGCGCCCTCGGCGCGGCGGAGTTTGCGCGCCGGGCGCATTCGGGGCAGGCGGACGGGAGCGAACAACAATGACCATTGCGGCGGGAATCGACATCGGCACCAGCACCATCAAGGCGGCGCTGTTCAAGGTCGAGAACGGCAAGGAAACCTGGTTGTCGCGCTATGTGATGCGCATCCGGCAACGCGATCCCATGGAACTGGCCCGCGTCGCCTATGACGCCGTGCTCGAAGATGCAAAGCTTCGCCCTGAAGATGTCAATTATGTTGCTACCACGGGCGAGGCTGAAAGCGTGCCGTTCCATACCGGCCATTTCTACTCGATGACGACGCATGCGCGCGGCGCCATCTACCTCGACCCGGAATCGCGCGCGGCGCTCGACATCGGCGCGCTGCACGGCCGTGCGATCCAGATCGATGGGCGCGGCAAGGTGCTCAGCTACAAGATGACGAGCCAATGCGCATCGGGCTCCGGGCAATTCCTCGAGAATATCGCCCGCTATCTCGGCATCGCGCAGGAAGAGATCGGATCGCTATCGAGCCAAGGCGATAATCCCGAGGTCGTGAGCAGCATTTGCGCCGTGCTGGCGGAGACCGACGTGATTAACATGGTCTCGCGTGGCATTACGACACCGAACATCCTGAAGGGCATCCATCTTTCGATGGCGGCCCGGCTGTCCAAGCTGCTGAAATCGATCGGGGTGGTCGATGGCGCGGTGATGGTAACCGGCGGGCTCGCGCTCGACAAAGGGCTGGTCGCCGCCCTCGAAGAGGATATCTCGCACATCAAGGACATGAAGGTCGCGGTCCGCAGCCATCCGGATTCGATGTATGCAGGCGCGATCGGCGCTGCGTTGTGGGGCGCA
>DATISB010000120.1:0-2785 GCA_035469145.1 Pseudolabrys sp.
CGGTTCCCACACTTCGGTAGCATGCGCCGGCTCCGTCAGGAGAAGCCATCATGATCAAGGATATCGTCGTCAATCTCGGGCTAGGCGAGCGCGATCCCGCCGGCGACTTCGCCATTTCGGTGGCCGATGAGTTTGAGGCCCACCTGCTGGGCGTGGCCTTCAGCTACGATCCGATAATTCCCGGCACGGTCATGGGCGGCATCCCGCCGGAGTTCATCGAATCCCAACGCCGTGAATCGGAGAAAAAGGCACACGACGCGATTGCCCGCTTCGAGCAGGCGGCCAAGCGCGCCGGCGTCTCCTATGAAGCCCGCAGCATCAACGCCAGCATCGGCGGCGCCGCCGAACGGCTCGGCCACCTGGCGCGGCGTTTCGACCTAGCAATCGCCGGCCAGCCCGAACGCGAAAGGGCGGCGGCGGCGGAAGTCGTGGACGAAGGCGTGCTGTTCGAATCCGGCCGGCCGGTGATCTTCGTGCCCTACATCCAGAAAGCGGGCTTGATGCTCGATCGCGTCATGGTGTGTTGGGACGGCAGCCGTGCCGCCACCCGCGCCGTCGCCGACGCCTTGCCGTTCCTGGAAAGGGCCAAACAGGTGGAGATCGTCATGGTCGCCAGCAAGGCTGGCAAGAGCGACGAAGTTCCCGGCGCCGATCTCGGCCAGCATCTTGCCCGCCATGGGTTGAAGGTGGACGTCAAGCGCATCACCTCGCCGGATATCGACGTGACGTCCACGGTCCTGTCCTATGCGGCGGATTCATCCGCCGACTTGATCGTGATGGGCGGCTACGGCCATTCGCGCTTGCGCGAATTTATCCTCGGCGGTGTCACCCGCGGCATCCTCGAAACGATGACGGTGCCGGTGCTGATGTCGCATTGATCTTTCTGTCGTCGCGGGCGAGGCAAGCCCGCAACCCATAGCCGCTGGTCTAACGAGAGACCCTGGGCTATGGGTCCCCGCCTTCGCGGAGACGACAGGAGAGTCGCCTTGAACGTAGTGCGCCACCTCAAATTGCGGGATGGAACGCCGGTACTGCTACGGCCGCTCGAAGTGGCGGATGCCGCACTCTATCCGGATTGTCTGAGCGAGATAACGCCTGATGATTTGCGGCTGCGCTACTTCGCCGCCATGCGTGAGGTGAGCCCCGAACTGATCGACAAACTCGTCCACTACGATACCAAACATGCGATGGCCTCCATCGCCATCGAAGAAGCGACCGGGCGCATGCTCGGCGTGGTGCGCCTGCACAACGACCCCGGCGACGAGAACGCGGAATTCGCGATCATCGTGCGCTCGCGCCTCAAGGGCCGCGGTCTCGGTTGGCTGATGATGAAGCACATGATCGCCTATGCCAAGGAGAAGGGGCTCAAGAGCGTGCGCGGGCAGGTGCTGGCGGAGAACAGTACCATGCTGCAGATGTGCGGCGAGCTCGGCTTCCACGCCACCGACGATCCCGACGAACGCGGCGTGAAGCTGGTGACGCTGCCGCTCGATGAAGTGCCGGCCGAAGAGTTGCACTAACCCGCCGCGTCATTCCGAATCGGTGCGTCAGCAATGCCTCGAATTATGGCAGCACGCATTGCGCCACTAGGCCGCGGGCGCGCGCATCGACCACACCGAGCGCGCGCAGCGCCAACAGCGTCGCGGTCTGCACCGCTGCGCGCGCGCCGGCGTCATCGCTCGGCGACGCTGCCAGCGGTCCGAGCAGCCCTTCCATCAGCGCCCCGACGATGGCCGGCGCGGCAACGCCGGCGTCCAGGTCGGGCAGATGGCGGCCTTCGATCGCGGTCTTGATGCGCGCCTCCAGTTCGGCGGCGAGCGACTGGCGGAAGTCGAGCCGCATCGCGTCCACTTGCGCATCGACCGGCTCGCCGAGCACCGCCCAGGCCAGCCGCCGCTCGGCAAGCGCGCGCGCGGAGAAGGTGGCGATGCAGGCCGCCAACGCCGACAGCGGCCCGGGCGCGGCGTCGCCGGCGGCCGCCATGGCGGAAAGTTCGCGGCCGGCAACGGCGGTCACCAGTTCGGCAATGAGATCGGACTTGGACGGGAAGTAGCGGTAGAGCGTGCCGGCGGCGATGCCGGCGCGCGCGGCAACTGCGACAATCTGCACCGCGCCCATGCCGCCCTCGGCGGCGATGGTCGTCGCCGCGGCCAGGATTGCCTCCTCGCGCTCGGCCAAGTGGCGAACCACATTCTCGGTGCGGCGATAGGGCATGCGAACGAGTGAACGATGATTCACGCTGCAAATGCAACAGCGCTAATTCAGACTGCCGTCAACGACGGGCGCTCGAATGGCCTACGCCACCGGCGAGAGCCTTTTCGCGAATGGCGGAAATCGACGCGAATGTTGAGATCGCTTCCGGATCGATCTTGAGATGGATGATCGACGGCTTGCCGGATGCCTGCGCGGCGGCGAAGACGGCGGGAAAATCGGCGGTCTTCTCCACCACCGCGCCATAGCCGCCGAACGCCAAGGCATAGGCGACGAAATCCGGATTATGCAGCGCGGTGGCGATCACGCGGCCGGGATATTCGCGCTCCTGATGCATGCGAATGGTGCCATAGAGCCCGTTGTCGGCGAGCACGACTATCACAGGCAATTTGTATTGCACGGCGGTAGCGAAATCCTGGCCCGTCATCAAGAAATCGCCGTCGCCGGCGATGCACACGACGTCGCGGTCGGGATGCAGCAGCTTCATCGCCACCGCTGCCGGAAAACCGTAGCCCATGGAGCCCGACGTCGGCGCCACATGGGTGGCGTATTTGCGGAAGCGATAGAAGCGGTG
>DATISB010000121.1:0-28061 GCA_035469145.1 Pseudolabrys sp.
CCCAAAGCCTTTGCCGGATGAGGCGAAGCTGGCCCTTGACCCCCAGCGGACGCCGAAACCGATGGTTAACGAACCCTAAACTCTCGGTTAACCAACTAGCCGCTACAAGGGTACCGTCCTGCCCTTCGGGGGGAGGCGGCCACGCTTATTCCGTTCATCGGTCGAATCAGGTGCGGTGCGCGAGGAAAGAGCATGCGGCAGCTCACGACCGCCGAGCGGCTTACTGGGGCCGTCCTGCTGCCGCTGGCCGCCATGCTGTCGGTTCCATTCTTGACCGCGGTGCTGATGCCATTTCTCGACGAGGCCAATGCCACCTATGCCGAGATTTTTATCGCGTTTGTCACCGTCAGCATCGCGGGTGCGGTGGTCCTGATCAACGCGCGCGGAATCGTGCGCCCCATTGCCCAGGTGGCCGATACCATCGACGCCATCGCCTATGCCGAGTTGGATTCCGCGGCACCGTTGCATCCCAGCCGCGGCGAGATAGCCCGCCTCATAGCCGCGACCGACAGGCTTACCGACGTCATTGGAGAACGCCAGCGCCGTGAGCTGCTGCATAACGATCTCGATCGCACGTGGCAGGCCTCGCGCCGCGCCAATTTGTCCAACCTAGCACGCCAAGTCGAGTCCGCGACCGAACTCGGCATCCAGCCGATCGTGGATGGCGCCGCGTCCTTGCATTTCAAGGCCGAGGACATGCTGGCGGCGCTGGAGACCGTGCGGACGGCTTTCGACGAGACCGTCCGCGCCGCCGAGGGCTCGCATGCCGTGAATCAGGTCGCGGGCCAATTGTCCGCCAGGTGATCCGGGCAATCACCGAGATATCCGAACAGGTGCGACGCGGCAGCGGGCTGGGCCGCGAAGCAATCGTCCGCGCCAATGCCACGCGCGCGACTATCGACGCGCTGGCCAGGGCCGCCAACCAGATCGGCGACATCGTCACCGTGATCAACGATATCGCATCGCAGACCAAACTGCTCGCACTCAATGCTAACATCGAGGCGGCGCGTGCGGGCGAGACCGGACGCGGCTTTTCGGTGGTCGCCTCCGAGGTCAAGACGCTGGCAACGCAGACCGGCAAATCGACCGGACAGATCGGCGCCAAGGTCGCCGAGATTCAAGCCACCACGCGCGAAGTTGTGCCGCGCTGTCGAACGTTGCCGAGGCCATCGATCAGCTCTCCGACGTCACGGTCTCGGTTTCCGCGGCGATCGAGCAGCAGCGGTACGCCGCCGAAAACTTCATCGCCGGCGCGCGCGAAACCAGCATTGCGACGTCCGATGTTGTCGGGCGCATGGCTTACATCACCGACATGGTGCAGCGCTCGCGTGCAACCGCGCAGAACGTGTCGGCCGTTGCCGAGGTGATGCAATCGACGTCGCAAACTCTATGCCGCGAGATCCCCGACATCGTGCGCAAGGCGGTTAATGCCGATTTGCGCGAATTCCCGCGCTACGAAGTAAAGCTGACCGCGCGCCTGGAACGCGATGAGCGGAACGTCGAGGTGAAGGTGCATGACATCAGCGAAGGCGGCGCGCGTATTGATGTCCCGGAAAACCTCGCGGTCGGCGATCAGGTCGCCTTGACATTCCCGGGCATGAAAGCGATCACCGCCGTGATCATGCGCAACAGCGGCGACGGTTTTGGAATATGTTTTAAGCCGGCCCGGCTGCGGCTAGAGGAATTGTGCGATCTGGTGACGTCGCAGGTGCGGGCGGCGTAATCGTAATCTAGCCGCCGGTCACGCTCATGTGGCGCGACAGCGCCGGGCGCCGGTGGCCGCGATCGATCACGAAATCATGCCCCTTGGGCTTGCGGGTAATCGCCTCGTCGATAGCGGCATACACCAGATCGTCGCTTTCGGAGGCGCGCAGGGGGCCGCGCAGATCGGCGGCATCATCCTGGCCGAGGCACATATAGAGCATGCCGGTGCAGGTGATGCGCACGCGGTTGCATGACTCGCAGAAATTATGGGTCATCGGCGTGATGAAGCCGAGCCGTCCGCCGGTTTCCTTGACGCGCACATAACGCGCCGGTCCGCCGGTGCGGTATTCGATGTCTTCGAGCGTGTAGCGCTCGGCTAGGCCCGCCCGCACCATTGACAACGGCAGGTACTGATCGAGCCGGTCTTCGTCGATGTCGCCCAGCGGCATCACCTCGATCACCGTGAGATCCATGCCGCGTCCATGCGCCCAAGCGAGCAGGCCGCTGATCTCGTGCTCATTGACGCCCTTGAGCGCCACGGCGTTGATCTTCACCTGCAGGCCGGCGGCAAGCGCTGCATCGATACCGGCCAGCACTTTGGCAAAATCGCCCCAGCGCGTGATGGCGCGGAACTTGTCGGGATCGAGCGTGTCGAGCGAGACATTGATACGCTCGACGCCATGGCCTTTAATTTCGGCGGCGAATTTTTCCAATTGCGAGGCGTTGGTGGTGAGCGTGAGTTCCTTGAGCGCGCCGCTTTCAAGATGGCGCGACAGTGAAGATACCAGCGTCATGATGCCGCGCCGCACCAGTGGCTCGCCGCCGGTCAGGCGTAGCTTGGTCACGCCCTTGGCAATGAACGCGCTGCACAGCCGGTCAAGTTCCTCCAAGCTAAGCAGATCGGCCTTCGGTAGGAAGCTCATGTGCTCCGACATGCAATACACACAACGGAAATCGCAGCGGTCAGTCACCGAGACGCGTAAATAAGTGATGGCGCGATGAAACGGGTCGATCAGCGCGCGCGGGCGGGTGCCGGCGCGATCGAGATCAAGTGTAGATGTGCCGTTGATCTCAACCATATTCCGTCCCCGCGCGGCGATCGGCGCCCTCCGGATATAGGAAGTTTGGCCGATAATGGCCATAGCGTCCAGCCGTCGCCGCGGGCGCAATCAAGCGCCGCGAACAGCTCCGCGACATTATTGAATGAATGCTAACGGGGGTTTGGCTAGCGCGCCGGCGCGGATGTGGCAGGCCACGGCGCGGGCGCCTGCTGCTGCGCCTGCGGGGCAGGGGTGGGCGCTGCCGAGGTATTCGGTTTGGGCTTGGGCTTCGCTGCGGGCTTGGCGGAAGTCCGCTTTTTGGCCGCCGGCTTCTTGACCGGCTTCGTCGCGGACGGTGCAGGAGTCAACTCGACCTGCACCGGGTTGGGGCGGAATTCCGGCAAGCCGTTACTATTCGCGATTAGTTCGATATTTTCCGAATCCGGCTGATAGCCGTTGAGCGTGAAGGTAACGGCGATCGGCGCATTGGCCGGTAATGCGAGTGCGCAAGGCGTGCGGCAGGTTTGACCGTTGGAGGTCTTGGCTTCGGCGCCCGGTGGCTCAGACTCGAAACGCACAGTGTCCATCATCGGCGCCGGCTTCAGCGCATCGAGATTCATCCAATCCGGTGTCGATGAACACGCCACAAGCGCGAGTCCCCCGATCACGATCGCGATTACTCGGTACATAATATGTTCTAATCCGTCCGCTCGAGCGATTGAAACCGCCTGCCCTTTAACAGGATACGGGCGCGGTCTTGGGCGGGCAACCAGCTGCACACCATTAATCTTACCGCATCAACCATCGTGGCTGCTAGTCGTATCAATTTGCGGGCGAAATTACGGCTATAGCCGACCGTAATTGCGCAAAATCGCTGATTATGCGGTCCGGCCCGAGTTCGGACACCGGGCGCTCGCTGTAGCCGAAGTCGACGGCGATCACCGGGATGCCGGCCGCGCGCGCAGTCCGGATATCAGTCACGGAGTCGCCGATCATGATTGCATGCGGAAGGCTTCCGCCGGCCGCCGTGACCGTGCGACGCAGCACCTCCGGGTCGGGCTTCTGGATCCCGAAAGTATCCTGTCCGCAGATCGCCGCGAACCGGTCGGCGAGCTTGAGCTGCTTGAGCAGCAGCACCGATATTCGTTCGAGCTTGTTGGTGCAGACGGCAAACCGGCAGCCGCCGGATGCGAGGACATCGAGCGCATCGGTTAGTCCCGGAAAGGGCCGCGAGCGGTCGGCGAGGTGCTCGGTATAGTGCGCGATGAAATCCGCGAACAATTGCTCGAGCTTTGCCGGCGCAACGGCGATGCCTTCCGCCGCGATGCCGCACGCGATCATCATCCTGGCGCCGCCGCCGATCGTGTTGCGCGCGGTCTCATAGGGCACCGGCGGCCATCCTTCCCGCGCGAACACCACGTTGAGGGTATCAACGAGATCGGGCGCGGTATCGATCAGTGTGCCGTCGAGGTCGAAAACGATTGTCGGGGCGGTCATGGCGGATCGCTAGCGCATGAGCCGGTCAATTGGAAGGCCTCCGGGAGAGCGATTTTCGGCTACCCAGGCGGGGCGATCGGGGCTAAATAGGCGTGGCATTAATGTCCTTGATCCACGCTCGAATCCTCAACCGGTCGCGATGAACGCGGATGCCCAAAAACGTGCAGCTGCCGCTCGCGCCGTCGAATTCGTGCGGTCCGGCATGCGGCTCGGGCTCGGCACCGGCTCGACCGCGAAGCATTTCGTGGAGCTGATCGGGGAACGCGTGCGGGCCGGTCTCGACGTCGTTGCGGTGCCGACGTCGCAAGCGACCCGCGCCGACGCCGAGCGCTGCGGCATTGCGCTGACCACGCTCGATGAAACGCCGGAGCTCGACCTGACCGTGGATGGCGCCGACGAAATCGCGCCCGATCTCAGCTTGATCAAGGGCGGCGGCGGTGCGTTGCTGCGGGAAAAGATCGTTGCCGCAGCCTCCGCGCGCATGATCGTGATCGCCGACCGGAGCAAATGGGTGGCTCAGCTCGGACGCTTCCCGCTGCCGATCGAGGTGGCACCGTTCGGCTTAGGTGCGACCCTGAAGGCGATCGAGAAAGCCATTGCAGCGATCCAGGCGCCCGGATCCCTGACGGTGCGGCATGGTAAGGACGGCCATGCTTTCGTCACGGATGGCGCTCACTGGATCGTCGACGCCGCGTTTGGCCAGATTGACGAACCGAAAGCGATGGCGGATGCGCTTTCGGGCATTCCCGGGGTTATGGAACACGGCCTGTTTATCGGTCTCGCGCAGACGGCCATTCTGGCCGGACCGGACGGTGTCACGGTCGTCGAGCGGCCGTGATTTCTCGAGCGAAAACGGAGTAATGAAGATGAGCATCATTCAGGCCATAAAACGAACCAGCCGGCTGGTTGCGGTCGCCGTTGCTTTGGTCGCATTTGGCCCGGCCGCTCACAGCCAGCAGCCGTCCGCGGCGGCGATGTCGACCGCGAAGGAAATCATAACCATCACCGGCGCCACCACCCTGTTCAATCCGTTGATTGCCGGTGTCGTCGAACAGGCGAAACTTCTGTTCCTCCAACAGAACCCGGGCTTGAGCAAGGATCTTAACGAGGTTGCCACCAAAATGCGCAACGATTTGGCGCCACGCTTCGATGAGTTGGTCAATAACATGGCCCGGAACTATGCGACCTATTTCACCGAGCAGGAACTCAAGGACGTGCTCGCGTTCTACAAATCACCGGCCGGCAAGAAGCTGATCTCCGAGCAGCCAAAGGTCGCCGACGCCAGTATGAAATTCGCGCAGGACTGGGCCAACAAGCTGTCCGACGAAGTGATCGGGAAGATGCGCGAGGAATTGAAGAAGCGAGGGCAGGCCCAATAACTAGCAATGGCTGGATTGCCATCCGGCCGGCTTGCAAACAGGGCGCTAGCGGCTGATGGCGGACCACGACGTCGATCTTTTTGTCATCGGAGCCGGCTCCGGCGGCGTGCGCGCCGCGCGCGTCGCATCGGGCTATGGCGCGCGCGTGATGATCGCGGAGGAATACCGGGTCGGCGGCACTTGTGTGATCCGCGGCTGCGTGCCGAAGAAGCTACTGGTCTATGCCTCGCGTTTTTCCGAGGAGTTTGAGGACGCCGCCGGCTACGGCTGGACCGTGCCGGAACCAACGTTTCACTGGCCGACGCTGATCGCCAACGTCAACCGCGAAGTGATGCGGCTGGAAGTCGCCTATACCAATACGCTCGAACGCTTCAACGTCGCGCTGGTCAAGAGCCGCGCCGTGCTGGAAGACGCCCACACCGTGCGGCTGGCAAGCGGCGCACGTGTTCGCGCCGAGACGATCCTGATTGCGACGGGTGCTGCTCCCTATCATGGCGCTCAGATCGCCGGTCTCAAACACGTAATTTCATCGAATGAAGCATTTCATCTCGAGCAACTGCCAAAACGCATTCTGATTCAGGGGGGCGGGTATATAGCGGTCGAGTTTGCCGGAATTTTCTCCAGTCTCGGCAGTAAAGTCACTCTGGTCTATCGCGGCGAAAACATTTTGCGCGGTTTCGACGATGATGTGCGCGAGCATTTACGCGGCGAGATGATAAGGCGCGGAATAAAGATCATTACCAAACAGACCGTGGCAGCGGTCGAGAAGGTGGACAACGGCTACGACGTCGAATTGTCCGATAACGAACAGGTCATAGTGGACCTTGTCATGTTTGCGACCGGCCGCAAACCGAATGTGCATAGACTCGGCCTCGAAGCGGCAGGCGTCAAGCTTGGCGAGACGGGTGGCATCGCGGTCGATGAGTTCTCGAAGACGACGGTGGAAAATATTTATGCGGTCGGCGACGTCACCAACCGCGTCAATCTCACACCGGTCGCGATCCGCGAAGGCCACGCTTTCGCCGATACGGTCTATAGTGGCAAGCCGACGCCGGTCGATCACGCCAATGTGCCGACCGCGGTATTCTCGGAACCGGAAATCGGGGTGGTTGGCCTGACTGAGCCGCAGGCACGCGAGCGGTTCAACAAGGTCGACATCTACAAGACCAGCTTCCGGCCGATGAAGTCGACGCTGTCCGGTCGCGACACCAGGGTGTTCATGAAGCTAGTGGTGGACGGCATCACCGACCAGGTGGTCGGCTGCCATATCGCCGGCCCTGATGCCGCCGAACTGATCCAGGTAATTGGCATTGCCGTGAAGATGCGCGCCACCAAGGCCGACTTCGACGCCACCATGGCGGTGCATCCGACCGCGGCCGAGGAACTGGTCACCATGCGCGAGAAGGCCGTCAGCTACGGCCGCGCGGCGGCGGAATAGCCTTAAACTAACCGACTTTCGTGAATATCTGGCCTCCGCAGGGCGCCTTCGTGTATAACCCCCACCAATCGCTGGAGTAATTGGCAATGGCCGCGCGTTGGACGCCGGATAGCTGGCGCAAGAAGCCTATACAGCAGGTCCCGGATTATCCGGACCGGCAGGCATTGGCCGATACCGAGAAGCAGCTTGCCACCTTCCCGCCGCTGGTGTTCGCGGGTGAGGCGCGCAACCTGAAAAAGCAGCTTGCGCGTGTCGCCAGTGGCCAGGCTTTCCTGCTGCAAGGTGGCGACTGCGCGGAAAGTTTTGCCGAGCATGGCGCCAACAACATCCGCGACTTTTTCCGCATGTTCCTGCAGATGGCGGTGGTGCTCACCTATGCCGCCGCCTCGCCGGTGGTGAAGGTCGGCCGCATCGCCGGCCAGTTCGCCAAGCCGCGCTCGTCGCCGATCGAGAAGCGCGACGGCAAGGAACTGCCGAGCTACCGCGGCGACATCATCAACGACATCGCCTTCACCGAGGAGGCGCGCCGTGCCGATCCGCGCCGGCAGATCGAGGCCTATCGCCAGTCGGCGGCGACGCTGAATCTGTTGCGTGCGTTTGCGCAAGGCGGCTACGCCAATCTGGCGAGCGTGCGGCAATGGATGCTCGGCTTCGTCAAGGACTCACCGCAGTCGCGCCGCTATGTTGAATTGTCGGATCGCATTTCCGAGGCGCTCGGCTTCATGCAGGCCTGCGGTCTCGATCTGGAAAGCCATCCCGAGCTGCGCACCACCGAATTTTACACCAGCCACGAAGCGCTGTTGCTCGGCTTTGAGGAGGCGTTCACCCGCATCGATTCGACCACCGGCGACTGGTACGCCACCTCCGGCCACATGCTATGGATCGGCGACCGCACGCGGCAATACGATCACGCCCACATCGAATATGCGCGCGGCATCAAGAATCCGCTCGGGCTCAAATGCGGACCGTCGCTCAAGGCGGACGATCTGCTGCGTCTGATCGACATCCTCAATCCGGACAACGAAGCCGGCCGTCTCACTCTGATCGGCCGCTTCGGCGCCGAAAAGGTCGGTGAGCATCTGTCGGCGCTGGTGCGCGCGGTCAAGCGCGAGGGCAAAGTGGTGCTCTGGTCGTGCGACCCGATGCACGGCAATACCATCACTTCGGCGAGCGGCTACAAAACCCGTCCGTTCGATCTGATCCTCAAAGAGGTGCGTGGCTTCTTCGACGTGCATGCGGCGGAGGGCACCTATGCTGGTGGCGTGCATCTGGAGATGACTGGGCAGAACGTCACGGAATGCACTGGCGGTGCCCGTGCCATTTCCGATGCCGATCTCAACGACCGCTATCACACCGCCTGCGATCCGCGGCTCAATGCCGAACAGGCGATCGATCTCGCCTTCCTGCTGGCCGAATTGCTCAAGAAAGTGCGCTCCGCACACGCCAAGCCGATGCCGGCGGTAGCAGGGCTATGAGCCCGGAAGCTTTCCCCTCTATTTGGTGTTAGTATTGCTGGCGGCCCTTCGCGGGCTCGGCGCGGCTTGCCGTCTTGCATAACGAAAACCGAGCTGGGGAAAACGTCATGAAACGCCATCATTGGCTGCCGGCAAAGCTTGCCTTTGCGCTGGCTGCATTGCCGTTGCTCACAGTTACTACTTCCGCGCAGATCGCTGTGTCCGCGAACGACAACAAAGCCGTCCTGGTCAACGGTGCCAATGTGGTGCCGGATAATCCGGCCGCCGACACCGTGACGATCATCGACATGAACGCCAAACCGCCGAAGGTGGTCGGCGAAGTCAAGGCCCCGACGAGCGTCGTCGGCCCGCCGCAAAGTGTAGCGATTTCCCGCGACGAAAGTTTCGCGCTAGTCACTGGCGCCATCAAGGTAGACCCGGCCGATCCGAAAAAGACCACAGCTGATAATCGGGTTTCGGTTATCGACCTGAAGGCCAAGCCGCCGGCCGTTATCGCGACCGTCGAAGCGGGCGCGGCACCGTCAGGCCTCTCGATCAATCCGGCGGGTACCTTGGCGCTGGTTGCCAACCGTAATGATGGTACCGTGTCGATCTTCACCATCGCCAACAAGACGCTGACCGCGGCCGGAAAGGTCGATTTCGGAAATACTAAGTCCGGACCGAGCCATGTCGCCTTTATGCCCGACGGCAAGACGGCGCTGGTGACACGCGACGGCGATCATAGGATTTCGGTGCTCAGCGTCGATGGCAACAAGGTCGAGGACACCAAAAAATACATGGTGGCCGGCTTTCGTCCCTACAGCATCTCCATCAGCCCGAAGGGCACTGTCGCCGTGCTGAGCAACCAGGGCGGCGGGCAGGGCGACACTGACCTGCTTTCAGTAATCGACCTCAAGGTGAATCCGCCGCGCATTGTCGACACGATCGCTGTCGAGCAAATCCCGGAGGGCGTGACCATGTCGCCCGATGGAAACTACGTCGCGGCAATAATGCAGAACGGCTCGAACAAGCCTTCATCGCATCCGAACTATCATAAAGGCAGCGTACTCTCGATCTTCCGTATCAATGGAACCAAACTGACGCTCGCGGCGAAGGCCGAATTTGGCGCCTGGGGACAGGGCGTGGTGTGGAGCAAGGACAGCAAGACGCTGCTTGCCCAGTCGATGGCGGACAAGTCGATTGACGTGTTCTTGTTCGACGGCAAGGTGCTCAAAAGGGCCGGAAACATCAAGGTCAATGGCGGCGCGGCGGGCATTCGGACCGCGCTGGATTGATCTGCGAGGGCCGGCGCCACGATTGCCGACCGGGAGGGCAGGCGCTACATCATCTTTATGAGCGTCCGTCCTCTCGATAGGCTCGCGATCGCGGTCGCGCAGCTCAACTCGACCGTCGGCGACATCGCCGGCAATGCCGAGAAAGTGCGCCGCGCGCGCCTGGCTGCCGCCGCGCAGGGCGCCGATCTGGTGGTTTTCCCCGAACTGTTCATCGCCGGCTATCCGCCCGAGGACCTGGTGCTCAAGCCGGCGTTCCAGGCCGCATGCCGCGTGGCAATCGAGGCGTTGGCCCGGGAAACCGCGTCGGCCGGCCCGGCGCTGCTGGTCGGCACGCCCTGGCTCGACGGCGGTAAGCTCTATAACGCGGTGGCGCTGCTTGATGGCGGCGCGATCACGGCAATGCGCTTCAAGGTTGATCTGCCGAACTATGGCGTGTTCGACGAAAAGCGCGTGTTCGCGCCGGGGCCGATGCCCGGGCCGGTGAATTTCCGCGGCGTGCGCCTGGGGCTTCCGATCTGCGAGGACATCTGGGGCGAGGAAATCGTCGAGTGTCTGGCTGAGACCGGCGCCGAATTACTTTTGGTGCCGAACGGCTCGCCCTATTGGAGGCAGAAAGGCAACGTGCGACTCAACATCGCGGTGGCGCGCGTCACCGAGCAGGGGCTGCCGACCGTCTACGTCAACCAGGTCGGCGCCCAGGATGAACTGGTGTTCGACGGCGTATCCTTCGGCCTGCATGCCGATTGTTCGCTGGCGTTCCATCTCGCGGCCTTTCAAGAAGCCGTCGTCACCACCCATTGGCAGCGGCGCGGCACGACCTGGCGTTGCGAGGACGGGCCGATGGTTTCCGCCGTCGAAGCCGAGCGCGCCGACTATGCGGCCTGCGTGCTCGGCCTACGCGACTACGTCAACAAGAACGGCTTCCCCGGCATCGTGCTCGGCCTGTCGGGTGGGATCGATTCGGCGCTGTGCGCGGCGATGGCGGTCGATGCGCTTGGGTCCGAGCGCGTGCGCTGCATCATGATGCCCTACAAGTTCACCGCGCAGGAATCGCTCGACGATGCCGCGGCCTGCGCCAAGGCGCTGGGCGTACGCTACCAGATCCTGCCGATCGCGCCGGCGGTCGAAGGTCTCGAGGCGGCGCTGGCGCCGGCGTTTACTGGCTTGCCACGCGACGTCACCGAGGAGAACCTGCAAGCGCGCGCACGCGGCGCCATCCTGATGGCGATTTCCAACAAGTTCAACATCATGGTGGTGACCACCGGCAACAAGTCGGAAATGTCGGTTGGCTATGCCACGCTCTATGGCGACATGAACGGCGGATTCAATCCGATCAAGGATCTCTACAAGACCGAGGTGTTTCGTCTATCGCGGTTGCGCAACGGCTGGAGGCCGGAGGGCGCCATGGGTCCGGACGGCCCGGTGATCCCGGAGAACATCATCACGCGGCCGCCGACAGCGGAATTGCGCGAGAACCAGAAGGATGAGGACTCGCTGCCGCCTTATGCGGTGCTCGATCCGATCCTGGAGCGGCTGGTTGAGCGCGAGGAGCCGATCTCGGCGATCGTGGCGGCCGGTTTCGACCGCGACACCGTGATGCGGGTCGAGCGCATGCTCAACATCGCCGAATACAAGCGCCGGCAGGCGGCGCCGGGTGTGAAGGTGACGTTGAAGAATTTCGGCCGCGACCGCCGCTATCCGATCACCAACCGCTTCCGCGATCCCGGTACACCGCTGCCTTCACCGGACACCTCGCTGGTCACCGGCATGCCGGCAAAGACCGAAGCTTTTGATTTCTAGAATAGGGTTTAGCGCACCGGGAGGAACGTCGGTCCGACGGTGCGCACGGTCCGTTTGGCCGGATCGATTTCGCCCGGCGCTTCCGCGATTGGCGCCGGTTGCGGGGCCGCCGGAGCCTTCGCGCGCGGATCGGGGCGGATCGGCCTGCCGTCGGCGCCGATGCGCGGCTGCGAGAGCTGCTTGGCGTTCTGCTCAGTGACGATGACGTCGCCCGGCGCCACCGTGTCGTCGGTTCCGTTGACCTTGAGTGTCCCGGCCCAACTTTCGCCCGGCCGGCGGCAACTACACGCCGGATTAAGCGCCTTGCGGTAGCTGAAAGCGGCCGGCAGTTCGGTATAGAGCCGGCCGTTGAGCGAAATGGCCTGCGCCACTTCCTCACCGGGATTGTGATAGGTGTAGAGCGATACTTCCGCCGCGGGGCACATACGCTGGCATGCCTGATCGTCGTCGCGGAAGCGATCCGACGTGGTCGCAAACGAAATCGGGAAATAGAAGCCGTCGCAGCTGCGCACGCAGATGGTGCGGAAGCTGCCGCCAATCGCCCCGGGTTGTCCCGAGAACATGCCGCCACTGCCGCCGAATAGGCGATCGAAGAAGCCGCCCTGCTGTCCTTGCAGTGCCGCCGAACGGTACTGCGCGCCGCAACCATTATCGCCGAGCGCGATCAGCAGCGACTGCCGCTGTGCAGCACGTTCGGTGGTGCCGCCACTGAGCTGCTCGAGCTGGTTTTGCAGGCGCTCGAGCGCATTGCGCTGCTGGTCGATCTGCCGGCTAAGGCCGCCGCATTGCGGCGGCGGATTACTGAAGATCGAGAAGAAGCCGGAGCTTTCACAGCCGCTGCGGCGCGATTGCGCGACCAGCCGGTCGACCTCGAAATGCTGGCGGTTGACCGCGTCCTCGGCGCGGCGGATCTGGTCGGCGCGCGCCGGATCGTTGTTGCCGCGGTCGAGCGAAGCAAGCTGGGCTTCCAGCCGCTGGCAGGTCGGATTTTGCGACTGCGCGAGCGCGCCTATGCACGACGCCAGCGTCATAACCGCCACGGCTGCAAGCTTGAAAACGCGTCCCCTCATGACTGGCACTCTAACGCTAAAATCATGGCGGTGCGAGCCTCGTGCTTAGTGCGGTCGTGCGGTCTCTGCACGCAGATTCCACAACACGCCGGCGACGATGATGAGGGCGCCGAGCAGCACGAATAGGTCGAGCCGCTCGCCGTAAAACGACCAGCCGACAACCGCGATCAGCGGAATGCGCATGAAATCGAGCGGAACCACCAGCGTGGCATCGCCGGCGCGGAATGCGTTGCTCAGGCAATAGTGCGACGTCAAGCCGCCAGTGCCGACCCCAATTGCGGGCAAAATGTGGCGCGTTTCGAGATGGAAAAACACCATCGGATCGCCGCCGAGCAGCGACAGCGGTAGTTGGATCACAGCCATCCAGAACACGATCCCGAAGGTGGTCTCGGTCATGGTCAGCTGTTTGGTGGTGATCATGGTGATGGCGTAGCCGAATGCCGCCGCCAGCACGAGAAACGCCGCCGGATTAAAGCTGGCGATGCCGGGCCGCAGGATCACCAGCACGCCAATCAGGCCGAGTACGACCACGCCGATACGGCTCGGCGTGAGCCGCTCGTACAGCAGCCAGACCGCGAGCAGTGCGGTCCAGCCCGGCATGGTGAATTCGAGCGCGAACACCATTGCGAGTGGCAGCATGGTTAAGCTCAGCGCCCAGGCATATTGCGAGGCGTAGTGCACGGTATTGCGCAGCAGGTTCAGTTTCATGCGGCGCGGCAGCGCGTGCACGCGCAAAACTGGGCGAACCGCCAGCATGACGAGCAGCACCAGCAGGGCGCCGCCGCTGCGAATGGCAAGGATTTCGAAAATGCTTAAGCCCGCCTTGGCCAGTTCGCGGATCGAAACCGCCATGACCGAGAAGGAGAGCAATGCGCCGACCATCCAGAGGACGACGCGAGCGAGCTTGCTGGTGGCCACGGCTTGGTTCGCCAATAGGTGGGGGCTGTTGCGGGCCGTGGTCTAGCAGCCCGGCGGCTGGCCGTCACTCCGCGTCGGGCTGATTTTCGGGCCGCGCCTTGTCGAACGCCGGCAGCTTCAAACAGGCCGCCTCGACCGCGACGATTTTGGGAAATTTATCGAGCGGCACCTTCAACCGCCGCGCATTGGCAACCTGTGGAACCAGACAGATATCGGCGAGCGTCACATGCGCGCCGCAGGCATAGGGCCCGGGCGCGATCATCGTCTCGATCGCAGTGAAGCCCTCGATCACCCAATGGTGGTACCAGGCGTCGATCTCCGGCTGCTCGTGCTTGAGCTGGCGCTTGATGTACTGCAGCGCGACCAGATTGTTGAGCGGGTGAATATCGCAGGCCACCATTTGCGCGATGGCGCGCACCTTGGCGCGTTCAAGCGCGTCGGCCGGCAACAGCGGCGGCTCGGGATGGATGTCGTCGAGATATTCGATGATCGCCAGCGATTGGGTCAGCACCTCGCCGCTGGAGAGTTCGAGCGCCGGCACCCGCATCTGCGGATTGACTGCGCGGAATTCGGGCGTGCGTTGGCGGCCGCCATCCTTGGTCAAATGGATGGGCACCATCTCATAGGGCATACCCTTGAGATTTAACGCGATCCGCACCCGGTAGGCGGCGGACGAGCGGAAATACGAATAGAGCTTCACAAACATCACCCGGCTGGCAGGGCCCACGTCGCCGGCAATCTACCTGGGGCTGGGCTGGTTGGCGATATCGGCGGCAAGCTTCGCCGAGCGTTCGCTGAGTTTCTTCAAGGCGCGGTCGAGCGCGCAGCGGTCGGCCGCAACCACCGTCTCCAGCAACCGGCGGGCGAATTCGAGTGCCATCGGGGCGAGCTCGCTGTAGACCTCGCGGCCGGCGACGTTGAGCGACAGGAAGGCCTCGCGCCGATCGGCGCGATTGGCGCGGCGGACCACCAGCTTGCGGCGTTCAAGCAGGGCGACCGCGCGCGACACCTTGGTCTTGTGCATGTGGCTGTGAATACCGATCGCCTTGGCGGTCATCATGCCGAATTGGCCGAGCGTCACCAGCACGCGCCATTCCGGCAGGCCGATCTTGTATCGCTCGCCATAGACGCGCGAGAGCGCCTCTGAGACCAGGTTGGCGCAGATATTGAGACGGTAGGGCAGGAATTCTTCCAGCTTGAGCGCTGCCTGATCGGCATCGGTCGAAGAAGCGGGCGCCCTGTCGTTGGTCATTGCTGCGCTGCCGCGTTTTCGCGCGCTCGGCTGTCCTGCGCGGCCCAACCGCCTCCAGACGCGCGCTAGGAACTTTGGCGGAAATTGCGACCGCATGCAACTAGTTTGCAATTATTCTAAGTTAGTGGTCGGATTGACGAATTCGGCCTGATGATCAGTCCTTTCGCGCTGACGTGGTATGTTATGCGCGAACCTGAGTGAGGGCCCACCATGCAACAGCAGCCGCGTCTGCTCATTCCGGCTCTCGGCGCCATCTATCGCACATTCGCGCCGATCACCGAAACGTTGATCCGCGTGGTGGCGGGCGGGTCGCTCGCCATGCACGGCTATCCGATTTTGTTCAGCAATATCGGCGCCGCCGCCAAATTCCTTGAGAGTACCGGTTTCCAAAACGGCCTGTTCTGGACCTATGTGGTCGGCGCGGTAGAGTTTGTGTGCGGTTTGTTTTTGGCGTTCGGTTTGCTGACCCGTGTGGTCGCCGCGCCGATCATCGGCTTCCTCGTCATCGCCATCGTCACCTATCATTGGCAATTTGGATTCGCATGGGAAAATCGTGGTATCGAATATCCGCTGTTCTGGTCGATCGTGGTATTGCATTTCCTTGCGCGGGGCGGCGGTCCATGGTCGATTGACGCGCTGATTGGCCGGGAGTTGTGATGACCGCCAAAAGTTTTGCCTCCACCGAAGACATGGCCGAAAAGAAGGTCTCATTCGACCAGATCGGCTCCGGGCTTTACGCCTACACCGCCGAGGGCGATCCCAATTCCGGCATCATCGTCGGCGACGACGGCGTCATGGTGATCGATGCGCAGGCGACGCCGGCGATGGCCGATGACGTGATCGCGCGCGTCGCTAAGGTCACCGACAAGCCGATCAGTTATGTCCTGCTCACTCACTATCACGCGGTGCACGCGCTCGGCGCCTCGGCCTTCAAGGGCGCCGAGATCTTAGCGTCCGACACGACGCGTGGGCTGATTGCCGAGCGCGGCAAGCAGGACATGGATTCCGAGATCGGCCGCTTCCCGCGTCTGTTCAGCGCCATGGAAAGCATTCCCGGCTTGACCTGGCCCACCGCCACGTTTCCCGATCAGATTTCGGTTTGGCTTGGCCGGCGCGAGGTGCGCATCATGCATATTGGCCGCGGCCACACCGCCGGCGACGTGATCGCGGTGGTGCCTGACGCGGGCGTGGTGTTCTCTGGCGATCTGGTCGTATACAAATCCGCCTGCTATGGCGGCGACGCGCATTTCACCGAATGGCTGGCGACGCTCGACAATATTGCCGAGCTGCAAGCCAATGCGCTGGTGCCGGGGCGCGGTGCCGCGCTCACCACCCCGGAGATGGTGGCGGAAGGCATCGCGCTCACCAGCGACTTCAACTCGACGCTGTACGGGTCGGTGAGTGAGAGCGTCGCCAAGGGCCGATCGCTGAAAGACGCCTTCGATTTCGCGCGCTTGGCCATGGACCCGAAGTTCAAGACTTTCGCGATCTACGAACACTGCCTGCCGTTCAACGTCGTGCGCGCCTATGACGAGGCGCGCGGCATCGAATGGCCGGTGATTTGGACCGCCGAGCGCGACCGTGAAATGTGGGCCGCGCTGCAGGGGTGACGATTTAGGCTCTAAGTTTTAGCTCAGCGCGTGCAGACGATGGCGACGACGTCGCAGGTGTTGCCGCGGCAGCCGCCGGAACCGCCGGTCGGGATCGCGCCGGTGATGTCGTCGCGATCGACCTTGCGGTAGGACGCGGCCAAGGCGAATTGGTGCGACTTGCAATAGGCGTTGGCCGCCGCCGCGCCGCACTTGTCGCCGGAAGCCAGGCAGCGGTCGATGCCATAGCCGTCGCCGTCATTGGCGATGATGTACATGCGCCGCTCCGTCTGCGCGGAGGCGGCGAAACTGATCCACAAAATGGCGGCGAGTCCGATAAGGAGTGTACGCATGACAAAGCCCGCTTGCTTGGTGGCGCCCGTCCGGCACCGATGACAAGTAAGAATGCGAGCAAAATCGTTAAGGGCCGCTTAACCCTAGCGGCGCCGACAAGGCGTGGGCTTGGCGGGCCTTGACGATGTCGGCGCAACGCATCATTGTGCGCCCGTGATCAACGGTCTTAACAATATCTGCGGCATTTGCCGCGAGATTATTAGCTAGCGCACACGCTGGCTGTGGCCGTCTTTTCTCCACCGAGATAAAGCAACGCCCGGGCCAGCAGGCGCCGAGGAATGCTGCGTGATGGAGCTCAGGCTATACGATACGCTGACGCGCGAGAAGCGGGTGTTCGCCCCGCTCGATCCCGCGCGCGTGCGCATATACGTGTGCGGACCGACGGTCTACGACCTCGCCCATATCGGCAATGCACGGCCGGTTATCGTGTTCGACGTGCTGTTCCGCCTGCTGCGCCACATCTACGGCGAGAGCCACGTCACTTACGTGCGCAACGTCACCGACGTTGACGATAAGATCAATGCGCGCGCGGCCGAGTGCGGTGTTTCCATCCGCGATCTGACGGAAGAGACCTACAAGAATTTCAAGCAGGACGTGGACGCGCTCGGCTGCCTGTCGCCGACAATCGAGCCGCGCGCGACCGAGTATGTCAGCAACCCCGATGCTTGCGTCGACATGATTCGGCTGATTGAACGACTGATCGCAAATAAAAACGCTTATGTCGCCGAAGGCCATGTGCTGTTCAGCGTTTCGACCATGCCCGACTACGGCAAACTGTCGAAACGTTCGCTTGACGAAATGGTGGCGGGTGCCCGGGTCGAAGTCGCGCCCTACAAAACAAACCCGATGGATTTCGTCTTATGGAAGCCGTCGCCGCCAGAACTGCCGGGCTGGGATAGTCCTTGGGGACGCGGCCGGCCCGGCTGGCACATCGAATGCTCGGCGATGTCGGCGGCGCTGCTCGGCGAGATTTTCGACATCCATGGCGGCGGCATCGATCTGGTGTTTCCGCACCACGAAAACGAGATCGCGCAGTCGCGCTGCGCCTTTCATACGCCGGTGATGGCGAATTACTGGATGCACAACGGCTTCTTGCAGGTTGAAGGCGAGAAGATGAGCAAGAGCCTAGGCAATTTCTTCACCATTCACGAGTTGCTAGCCGATTGGCCGGGAGAGGTGCTGCGCTTGAATATGCTGCGCACGCATTACCGACAGCCGATCGACTGGACGATAAACAGCTTAGAAGAAAGTTTAAAAACACTTGGCGAATGGTATGCGCTTGCCGAGGCAGCAGCACGCTTGCCATCTTACATAAGTGAATCAGTTGGCGAGACCTCACCATCCGTTCGGGACGCGCTTTTAGACGATCTCAATACTCCAAAAGCGATTGCCGAACTTCATCAATTGAGGAACGCAGCAATACACAGCGAGGGAAGTTCGAATCTTTTCGCGTTAGTTCGTTCGCTTCGTTTTCTGGGCTTCCTGCAAATGTCTTTCGTCGAATGGAAGGCTGCTACGCGACCTTCTCAGTGTGTAGATACCGCAAAGGTGCAGGCATTAATCAATGCACGCGCCGCTGCCCGCAAGTCGAAAGATTTCAAAGAATCCGACCGCATCCGCGACGAACTCGCCGCTATGGGCGTCGTGCTCAAGGATAGTAAGGACGGCACCACCTGGGAAATCGCGCGATGATGGCGCAGGCGCATCCCAAGCTGGCGCTGCGGCCGTTTCTACCGGCCGACGCCGCGCTGCTGCGCGAAATCTTCCGCGCCAGCATCGAGCAACTGACCGCCGACGACTACAGCGAGACGCAGCAGCAGGCCTGGGCCTCCGCCGCCGATGACGAGGCCGCTTTCGGCAGGAGGCTCGGCAGCCATTTGACGCTGGTGGCGACGCTTGCCGGCTCGCCGGTCGGCTTCGCCGCGCTCGCCAGCGGCAACAGGATCGACATGCTCTATGTGCATCCGGCGGCTGCCGGGCAGGGAGTCGGCAACCTGCTTGTCGACGCGCTGGAAAAGCTCGCCGGCTCGCGCGGCGCTGCTATGCTTGCCGTCGATGCCAGCGACAGCGCGCGCGGCTTCTTCGAGAAGCGCGGCTACGTCGCCCAGCAGCGCAACACCGTGTTAACCGGCGGCGAATGGCTCGCCAACACCACGCTGCACAAACAACTTAACGCCAAACGGGAGGCCTCATGACCAAGCCCGACACGCCGTTCCCACGCCATTGGCTCTATTACATCGTGCTCAAATACGCGGTGATCACTGCCGCGGTGCTGCTTGCTTTCTATGTCGTGTACCGGCTGACCTGAGTTTCGCCATGGGCCGCGAACGCCTCTATCTGTTCGACACCACGCTGCGCGATGGCGCGCAGACCAATGGCGTCGATTTTACGCTCGCCGACAAGCTGGCGATCGCCGGCATGCTCGACGAGCTCGGCATCGACTATGTCGAAGGCGGCTACCCGGGCGCCAATCCGATCGACACCGAACTGTTCGGCCAAGACCGCAAATTCGGCACCACCTTTACCGCCTTCGGGATGACGCGCCGGCCAGGCCGCTCGACCGCGAACGATCCGGGCTTGGCCTTGCTGCTCGATGCCAAGGCCGATGCTATCTGCTTTGTCGCCAAGGCCTGGGATTATCACGTGCGCGTGGCGCTGCAGACGACGGAGCAGGAGAACCTCGCCTCGATCCGCGACAGCGTGCGCGCGGCCAAGGGTAAGGGCCGCGAAGTGCTGCTCGACTGCGAGCATTTCTTCGACGGCTACAAGGCCAATGCGACATACGCGCTGGCCTGCGCCAAGGCGGCCTACGAGGAAGGCGCGCGCTGGGTGGTGCTGTGCGACACCAATGGCGGCACGCTGCCGCATGAAATCGAAATGATCGTGGCTGAGGTCTGCAAGCTCATCCCCGGCGATCATGTCGGCATCCATGCCCATAACGACACTGAGCAGGCGGTCGCCAATTCATTCGCCGCCGTGCGTGCCGGCGCGCGGCAAATCCAGGGCACGCTCAACGGGCTGGGCGAGCGCTGCGGCAACGCCAATCTGGTGTCGATCATCCCGACGCTCAAGCTCAAGCCGGAATTTTCGGAAACGTTCGACATCGGCGTCTCTGACGCCGCGCTGAAGAAACTGGCGCAGGTCTCGCACGCGCTCGACGAGCGCCTCAACCGCGGCTCCAACCGGCATGCGCCCTATGTGGGCGAGAGCGCCTTCGCGACCAAGGCCGGCATCCATGCATCCGCGATTGCCAAGGACCCAGCGACCTATGAGCATGTGTTGCCGGACAGCGTCGGCAACAAACGCAAGGTGCTGGTGTCGGAGCAGGCTGGCAAATCCAACATTGTTGCCGAGCTTGAACGCATCGGCATCAAGGCTGACAAAGACGATCTGCGCATCGGCCGCCTGCTGGAGATTGTCAAGGAGCGCGAGACCATCGGTTACGCCTACGAGGCGGCGGATGCGTCGTTCGAAATGCTGGCGCGCCGAACGCTCGGCACGGTACCGAATTATTTCGACGTCACCCAGTTCGACGTCAATGTCGAGCAGCGCAACAATGCCAAGGGTGAGCGCGTCACTGTCTCCATGGCGGTGGTGAAGGTGAAGGTCGGCGACGACAACATGATTTCGGCGGCGGAAGGCAATGGCCCGGTCAATGCGCTCGATCGTGCGCTGCGCAAGGATCTCGGTAAATACCAAAAATACATCGACGGCCTGAAGCTCACCGACTACCGCGTGCGTATTCTCAATGGCGGCACCGAAGCGGTGACGCGCGTGCTGATCGAGAGCGAAGATGAGAACGGTGATCACTGGACCACCATCGGCGTGTCGCCCAATATCATCGACGCCTCATTCCAGGCGTTGATGGATTCCATCATTTATAAGCTCGTAAAGTCCGGCGCTCCGGCGTGAGATAAACTCGCCATGATCGATCACGTCTCGATTGCCGTCCGCAATCTCAAGGCGGGGGAACGCTTCTACACCGTGCTGCTCGCTACGCTAGGCATGACCAAATTGCGCGAATGGCCCGACGCCGCGATCGGATATGGCAAGAAATATCCCGAGTTCTGGATCAATCGGCGCACGGATATGACGCCGGTGGCGGCCGACAGCGGCGTGCATGTCTGCCTGCGAGCAAGCGATGCCGCCGCGGTCGATGCCTTTCACGCCGCCGCGCTTGCCGCTTGCGGCAGCTCTGACGGTGCGCCGGGACTCCGCGCTCACTATCACGAAAATTATTATGCTGCCTTTATCCGCGATCCCGACGGCAACCGGATCGAGGTGGTGACGTTCGTCAGCGCATGATCCCGAGAAGTGGGAACCGGTTTTCGGAAGAGATCATGCGCAAACAAAATGGATAATCTCTACAATTTTTCGGGTCCAATCGCCGCCATTGTCTTGGCGGATTCCGGCACCGCCGCCGCCGCGTCTTGCAGCATCGGCAGAATGTTGGTCACCTTGGTTGTGACCAGTAGATCGAAATCGAGATCGCTACGGATGAATTCGAGCGTCTTCATGTGATCGAACAGCGCGCAGAGCGGGTCCCAAAATCCCTTTATGTTGGCCAGCAGGATCGGCTTTTTGTGGCGGCCGAGTTGCACCCAGGTAATCTGCTCAACCAGTTCTTCCAAAGTGCCAATGCCGCCCGGCAGCGCTACGAAGGCGTCCGCCAGCTCAAACATCTTCTGCTTGCGCTCATGCATATCGCCGGTGACGATCAATTCATGAGTGCCATGCAGCGCCCGTTCGCGCGACATCAGAAACTTGGGGATGATGCCGGTCACCTCGCCGCCGTGTTCGTGCACCGAGTGCGCCAGCGCTCCCATGATGCCGACGCCGCCGCCGCCATAAACCAGGCCAATGCCGTTCTTGGCCAGAATGGCGCCGAAGCTGCGGGCGGCCTCCACATATGCCGGATCGGTGCCCGGTCCGGAGCCGCAGTAAACGCAGATTTTTCGGATTTTACTGAGGTTTTCTCGTTCATTCATGGCCATGCATGTGCATTGGGTCTGCGGCAGCGTCAAGGCGGCGGCCGAAAATCCTTAACCGGGCGTGCCATACCGGCGGGCAGGGTGATTACGGCTGAGAATCCTCCTATATGAAGGCCCTGAATGAGCGACCACCACCACCACCGCCGATCCTCCGAGCAACCTGCCGTCTCTGCCAGCCGCGGCGCGCTGCTCAAGACTGTGATCCACCTGTGGCCCTATATCTGGCCGTCCGACCGCCGCGACCTGAAGCAGCGGGTGATCGGCGCCATGATGCTGCTGCTCGCCGCCAAGCTGGCGACGATTTCGGTGCCTTTTACCTTCAAATGGGCAATCGACGCGCTCGCCGGCCATGGCAGCGCCCCGGTGGTTGCGTCCGAATGGCTGGTCTGGGCGCTCGCCGTCCCGGTCGCCATGACAATTGCGTACGGCGGCATGCGCATCCTGATGGCGGCGCTCACGCAATTGCGCGATGGGCTGTTCGCCAAGGTGTCGATGCACGCCGTGCGCCGGCTCGCCTTCCGCACCTTCGTGCACATGCACGAGCTGTCGCTACGCTTCCATCTCGAGCGCAAGACCGGCGGGCTCACCCGCGTGCTCGAGCGCGGCCGCAACGCGATCGAGACCATCGTTCGCATGGTGATCCTGCAGCTCTCGCCCACCATCATCGAGCTGGCGCTCATCGTCGGCGTGCTAATGTGGAAGTTCGACTGGCGCTATGTGCTGGCGATCATGATCACCGTCGCCGTCTACATGAGCTACACTTATCACGCCACCGAATGGCGCATCGGCATCCGCCGACGCATGAACGACAGCGACACCGACGCCAACATCAAGGCGATCGATTCGCTGCTCAATTACGAGACGGTGAAATATTTTAGCGCCGAGCAGCGCGAGGCTGAACGCTACGACAAGTCGATGGCGCGCTACGAGGAAGCCAGCGTCCGGGCCTATACCTCGCTTGCCGTGCTCAATGCCGGGCAGGCGGTGATCTTCACTTTCGGGCTCGCCGCCGCCATGGTGATGTGCGCCTATGAGATCCAGGCCGGCACCAAGACAGTCGGCGATTTCGTGCTGATCAACGCTATGATGATCCAGCTCTACCAGCCGCTCAATTTCATGGGAATGGTCTACCGCGAGATCAAGCAGGCGGTGACCGACATCGAGCTCATGTTCTCGATTCTGGCGCGCGAGCCGGAAATCAAGGATGTAGCCGGCGCAGCACCGCTCAAAGTGACGAGCGGCACCATCCGCTTCGAGAATGTGCGCTTTGCCTACGAACCGGAGCGCGGCATTCTGAAAGGGATCAGCTTCGATGTACCGGCCGGCAAAACGGTGGCGGTGGTGGGTCCGTCCGGCGCCGGCAAATCGACGATCTCGCGGCTATTGTTCCGCTTCTACGATCTGGCCGGCGGCCGCATCCTGATCGACGGCCAGGACATCGCCAGAGTCACGCAAGTCTCGCTGCGCCAGGCTATCGGCATGGTGCCGCAGGATACCGTGCTGTTCAACGACACCATCCGCTACAACATCCGTTATGGCCGTTGGGAAGCGAGCAATACCGAGGTGGAGGAAGCGGCACGGCTGGCGCAGATCGACGGTTTGATCCGGCTCGCGCCGAAAGGCTACGAAACCGAGGTCGGTGAGCGCGGCCTGAAGCTATCGGGCGGCGAGAAGCAACGCGTGGCGATCGCCCGCACCATCCTGAAGGCGCCGCCGATCCTGGTGCTGGACGAGGCGACCTCGGCGCTCGACAGCCACACCGAAAAGGAAATCCAGGACGCGCTGGAGAGGGTGTCCAAGGGCCGCACCACGCTGGTGATCGCACACCGGCTCTCGACCATTGTCGGGGCCGACGAGATCATCGTGCTCGATCAGGGCGAGATCGTTGAACGCGGCACGCATTTCGTGCTGCTCGCTGCCAACGGGCTCTATGCCGGCATGTGGAACCGCCAGCGCGAGGCAGAAGAGGCGCGCGAGAAGCTCGCGCTTGCGGGCGAAGCCGAGGTTGCGCCCAACCGCAATCCGCCGCCAGTCGAGGATGTCAATACCGAGGTCGTCTCGGTGCCGTTTGAAGCGCCGGCCGACGCCGCGGAGTAGGATAGGGCATGTCGATCTACGATTCGATTCGCGCGCAAATCGTGCCGATCACGCCGGAAGGCTATCCATTCATCGGCGCCTTCGCGCTCGCCAGCTTGGTGCTGTTCTGGCTGTGGAGCCCGCTCGGCTGGCTCGGCACACTGGCGACCCTTTGGTGCGCCTATTTCTTCCGCGATCCACCGCGCGTGACTCCGGTGCGCGAGGGCCTAGTGGTGGCGCCCGCCGACGGCCGCGTCAGCCAGATCACCACGGCATCGCCGCCGCACGAGCTTGGGCTGGGCGACAAGCCGCTACCGCGCATCTCGATCTTCATGAACGTGTTCGACTGCCACGTGAACCGCAGCCCGGTGGCCGGCCGCATTGAGAAAATCGTCTACCAGCCGGGCAAGTTCTTCAACGCCGATCTCGACAAGGCGAGCGCCGACAACGAGCGCAATTCGCTGGTGATCGCTACCGCCGGCACGCGCGTCGCCGTGGTGCAGATCGCCGGGCTGGTGGCGCGCCGCATCGTCTGCTTCGTGCACGAGGGCCAGCCAGTCGGCGCTGGCGAGCGCTTCGGCATGATCCGCTTCGGCTCGCGCGTCGACGTCTATCTCCCCGACGGCACGCCGCCGATGGTCGCGGTCGGGCAGACCTCGATCGCTGGCGAAACCGTGCTCGCCGACCTGCGCACCAGCGACGCCGGGCGTGCATTTCGAAGCGGCTAAATCGTTAACAAGGACGCAAAACCATATCGGGGCGCCGTGGCGCGCACGCCCGCAAGCGTCTATATTGGCGCCATGGTGTTTCCGCCTTTCGATCCCGCTCCGCCGCCCCGGCGCCGCCGCTTTAAGGCGATCCCGGTGCGCACGCTGCTGCCCAATCTGATTACGCTGCTTGCATTGTGCGCGGGGCTTACCGCGATCCGCTTGGCGATCGAGAGCAAGCTCGAATTCGCGCTGGCCGCAATCGTGTTAGCCGCGTTGCTCGACGGCATCGACGGGCGGCTCGCGCGCATGCTCAAGGGCACCTCGCGCTTCGGTGCCGAGCTCGACAGCCTGGCCGACTTCGTCAATTTCGGCGTGGCGCCGGCGCTGATCCTGTATTTCTGGGGTCTGCACGAGCTCAAATCGGCGGGCTGGATCGCGGCGCTGGTGTTCGCGATTTGCGCGGCATTACGGCTCGCGCGCTTCAACGTGATGATCGACGACCCCAACAAGCCGGCCTGGGCGGGGAATTTCTTCACCGGCATCCCGGCGCCGGCCGGCGCCATCACCGTGCTGCTGCCAATCTACCTCAATTTCCTAGGCGTCTCCAATGGGCTTGTGACGGTGTGGCTCACGTTCTTCTACACGGTGGTGATTGCGCTGTTGATGGTCTCGCGCCTGCCGGTGTTCTCCGGCAAACGGGTGGGCAAGCGCGTACCGCCAGAACTGGTGCTGCCGGTGTTCGTGATGGTGGTGTTGTTCTTCGCATTGCTGATCAGCTATCCGTGGGAAGTGCTCACCCTTGGCACGCTCGCCTATCTCGGCTGCCTCCCGCTCGGCTGGCTGTCCTATCGCGAATATCAGAGCAAGGATGAGGCGGCTGCTGCCGCCGCCGATGAGCCAATGGCGCCAAGCCCTGTTCCGGCAAACGATTCCGATCACGAGCGCCCAGCGCGCCTGAACTAATCGACGACGCCCCTCAGCACATGCCGCGCGTAACCAGCGTCCTTGCCGCCGCCGTCCGACACGGTCGGCCGGTCATCGATACAGTGATCCTCGATTACGCCCAGCGCAGTGCGCAGAAAATAACGATCACCGGCGTCAAGGGCGGCGCCTTCGAGATCGATCTGCAGCAGCTGGCGCGCTTGCTGACCGACGATCTTCTGCTGCTCGACGACGGCGAACTGGTGGAAGTCGTCGCTGCCCCCGAGCCGCTGATCGAAGCGCGCGCGGCGGAGGTAGCCGTTCCGAAGTCACCGTTCCCTAATCGGCAGTTGCTGCCGTCGGTAGGCAAACAAACAGAACAGCGTTCAAGGTGGGTGCCGCGGGCTCAAGGAGGCCATGAACACAAACTCCGACGTGTATCGGGTTGGCATTCAGCATTTAATTCTGATCGACCAGCTTGCGGTCGGTCCGACTGGGAGTTTCTTGTTCCGAAACCACAACGGATATGACCCGATCACGTTGCAATTCGTGCCGGAGAAGGAGCGTTGGGCCGCCGGTTTAATTGCGCGCTACGCGGCGAACGACAAGCTGACGTTTAATGCGCGATTAGATCACGTATGGACGCACGAGAACGAACATCAGGCCGTGGGTGACAATATGTTCAGTGTGTTGGCCAACGCATTTGTGCCCGGCTCAGCCATTCCTGTCGTATCGTCCACCGGCTGGCAAGCTGTCGTGGGCGCTACCGCTATATATTAGGAGAACGACGATGAAAGGTATTTTTCAGGTAGCTTTTTTCGCCACCGTTGCCGCGCTGACGCTCTCGTCGAGCGCCGCGAACGCGCAAAGTAAATGTATCGAGGGGACTGCGGCGAATGGTGAATGCGTCGATCCTGCAATCGCTAATACCATGCGCCAGTCAGCGGTGATCTTTTCGCAACCGAAGATTTCCTATACTGCCTATCCGGTGCTGCCGACCGGCGATAGCGCCTATCGTTATCCGCATCAGCTCAACCCAGATCAGTCGAAGCCGAGCTCGACTCTCGGTGTCGGTCACCCCTAGGGCGCAAACTGATAAGCGCGTAGCCAAATGCGGACGTACATGCGTCGCCCGATGTCCGCGTCAATTCGTAATCATAACTTGAATGGTCGCTATTGGACCCAAAGCGGACAAGCGGTAGAGGTAATCGGCTGCCTAGGAGAGTGGCAAAATCATCACACAAAGAATGCGGCGCGCGGTTGTGTGAACCACATCACATTGCGAGCATGAGGTCCTGCCTACATTTCAGATTTGAGATTTGGAAAATTGGACATGCAGGTTACCTCTACCTACGCAAGTTTCCATTATGCCGACCTGCCGCTTGCAACCTATCGCGCTGACGAGGTCGTGCTCGCCGCTGGTTCGAGGACAGGCCGGTTGCTGTTTCTCAAGGAGGGTGCTGTCGCAGTCGTGAGGCAGGGCACCCAGATCGCCATAGTGGATGAGCCCGGCGCGGTGTTTGGCGAAATCTCGGCTTTACTAGATCGGCCACACACGGCGGACGTACGTGCCTTGAAACCCTCGCAGTTTTATATTGCCGACGCCGCTCTACTTGGATACAGCGCGGCCGCGCTCTTTTATGTTGCGGGAGTCTTGGCACGGCGCCTTGACCGCGCCAATGACGCCCTCGTCGTTTCACTGCGGCGGCGATAAGTTTTCATATTTTGAGTACGCGCGTCCGACTATCGATTTGCTGGGAAAAGGCCGACATGGCTCAGAGTTTCCTTGCGACTCAATAGGCCGCGGTGCTCGGGTTGAGCGTTCCTCCCATTACTTGGCCCGGCTCCCGCCGAGCCGGGCTTTTTTAGATTTTACCAGCGAGCGTTATGTCCGCTTCTGGCAGATATTGTTGCAAAAAGATTTTTTGCATCCCAACACGCAACATTGATTCAAAAAATGAATCCGTCGCGCAAGATTGATTCAAGCGGGACGCTCGTTGGATTCAAAAGTTGTGCACTTGGAGGGGGCGCCGACTTTTGCAACAAAATCGGCACTTAGCGGACAATCCAACCGCGCACGCGTTTGTCCGCTAGCTGACATTATTATTCAAGTACAGTGAGTGGCACGATTGCGCCGCCTCGGCTCACCGTGTTCCGCAGCGGACTCGCAACCACGCGCTGTCGGGTATCAAGAAACCCGGTGACTAGACCGCCAACTGAGGCAGCTTAAAAGAATGCCTCGCCGGAGTGGGTCCCACGGCGAGGCTACCGGTGACGAGGGGAGGGGGATAAGCCACCGGTCAGAAGGTCATTAGATGCTCCGGCCAAAGTAATTGCCAATCAACTCAAGTTGAAATCTAGCCACAAGAGATCAAAACAACGTCGCAGGGCAGAATAAATATCGTGTAAATAATATGGGCGATTAGCGGTCCCAGTGACCTACTTCACACTCATGTTCCCACGGTCCGAGCTACTCGATTGGTGCAACCTAACTGGCAGGAGGCACTAATGACCGAGAATGTTACACTGGATCGCATCGACTTCGAAAAGTTAAAGGATGAGGCCAAGGCGGA
>DATISB010000122.1:0-36201 GCA_035469145.1 Pseudolabrys sp.
ACAAAAGAGCCGGCCAGCGTCCGGCCACCTGAGCGACAAGCGCTCGACGACGCCCATCCAGGGGGCGTAGACCATGGCAAAGACCACGCACACCAAAGTCGCGATCGTCGGCTCGGGGCCGGCGGGTTACACCGCTGCCATCTATGGCGCGCGTGCCATGCTCGAGCCGATCCTGATTCAAGGCGTCCAGCCTGGCGGCCAACTCACGATCACCACCGACGTCGAGAACTACCCGGGCTTCGCCGATGTCATCCGGGGTCCTTGGCTGATGGAGCAGATGCAGGCGCAAGCAGAGCATGTCGGCACCCGCATCGTCACCGACCATGTAAACAAGGTGGAACTGGCGCAACGGCCGTTCCGACTGACCTGCGATTCCGGCGACATCTATCTTGCCGATGCCTTGATTATTGCGACCGGCGCGCAGGCGCGCTGGCTCGATCTGCCGTCCGAGCAGAAGTTCAAGGGCTACGGCGTGTCGGCCTGCGCCACCTGCGACGGCTTCTTCTACCGCAACAAGGAAGTGGTGGTGATCGGCGGCGGCAATACCGCGGTCGAGGAAGCGCTGTTCCTCACCAATTTCGCCTCCAAGGTCACCGTGGTGCACCGGCGCGACTCGTTCCGCGCGGAAAAGATCCTGCAGGACCGGCTATTTAAGAACCCCAAGATCGACGTGATCTGGGACAGCGTGCTCGACGACGTGATGGGCAGCGACACCCCGCCCAAGGTCAACCGCGTGCGGCTCAAGAACCTGAAAACCGGCGCGGTCAGCGAGCGCAAGGTCGACGGCGTGTTTATCGCCATCGGGCATACGCCCGCCTCCGAGCTGTTCACCGGCCAACTGCAGATGAAGCCGGCCGGCTATATCATCACCGCCGGCCATTCCACCGTCACCTCCGTGCCCGGCGTATTCGCCGCCGGCGACGTGACCGACGACATCTACCGACAGGCGGTCACCGCGGCCGGACAGGGCTGCATGGCGGCGCTCGAAGCGGAGAAATTCCTGGCCGCGCATGAACACCAGCGCGCGGCGGCGGAATAAATCATGGTCGGAACCAACAAGTCGATGGATTGGGACAAGCTGAAGGTGTTCCACGCCGCAGCGGAAGCCGGCTCATTCACTCATGCCGGCGAGCGGCTCGGCCTGTCGCAGTCGGCGGTCTCGCGCCAAGTCTCGGCGCTCGAAGGCGAACTGTCAGTGTCGCTGTTCCACCGCCATGCGCGCGGGCTGATCCTCACCGAACAAGGCGAGTTGCTCTACCGCACCGCGCACGAAGTGTTCATGAAACTGGAGGCCGCGCGCACCAAGCTCACCGACAGCCGCGAACGGCCGAACGGCGAATTGAAGGTGTCCACCACACCCGGCATTGGCGTACATTGGCTCACCCCGCGGCTCGGCGAATTCCTCGATCTTTATCCCGACATCCATATCACCTTGATTACCACCGACGAGGAGCTCGACCTGGCCATGCGCGAGGCCGACGTCGCCATCCGCCTGCGCCAGCCGACCCAGCCCGACCTGATCCAGCGCAAACTGTTTTCTGTGCATTTCCACGCCTATGCCTCGCCCGACTATCTCAAGCGTTTCGGCACTCCGCGCGACCACGCGAACCTCGACAAGCACCGCATAATTCTGCTCGGCGGCAACGTGCCGGCGCATTTCGCCAACCGGCGTTGGCTGCTCGAAATCAGCCGCGACGGCAAGGGCCCGCGCAGCCCAAATCTGACCGTCAATAATGTGCTCGGCGTCCTGCGCGCCTGCCAGCGCGGCTTGGGAATTGCGATTCTGCCCGATTATCTGGTGGAGGAAAACGGCGGACTGGTGCAGTTGTTCGGCGACGACAACACGCTCGCGCTCGATGCCTACTTCGTCTATCCGGAGGAGCTCAAGTCGGTCGCGCGTATCCAGGTATTCCGCGACTTCCTGGTTGCCAACGCGCAGCGCTGGCATTTCTGAGTTTCACCGCGGCAAAATAGCGCAGCAGCGGTTGGCGATTTGGCATGGCCGTCATGCGAGCGATTCGCGAATTGGCCGGCGAATTGCGATTCAGCATGGCAGTCATGCGGCGCGTAGCGTTGCTGGAGCAGCGTGCAACTCGCATAATTAACATTGCTGTTGCACCGGATGTTTCCTCCCAGAATCAAACGGTGTGCAGCTTGTTCCCCTCTGGAATATTGCCGGTCCCCACACCGGCAAACTGAAACCGGGCCCCTCGCGGGGGCCCGGTTTTTTATCGGCCAAGGGCAGGTTTTGCCGGGGTCATGCGCTAGCGGAAGTGCGCAATGTAATAGGCGAGATCGGCGATCTGCGCCTCGCTGACGGGCACCAGCACCTCGGCCATCACTCCGTCGTAGCCATGCCGCGTATTGTCCTTGTACTCGCGCAGCGTCTTCGCCAGAAAATCCTCGCGCTGGTTGGCGATGTGCGGGATGTTTTCGCGGCCGGACAAATCCAGATTGTGGCAGCTATTGCAGCGGTGCTCGGTGATCAACGCGCGGCCGCTCGCCAAGCGGGCAGCATCGCCCGCATCGGCCGGCGGTTTCGGCGGCGGCAGCTTGGCAATGAAATCGGAGAATGCGCGCAGGTCGTCGTCGGTGAAGCTCTTCGTCATCTCGTTCATGATCTCGACGACGCGCTGTTTTTCTCGGAACAAATAAAGCTGGATCAGTAGATAGGGCGCGGGTTGCCCGCCGAGCGAAGGAATTTCCGGGGTTTCCGATTGGCCGTTCTCGCCGTGACAAACCAGGCACGGCGTCGCACGTTCCGCCAATGTTTCGGCCCATAGCGACCCACTGGCGGCGCAAATGAGCGCCAGCGCAGCGAGTGGTCGCAACAATTGAATCGTTCGGAGGTTAAGCATATCAAGAAAATGCCGGGAGCGCCGAAGCGTTCCCGGCATATTTCGTCAGTTGGCGGCCGTGCGGGCCTTGCCGTAAGTGATGCGATAGATCGCGCCGTTCCAATCGTCGGACAGCAGCATCGATCCATCTTTCATGATCTCCACGTCCACCGGACGGCCGATATATTTGTTGTCGACCAGGAAGCCGGTGATGAAAGGCTCCATCGACTTCACTGTGCCGTCCTTGTTGAGGAAGATGGCGACGATATCGCCGCCGATCTTATTCGAGCGGTTCCACGAGCCGTGGCGGGCGAGGAAGATGGCGTTCTTATATTTCTTCGGAAACATGTTGCCGGTGTAGAAGCGAAGGCCCAGCCCAGCCGAGTGCGGGCCGGTCAGCAAGACTGGTGGCGTGAACTCGCTGCAGCTATGGCCCCAGCCAAATTCCGGATCCGAAATATTGCCCTGATAACAATATGGCGCCCCAAAATGCTCGCCAGTCTTAGTGACGCGGTTGAGTTCGTCGTTCGGCACGTCCTCGGACATCCAGTCGCGGCCATTGTCGGAAAAATAGAGCTGCTTGTTCACCGGGTTCCAGTCGAAGCCGACCGAGTGACGTACGCCCCTGGCGACAACTTCGGCGCCGGTGCCATCGAGATTGATGCGACGAATCTGGCCATGCGCGTCGTCATGCAGAACGTTATTGCCCGGCTGGCCGACCTCCAGATAGAGCTTCTTGTCGGGACCGATGGCGATGAACTTCCAGCCATGCGCCTCGTCCTTCGGCAGATCCTTGTAGATTACCGTGGGCTTCGGCGGGTGGTCGAGATTGGCCTCGACATTGTCGATCTTGGAAATCTGCGACAGCTCGGCGATGTAGAGCGTGCCGTTGTGGAAGGCTAGCCCGTTCGGGCGATAGAGACCCTCCGCGACCGTCTTGATCTCGGTCTTGCCGTCCTTCTTGACGATGGCGGTGACCTTGTTGCCGAAGCGGGTGCCGACGAACACGGTGCCCTTGTCGCCGATGCGCAGCGAGCGCGTGTTGGCGATGCCGCTGGCATAGACCTCGATGTTGAAGCCAGGCGGCAGCTTGAGCTTGGCGGTCGGCAGCTTGTCGGCTGCCGCCGGCAGCGGCGGCGGCGCGACCGGCGCGAGTTTGCTGGCGGCCTCATTGCCTTCGGGGCGGCCGATCAGCGGCGAGCCGGGTGGCAGTGCGGGCGCAGCGGCAGGTGCCGCTGCGGGTGCGGCGGCCGGCGCCGGAGCAGGCGCGGCGGCGGGTGGAGTGGAAGCAGGCTGGGCGAAGACCGGAGCGGTCAACAGAAGACCGGCGATCGTGCCGGCGAGCAATAGGCTGCGCCGGGCGGTGAGACATGGAATCATTGAGGACCTCCCTGATGTGGAGGCGCTTGTCTCCGCGGTCCGATCGAGAACGGCCCCGGAGCGCGCCCCCATTAACCCCAAGTCTCCACCATTTGACCCCTGGGTTGCAATCGGGGGGTCTCGCAAATTTCCGTGTTGCGAAACAACACTCAGGAATGCCGGTAACTGTAGGGAACTTCTTCTCGCACCGCGGCCAGTTGCTCGACCAGGGCATGGTGCGGCGAGAGATGGCAGACCGGATCGGCGGCACTTGCGTCGCCCGCGATCAGAAAGGCCTGGCAGCGGCAGCCGCCGAAATCCTGCTCGCGGCGGGAGCAGCTCTTGCACGGCTCCTGCATCCAGTCGGTGCCGCGGAACGCCATGAATGCGGGCGAGGACCGCCAGATGTCGGCCAGCGAGTGCTCGCGCACGCTCCAGAACTCGAGCCCGGGAATGACCTCGGCGGCGTGGCAGGGCAACACGCGGCCGGCCGGCGTGACATTGAGCGAGCGGCGGCCCCAGCCGCCGACGCAAGGCTTGGGGAAGCGCGCGTAATAATCCGGCACCACCGCGTCGATGACGATGCGGCCGTGATGCCTCTCGCGCAGCAGCTCGACCTGGCGCACCGCCTGCTCGACCTGCTCGCGCGACGGCATCAGTGCGGCGCGGTTCTTCAGCGCCCAGCCGTAGTACTGCACATGTGCGATTTCGACGCGCGCGGCACCGAGGGCGAGCGCCAGTTCCACCATCGCTTCGATGCGCGAGATATTGGCGCGATGCACGACCATGTTGACGGTGAGTGGCAGGCCGAGCTTCACGACTTCCGCCGCAAGCGCGCGCTTACGCGCCGAGGCTCCGTCATAGCCGGCAATATGATCGGCGGATTTCTGCTCGCTGTCCTGGATCGAGATCTGCACGTGATCGAGACCGGCATCGGCGAGCGCATTCAATGTTTGCGGCGTCAGGCCGACCGCCGAGGTGATCAGATTGCTGTAGAGACCGGCCTCGCGCGCGGCTTTGACGATGTCGGCGAGGTCGCGCCGCGCCGCCGGCTCGCCGCCCGAGAGATGCACCTGCAACACGCCGAGGCCCGCCGCTTCGCGAAACACGCGGGCCCAGGTGGCGGTGTCGAGTTCGTCGGCGCGCGGGTCGAGCGCGAGCGGGTTCGAGCAATAGGGACACCCCAAGGGACAGCGGTGCGTGAGCTCGGCGAGCAGCCCGAGCGGATTGGGCAGGAGGTCCGGCGCCAGCACGGCTAAAGCTCCAGCAGCTTCTTGTCCGCCAGCGAGGCGAGCAGTTTCACCACGTCGGCATGGATGCGCTCGCGCGGCGCGTTGAACATCATGACGAGATCATCAACGATTTGCGCCACGCTCGCCTCGCCGGTGCAGCGCTTGAGGATTTCCACCGCGATGACGTCGGCCTTGAACACCCGCTCCGGCGCCAGAAGAATCCAACCGCCCTGCGCCTCTTTGTGCGTGAGCCGCACGCCGCGCGGCAGCCGCGGAAACGAGGTATCCGACACCTGGGCCGCGGACTGATCCATCAGTAGCCCTCCGGCACAAAAGCGCCCGGCGGCAACTGCTTTGGCGCCACATAGGCGTGGTGAAGCGCGTCCAGCATGGCCCATAGCACCCCGCACTTGAATTCGAGCGCGGCCAGCACCGCCTGCTGCTGCTCGGGCGTTCTGGCGTTTTGCTTAACGTAATCGAGCGCGAAATCGGCGTCGCGCTGGGCCTGCGGCGGGCGCTTGTCGAAATAGCTCAGCGTTTGACGGGTGACGAAGGGGTAATTCGCAAGCATCCCGGCCATGCGCTCGCCGATGATGACGGGCGAGAACATCTCTGTCAGCGACGACGCGATCGCCTCCAGCAGCGTCTTCTCGCGCACGAAGCGCACATAAGCATCGACCGCGAAACGCGTGCCGGGCAAGAGCCCGCGCAGCGAAGTGACGTAGTCGCGATCGAGCCCGAGCCCGTCGGTGAGCATGAGCCAGCGCGCGATACCGCCGTCACCTTCGCGCTCGCCATCGTGATCGACCAGGCGCGAGCGCCATTCGCGCCGCACGGCGCTATCCTCGCAGCGCGCGATCAGGCTGGCGTCCTTGATCGGGATCATGGCCTGATAGTAGTAACGATTGAGCGCCCAGGCTTGCACTTGGCCCTTCGTGCATTTGCCGCCGTGCAGCAGGCCGTGGAACGGATGCAGCCGGTGATAACGCCGCTCGCCGATCTCGCGCAGTGCCGTTTCCAGTTTGTCGGGTGAGAGCCGTTTCACAACACGATCTCCATGCCGTCCTCGGCCACTTGCCAGCCAGCGGCCTCGACTTTGCGGCGTTCGGCCGAGCCGTCGATCTGGATTGGATTGGTGTTGTTGATATGGACGAAAATCCGCCGTGCGTTAAGTCCGTCGAGCGCCTGCAAAGTGCCGCCTTCGCCGTCGATCGGCATATGACCCATGCGGCGGCCGGTTTTCTGTCCGGTTCCGCTGCGTAGCATCTCGTCGTTGGTGAATAGCGTGCCATCGAACAGGACGGCGTCGGCGCGCGCGAAGCGCTCGCGCATGGTACCCGTCACCGCCGCTGCGCCCGGCACGAAGATGAGCCGTGCGCCCTCGCGCTGCAACTCGATGCCGACATTGGCGGCGCTCTCGGCACCGGTCTCGGGATCGTCGCCCTCTAGATAGAGCGGCAGCTTGCCGGGCACCATGAACAGGCTCGCTTCGATGTTTCCCGCCAGCATAAAACGCTCGCCCGGATTGACCGCGCGCCGCGTCATCGCCGAGAGCGCGCCGAACATTGCATTGGCGGCTACTGCGGCGTGGCTCGCCGGCGTCGCGTAGAGCGTGAACGGCGTGCTCTCGCGCAACGACAACAGGCCGGCGATCTGATCGATCTCGGCGCCGGTGAGCACCACTGCGTCGATCGGGCTGCCGCGCAATCCGGCTTGCGGATGCAGCGCTGGGTTGCCGCGAATTTGCTGGCCGAGATCGGGCGAGGCGTTGATCAGCGTCCAGCGGCCGTCGCCGGCGCTGACCGCGATGCCGGCCTGCGTGCGCGCACGCACGCGCGAATCACCAGCCCACGCCAGCGCGCAGACTGGGCAGCGGCAATTCCATTGCGGAAAAGCGCCTCCGGCCGCCGAACCAAGCACGATGGCGGTGAGGCGTCCCATCTAACGGGGGTCGCGCGGACGTGGCGAGGAAATCAGAACTCGGCCGGCAGATAGCCGTTGATCTCGAGTCCGATGCAGATTTCGACAAGGGTCGGTGTCGTCCAGGCCATGGCGTTTCCTTTCGACCGCTCTTTCACTGGCGGTAATTTTTAAATATTAGCGCAATGGCGCGCCGTTGTCAGCGGGGTAACGGCCTCCGGCCGGCGATTCGGATATTGGGCGCACGGGCATCAACCCGTCGTCATGGGCCGACCCTATCCTGGGGGTTCCGCCAAGCCCACCATCACGAAGAAGTCATCTGGGTAAAACTCGCAAAAACTTGTTCAGGAACCAGCCGTTCGGCCGACCGTTGCTATATCTAGAACCTGCGGCAAGGCCGGAAATACCGGCCAAATCGGGGTTTTCAGGCCCCGTGCAAAATAGCCACAGTCGGCGGCTGTTTTGCTCTGCCATGTTGGGAAAAATGTAACTATCTCAGGACTATGGGATAGGATGCCAAATAAGTGGGCTTCGGCCTCTGCTCAGCTTTTAGGAGACGTACTGGTGAAAAGCGCTCGATTTAACCGTCTGCTGGCCTCGACCGCCCTCGGGCTGGTGCTGGTATTGGGAAGCCATGCCGGAATGGCGCAGCAATCCGAACGGCAGATCGAGGCGGCGGTGCCGATGCCGGATACCGACCTGTTGCCACCGCTGACGACGAAGGACGTCGCAGTCACGCCTAACACGCCGTCGGCCGATATCAAGGCTGAGCCCAAGCATGACGCCGCCGCGCCGGCGGTCGAGCCGGCAAAAGCCGCGGCCGTGCCGGCCGCCACCCCGGTGTCCGCCACGGCGGACAGCGCTGTCGCCGACCAGTTGCGCGAGATGATCTCCGGCAAGCTCGACCGCATCGTCAGCCGCAAAGCCGACCGCGAGGGTGTGGAGGCATTCTACAAGGCGCGCGACTACAAGCCGCTGTGGGTGAGCGATGGCGCCGCGGACGAGCGCGCCAAGGCCGCGATCGCCTATCTAGCCCAGGTCGACAGCGTCGGCCTCAATCCGAACGACTATCCGACCCCGGATTTCAAATCGGCGATGACCGCCAACGCACTGGCCGAGGATGAGATCAAGCTCACTGCTTCCATCCTCACCTATGCCCGCCAGGCGCAGACCGGCCGCATCCACTACAGCCGCGTCGGCGCCGACATTCAATTCGAGCTGGTAGCGCCGGAGCCGGCCCAGGTGCTGGCCAAGCTCGCCGACGCCATAGACGCCGGCAAGGCTCTCGACAGCTACAATCCGCCGCAGGCCGAATTCGCCGCGCTCAAGGCCAAGCTGGCCGAACTGCGCAAGGGCGCCCTGACGCCCAAGGCCGAGGAAGAAAAGAAACAGGACCTTGTGCATGTCGGCGAGGGCAAGATCCTGCGCCCCGGCATGAAGGACGCGCGCGTGGTCGCCCTGCGCAAGCGCCTCAACATTGCCGGCGACAAGGACAGCCCGCTCTATGACGATGCGGTGCGCGACGCGGTAAAGACGTTCCAGACCGAAGCCGACCTCGACGTCGACGGCAATCTTGGCTCCAACACGGTGCGCGCGCTCAATGGCGTGAAGCAGGCGACGCACCGCCCGTCCGCCAATCCGACCGATACCATCATCGTCAACATGGAGCGCTGGCGCTGGCTGCCGCGCGACCTCGGCAATCCGCATGTGATCGTCAACGTGCCGGATTACACCTTGACGCTCTACAACAACGACAAGGTCTACTGGCACACCAAGATCGTGGCCGGAAAGCCGGACAAGGCGACACCGATGGTCAGCGCGGAGATGAAATTCATCACCGTCAACCCGACCTGGAACGTGCCGCCCTCGATCATCGAGAACGAATATCTTCCGGCGCTGCAGGAAGATCCACAGGCGCTCGATCGCATCGGCCTGAAACTGACCCAGGACGCCGATGGCACCGTGCACATTTCGCAGCCACCGGGCGCCGGCAATGCGCTTGGCCGCATCCGCTTCAACTTCCCCAACAAGTTCCTGGTCTACCAGCACGACACGCCGGATAAATACCTGTTCGCCAAGGAAAAGCGCGCTTACAGCCACGGCTGCATGCGGGTGCAGAATCCGCTCACCTATGGCGAGAAGCTGTTGTCGCTGGTGCTGCCGAGTGAGCACTACACCGAGGCGCGACTGGAGAAGATGTTCGGCGGTAGCGAGATCAACATCAACTTCCCCAAGAACATCTGGGTCCACCTGACCTATCAGACCGCCTTCGTAGACGAGAACGGCAAGCTGCAGCTGCGCGAGGACATCTATGGCCGCGACGCCAGGATGATCGCCATCCTCAGGGGCAGCGAGCGCAAGGTCGCCGATATCGCGATCGAGCGGGCGCCGAATTCATCGTCCAAGCCGGTGCGCATGCCGGTTGGCATGTATGGCGGCGGCGGCGGCGGCTACAGCGGCCCGGGCTTCTTCGACTTCTTTTTCGGCGGACCGCGGTCGGCAGCGCCGCAGCCAGTCTATCGGCCGCCACGCGGCATAGGCCCGCGCGTCGGCAACAATGGACGCTATACATACCGCTGACCGCTTATCTTTTCGCGAATGAAAACGCCGGCGAGACCATCGCCGGCGTTTTTGCGTCGCGCGGCCAACGGCGGTTGATTTTTCGCAAGCCCCCTGATTGATATCAGCTTAATGGCTCTGCTTCACCATAGCGGCATCTACTTCCTGGCGCGCATTTTAGCGGGCTCCGCGGCTTTTGCGATCCTCGCCGCCTTTACCCGCCTGCTTGATCCCCATGCCTTCGGCGAACTCGCGCTGTCGGTCTCTGGCGTCGCCTTCTTCGCCGTGCTGGTCGTCGAATGGTCCATGCTGGCCATGCTGCGCTACCTGCCGGGTCATTCGGCGGTGGCGCGCGCCACCACGCTGTGGGGCTTGATCCTGCCCGCGGTCGCCGTTTGCGGCATGGCCAGGGTGGCGTTCCTGCTCGCAGCGCCGGAACGCTGGCGTGTGCAACTGGCGTTATGCGCGGGACTGCTGATCGCGATCTTGCTGCACCAGTTTCAGCTTGCGGCCGCGCAGGGCGCGCTCCGCCCCGGAAAGTACGCGCTGCTAGGCAGCTTTGAAAGCGTACTCGACATGGTGCTCGACATTAGCCTGGTGCTGCTCGGCGTCGGGTTTGCGATTGCGGCGATGAAGATGGGCCGGGTTCCCGTTACCGTTACCCGATTCAACCATCCTCGCCGCCGGGCTGCTCGGCGTCGCGGCCATGGCGGCGTGGCTGCTGCCGTTTTATCACGCGACCGCGTGGAGCGCGGCGCTCTACGTCATACCCGTTGCCATACTGATCTATTTCGGCTTCGTTTTCCTGGTCTTGCATCTGTTCAGACGCAAGCCACTCGAATTGATGCGCGGCTTGTGGAACGGCCAGGCCAGCACGGATACGTCCGCGCGATAAAATCGGTGAACCGCCATGACCTCGTCTGACCCTCTTCTCGTCGAACGCCCGTCGGACGCCATTGTCGTGTTCCGGCTCAATCGGCCGCAGGTGCGCAATGCGCTCAATCTGGAGGTGCGCGCGCGGCTCGCCGACGAGGTCACCCGCCATGCCGCCGACGAGAAAATCCGCTGCCTGATCGTGACGGGCTCGGACGCGGTGTTCGCGGCCGGCGCCGACATCGGCGAAATGGCGGAGGCCGGCCCAATCGAGGTCATGGCGCGCAACGTGCAGAAATACTGGCGTACGATCATGGACTGCCCGAAGCCGGTGATCGCCGCGATCGAAGGCTTCGCGCTTGGCGGCGGGCTTGAGCTTGCCTTGTGCGCCGACATTATCGTTGCCGGTGAAGGCGCCCGCCTCGGCCTGCCCGAAGTCAAGATCGGCATCCTGCCGGGCGGCGGCGGCACGCAGAAACTGGCGCGGCTGATCGGCAGCAAGCGCGCCATGCTGCTGTTGATGACCGGCAAGATGTTTAGCGCGGCGGAAGCGCTGAGCATGGGCGTGATCAGCGAACTGGCGCCGACCGGCCAGGCGCTGGCGCGCGCCGTCGAGATCGCGCGCGAGATCGCAGCACAGCCGCCGATCGCCGTCATGCAAATCAAGGAAATCGTCAATGCCGGCCTGAATGCGCCGCTCGACACCGCGCTGATGCTGGAGCGCAAGGCGCTGCTGTTACAGTTTGCCACAAGCGAGCAGAAGGAAGGCATGCGCGCGTTCCTGGAGAAGCGTAAACCGACGTTCGAAGGGAAGTGAGCGTGGCGCAGGATCTGCAGCGGCCGGATCTGATTGTCGCGGTTATCGGCGCCGGCACCATGGGGCGCGGCATCGCGCAGGTTTGTGCTCAAGCAGGAATGACGGCGCTGCTGTTCGATTCACGGCCAGGCGCGGTGCTCGAAGCGGTGGCGGCGATCGACAAGGCGCTCGACGCCCAGGTGGCGAAGGGTCGCACGACGGTGGAAATAAAGCAGGGCGTGGTCGGCCGCTTGCGGGCGATCGGCTCGCTCGATGAGGTCGCTGCAGCCGGCATCGTGATCGAGGCGATCGTGGAAGACCTCGCGGCCAAGCGCGAATTGTTCCGAGAGCTGGAGAAACGAATCGCGCCCGACGCGGTGATCGCCACCAATACCTCCTCGCTGTCGGTCACCGAAATCGCCGCCGGCTGCGGCGACCCGGCGCGCGTGGGCGGCCTGCACTTCTTCAATCCGCCGCCGCTGATGCGGCTGGTCGAGGTGATCGGCGGATTGCGCAGCGATCCCGCTTTGGTCGAGGCGTTCACCGGCTTCGTGCGCCGCATCGGCAAGTACCCAGTGGTGACGGCCGACACGCCCGGCTTCGTGGTCAATCACGCCGGCCGCGCCTATGGGCCGGAGGCGCTGCGCATCGTCGCACAAGGCATCGCGAGCCCGCGCGAGGTCGATCTGCTGATGAAGGAAGCCGCCGGTTTCCGCATGGGGCCGTTCGAGTTGCTCGATCTGATCGGCGCCGACGTCACCCACGCGGTGATGGTGAGCATCTACGATCGATATTTCGGCGAGCCGATGTATCAGCCGTCGGCGCAACTGGCCGTGCGCGTCGCCGGCGGATTGCTCGGCCGCAAGACCAAGCAGGGCTTCTACAATTACGACGGCCCGCCGGCCGCGGGTTCGCCGACGGTGCAGGCCGCCGTGCAACTGGTGCCGTCGGCAGCTTGGGTCGCGGACGAGGACGGCGGCCACGAACTGGCCGAATGGCTAGCAAGCGCGGGCATCAAGACACAAGTCGGCGGCGCGCCCGGCGCGGGCGCGCTCTGTTTCGTCACGCCGCTCGGCGAGGATGCCACCAGCGCCGTCGTCCGGCTCAAGCTCGACCCGACGCGCACGGTCGCAGTCGATATGCTGGGCGTTTTCAAGGGCCGCCGCACAGTGATGAAAACGCCGCTCACGACGCCGGAAACATTAGGCGCCGCGATCGCGGCGCTGTCGACGGCTGCGCCGGTCACTGTGATCAACGACAGCGCGGGCTTCGTGGTGCAGCGGTTGCTCGCCATGATCGTTAATATCGGCAGCCGCATCGCTGAACTGCGCATCGCGGCACCCACCGACATCGATACCGCGGTCGAAATCGGGCTCAATTACCCGCGGGGCCCGCTGGCGCTCGGCGACACACTCGGTGGGCGCCGCGTGCTGGCCGTGCTCGACGGCATGCACGCGGTGACGCTTGATCCGAAATATCGCGCGACCGCCTGGCTGCGCCGGCGCGCTCTACTCGGCATTTCGCTGCTGACGCCGGATTGATTGCGGAAATTAAGTGGTACAGGCGGGTGGACTTGAACCACCGACCTCTGGTTCCACAGACCAGCGCTCTAACCAACTGAGCTACGCCTGCACGGGCTCGTCATCATTGACGCGAGCGGCCGGAACCTAGGTTCAGGGGGGCTTTTTGGCAAGCGGATTGCCCATAGCAAAAGCCCGGGCAAGCGGCCCGGGCTTTGTTTCAGCCGGTTGATCGTTTACGCGGCCTTGCTGAAGGCGCTGGTGAGGCTTTCCTTGATCGGCTCGACCGTCTCGGTCGCGATCTTCTGCGCGTGATCGGCAAGTTCCTTGGCCTGCGCGGTCACGGTATCGAACTGCGTACGCACATAGGCAGTGTAGAGCTCGACCACTTCGGCATAGGACTTCGCGGTCAACAATTTGCCGAACAAATCGAAAGCGGCATTGCTGTTGGCCTTGGCGGTTTCGACCAGCTTGAGGCCGTAGTCGGAGCAGCCCTTGGAGGCCGTCTTATAGGTCTCTTCGAGCATTTCCGTCGCGTCTTCGGCGGCGCTCTTCATCTTCTCGTAGTGCTCCTTGGCCTGCGCGACGCCCTTCTCGGCGACCTCGCGGAAGGCGGCGGGGACTTCCATCTTCGGCATTTCGAATTTCGGCATCTCGAACTTCGGCATCTCGAAGGCGGACGCGCTTGTGGCAACCGGCTTCGGCTTGGCTTTCGGCGTGACAACCGCGTTTTGGGGTTCGGCCATGACAGTTATCCTTAGGTCGGAGGACGTTTTTCTGCTTAAAGCGAGCCGTCGCCCTCGTTAAATCGGCTCACACTTGTTTCAGGACTCGCTGCCTTAAGGGGCGCCCAAAGGGGGCCATGTGGGCGAGTGCTATAAAAAATCATATAACATCATTTTTGGTGCATTGCAATAAAAATATTGCAATGCACAAAAGTATCATAAAATCAAAGACGTCGGCTAGTGCCGACGCTAAATTGCCTTCAAATCTGGCCCCCAATGGCCCCCTTAGTGTTGGCCGGCCAGCTTAACCGCCTGTTTGGCCAATTCCTTGGCCTGATCGGTCAATGCCAGGATCAGGCTTTTCACGTAATCAGAGTGCAGCGCCGTCAGTTCCTGGGCATCCTTGGCGCGCATCAGCTTCTCGGCGAATTCGAACGACGAGGCGACATTGCGCTGGGTAAACTCGATGGCCATTTCGCCGATCTCATTGGCACCGCTGCGCGCAGTCGCAGCATGAGTCTCGGCGGTGTTGACCGCGTGTTGCGCGGCGGAGATGAAACTGTCGAAGGCCTACTTGGCCTGTTCCACGCTTTTCTCAGCTAATGCGCGCATTTCTGCCGGGAGCTCGAGATTCCCAATGCCTTCCTTCGCCATCACATCCTCCTGCCTGAAGTTCATCGCCGGCCGCCGACTTCAACCTTTATCTAGGTCGGTCGCCCAAAGCCGCTAGTGCTGAAACTCGCGCAATTAAGGTTATCGCCGCTTGGTGGGGCATAACGAGTGCCGCATCGTGGACGGAGCATCAAAGCAGCCGTATTAAGGCTTTGTTAGTCGTAAACATTGACGGGTGCGATGAGCGGGACTGAGTTCCAATTCACTTGCTTGAGCGATCAGCGGCTCGCGGCCCATGCCTTGAGCCCGACGCCGGTATGGCTATGGAGCACGGACGCCAGGCGCGTGCTGTGGGCCAATCCGATCGCGGCCGCGGTCTTCGATGCCGCAACGCCGGGCGCGCTTGCCGCCGTCAGCTTCGAACCCCAGCAACCGGTCGCCGCGCAGATCGCGCGCCTGGCCGGTACGCTGCCACACGGCGGCGCGGCGCGGCTCGAGCGGCTGCGCGGTTTTGGCGCCGGTTTCGGTGGCACGCTGATCTGTCTTTGCTCGCGCATCGCGCTGGCCGACAATAGTCCCGCTGTGCTGGTGGTTTCGACCGAGCGCGCCGGCAAAGACCTTAGCTTACCTGACCGCGCACAACGGCTGCTCGCGGATCTCGGGCGGCCGGCGGCGGTTTTCACCGCCGATGGCGAGTTGATCGAGGCCGCGCCGGCAGCGCGCGAGCGCTTCGGTGACAAGCGCGACCTGGTCGCGCTCGGTGCCAAGCAGCTCGCCCGCGAGGCGTCGCTCAACGGCCGCGCCAACGGCGACATCGCGGCCTGGCCCGCCACCGTGCTCCGGCTCGGCGCCGGCGCGACGGTGACGCTTCTGGTCGCATTCGCCGCGCCCGAGAAGGCAGCGAGCACCGATGCGACTGCGGCAGTTACGCAAGCCGCGTCCACCGCCGCCAAACCGGCCGCGCCGGAAGCGCGTCCGCGCCGGTTTCCGTTACGCTTCGTCTGGCAGATGGATGCGGCGAACCGCTTCACCCTCGGCAAGGAAGATTTCGCCAAGATGCTCGGTCCGAAGACCGCCGCCGTGCTCGACTGCCCGTGGGCGGACATTGCCGAAACGCTCAAGCTCGATCCGCAAAGCGCCGTGGCGAACGCGCTCACTGCGCGAACCACCTGGAGCGGCATCGTCGTGCCCTGGCCGGTCGACGATGCGGACGAGCCCTTGCCGATCGAGATGTCGGGCCTGCCAGTGTTCGACCGCGACCGCCAGTTTGCCGGCTATCGCGGCTTCGGCATCTGCCGCGACGTCGATCGCCTGACTGCGCTGGAGCAACGCCGGGCGCAAGCGGTTCTCGTGCCAGCCGAAATTAAGGCGAAAACGCCGGCGACCAATGTATTGCCGTTCGCCCCACCGCCGGCCGAAGAGCCGCCGGCGCTCAGCCTCGGCGAGCGCAGCGCCTTTGAGGAGCTCGCGCGCGAACTCAGCAATCGGCTCAAGAAGACCTCCGGCAAGAGCGCCGCCGCGCCAGCGCAGGACGATTTCAGGCGCGAGCTTAGTGTACCGCCGCGGGCCGCGCGCAACGGCGATGCCGCCCGCGATATCCAGGAAGGCCGGCCGATCCTCGACCGCCTGCCGGTGGGCATCCTGGTCTATCGCCTCAACACCCTGATCTACGCCAACCGCGTCTTCCTCGAATGGACCGGCTATTTATCGCTGGAAGCGCTGAGCGAGGCTGGCGGCCTCGACAGCCTGTTCATCGACACCAAGACCGAGCCCCCCACCGGCGAAACCAGGAATGACGGCAAGACGCTCACCATCACCACTGTCAACGGCAAGCAGAAGCCGGTGGAAGGCCGCCTGTTCAGCGCGGCCTGGAACAACGAGAACGCGCTGGTGCTCATGATCAGCACGCAAGCGGTGGCCGAGGACCGTGGCAAGGCCATGTCGCTGCGCCGGCTGGAGAGCGAAAACGACGAGCTCAAGTCGGTCCTCGACACCGCCACCGACGGCGTGCTGGTGCTCGATCGCGCCGGCCGCGTGCTCTCCGCTAACCGCAGCGCCGAGGCGCTGTTCGGCTACGAGGCCACTGAGATCGCCGAGCTCAGTTTCGGCGACCTGTTCGCGCCGGAAAGCCGGCGCTCCGTGCTCGATTATCTCGACCGGTTGGCGAACGGCGCCGGCGTGCTCGATACCGGCCGCGAAGCGATTGGACTGGTGCGGCAGGGTGGCCTGGTGCCGCTTTACTTCACCATGGGGCGGATTGCCGACGGCGAGAAATTCTGCGCGGTGATGCGCGACATCACGGCCTGGAAGCGCACCGAGGAAGAGCTGATCAATGCCAAACAGCAGGCCGAGAAGGCCTCCACCGCCAAATCCGAATTCCTCGCCAAGATCAGCCACGAGATCCGCACGCCGCTCAACGCCATCATCGGCTTCTCCGAGGTGATGATGGACGAGCGCTTCGGGCCGGTCGGCAATGAGCGCTACCGGCAATACCTCAGGGATATCCACACTTCCGGTGGCCACCTGATCTCGCTGCTCAACGATCTACTCGACCTGTCCAAGATCGAGGCCGGCAAGCTCGAACTCACCTTCGTGATCGTCAATCTGAATGACCTCTTGCAGCAATGCGTCGCTATCATGCAACAGCAGGCCAACCGCGAGCGCGTCGTCATCCGCACCTCGCTGCCGCCGAACCTGCCGCAGATCGTGGCCGACGCGCGCTCGGTGCGGCAGATCGCGCTCAATCTGTTGTCGAACTCGATCAAGTTCACCGGCGCCGGCGGGCAGGTGATCGTTTCAGCCGCCTTGAACGACGACCACGAGATCGTCTTGCGGGTGCGCGACACCGGCCCCGGCATGAGCGAGAAGGAATTGCAGACCGCGCTCGAACCGTTCCGCCAAATCGCCACCTCCAGCCGCGCCGACGGCACCGGGCTCGGCCTGCCGATCAGCAAGGCGCTCGCCGAGGCCAACCATGCGCGTTTCCGCATCACCAGCCAGGTCAGCGACGGCACCCTGGTGGAGGTGACCTTCCCGGCCATGCGCGTGCTGGCGCAATAAGAAAAAAATCGGCTAGACTTCGTCGTTGGTCCGTCATCCCACGGATGACGGAAAGAGGCTGTCATGCGTCGCTTGCTCTGGTGCGTTGTTCTCCTTGTATTGGCCACTGCGCCGCCTGCCCGCGCGGCCGAGCTGGTCGACCTGCTGTTGGTGCTGGCGGCCGATGTTTCGCGCAGCGTCGATGCGCAGAAATTCCAATTGCAACGCGAAGGCTATGCCGCCGCGGTCGTCAATCCCCGTGTGCTCGACGCCATCCGCTCCGGCCGCCAGGGCCGCATCGCGGTTTTGTTCGTGGAGTGGTCGGGCCTCGGCAACCAGAAAGTGGTGATCGACTGGACGCCGATCGACGGGCCGAAGGCAGCGCAAGCCTTCGGCGACCGGCTGTTAGAATCGCCGCGCTCGTTCGCCGACCGCACCTCGATCAGCGGCGGCATCGACTTCGCGGTGACGCAGTTTGCGCGCGTGCCGTTTTCGTCCGAACGCCGCACCATCGACGTCTCCGGTGACGGTACCAATAATGCCGGCCGCGATGTCGGCGTTGCGCGCGACGAGGCGCTGGCGCTCGGCATTACCATCAACGGGCTGGTGATCCTGAGCGAGACCCCGTTGCCGTGGAACCCCGAACACACCAATCCGCCCGGCGGCCTGGCGAATTATTATCGCGTAAACGTGGTGGGCGGACCCGGCGCCTTCGTGCTGGAGGCGAAGGACTTCAATTCGTTCGGCCAGGCGATCATCAAGAAGCTGATCGCCGAAATCGCCGATGCGACGCTGACGCGGTAAGCTTATTCATAGGGCGTGTTTGAATGCGCATGGTCTTTTTCGAAAACCGGTGCCCATTTTTCGGGGCCCTGCGCCGGCCATGAAAGGGTCACAGAGACCAAGCACGGTTGGTGACGGCGCGACCGATGGTATAGTCCGCCGGCAATCGACGCCGAAACAACCGGAAATTCTCCCTTTGACGGCCGCCATTGGCTTTAAACGCCTGGGTCTAGCCCTGCTGGCCGCGATCGCGGTCGGCACCGGCGTGTTCGTCACGGCGGGCTATCTGATCTCGGCCGACGCGGTGCGCGGCCAGGTGCTGAGCGAAATTCGCACCGTCACCGGCTTGAATCCGACCTTGCGTGGCGAGGCCACCGTCTCGCTGTTTCCCACCGGCAGCGTGAGCTTCGCCGACGTCGTGCTTGGCGACGCCAAGCGGCCGGCACTCACCGCCGAGCGGCTGACCGCGCGCCTGCGCTTTTTCCCGCTGTTGATCGGCCGGGTCGAGATTTCCGACGTGGCGCTGGAGCGGCCGATCATCGCGATCGACCAGGAGCCGAACGGCCAATCCAATTGGTCCGGGCTGATCGAGGCGCTGACGCGCAGCCAAACCAAGGACGGCCCCCGCGTCGCGGCATTCTCCGAGATGCGCATCGAGAACGGCACCGTGCTCGTGCGCAGCAAGGAGAACAAGATCGACGAGACGCTCACCGATGTGGCCTTTTCGTTGGCCTGGCCGTCGATCTCCAAGAGCTTCGGCACCACCGGCCGCTTCGTCTGGCATGACGAGCCGCTCGACATGACGTTGACGCTCGGCGATTTTCCCGCCGCGCTTGCCGGCAACCGCACCGGCTTGAAGCTACGCATCGCCGGCAACCTCATCAAGGCGGCGTTCGATGGCGCCATCAGCGCCAAGCCCACCCTCAAGATCGAAGGCACGCTCGCCGCCGACGCCGCATCCATGCGCAATGCCTTGTTATGGGCCGGACAGCAGCCGCTGCCCGGCGGCGGATTCGGCCACTTCGCGATCAAGGCGCAGGCCAATGTGATGGGCGGCACGATCGGGCTTTCCAACGTCAATGTCGAGCTCGACGGCAACACCGCCGAGGGTGTGCTCACCTTCGCCACCGACGGACGCAAGACGCTGCAAGGCACGCTCGCCTCCGACACGCTCGACCTGTCGCCCTACGTCTCCACCGTCCGCCTGCTTACCACCAATCAGCGTGAATGGAATAACGCACGCATCACGCTCGACGGCCTATCCGGCATCGACCTTGACCTGCGGCTGTCGGCGGCGAATGTCGTGATGTCCAACGCCAAGCTCGGCCGTACCGCTATCGGCGCAAATTTGCGCGGCGGTCATCTGGTGGTGACCATCGGCGAGGCGCAGGCCTATGGCGGCGTGATCAAGGGTTCGCTGACGCTGGCCAATTTCGATGCCGGCGTGGACGTCAAATCGCAACTGCAATTCACCGACGTTGATCTTGAAAGCTGCTTTAGCCAGTTGTTCGGGCTCCACCGAATCGAGGGCAAGGGCAATCTATCCTTTGCGGTCGAAGGCAGCGGCGAAAGCGTGCTCGCGGTCACGCGCACCTTAAAAGGCACCGCCAGCCTTGTCGGGCAAGATGGCGCACTCCTCGGTCTCAACGTGGAGCAGTTGCTGCGCCGGCTGGAGCGCCGCCCGTTGTCCGGCGGCGGCGAATTCCGCACCGGGCGCACTCCGTTCGACAAGATCGCGGTGGAGCTGAAGATCAGCCAGGGCACGGTCACGGTCGAGGACGTAAAAATCGATGGTTCGGCGGTGCGGCTGGCGCTCGCCGGCTCAGCCTCGATTCCGACGCGCGAGCTCGATCTCAAGGGCACGGCGGCCCTGGTGGCCGCCGGCAAACCCGAGGCACCCGTATTCGAGCTGCCCTTCATCGTGCAGGGGCCATGGGACGACCCGATCATGCTGCCCGACCCCGAAGCCCTGATCCGCCGTTCCGGCGCGGCGGCCCCGCTGCTCAATGCGGTGCGCAATCAGCGCGCACGCGACGCGGCGCGCTCGGTGATCGAGCGACTGACCGGCGCCCCGTCACCCGCCATCCCGGCGGCCGAACAGTCCGCCGCCCCGGCGGGCGCACAAAAGCCGGAATAAGCTTATTAGTTACCCGTGCCGCCACTCGGCCATTTGATAATCATTGCGCCTGGAACGAATCACCCGCCGGCCTAGCGCCGGCGCAACAGGGCGCGAATGCTGCACCCCATCCTCCGAACGCTGGTCAAGGTCGTGGTCGCCTCGCTGGTGGCGGGAGCAATCCTGGCGCATTTCGGCATCACCGTTGAGCAATTGATGCAAAAAACCGGCCTCTCAGCCGAGCGCATAGAGGATTACGCCCGGCGGGCTTTGCCTGGGCCTGGCCGAACGTGCTGCTCGGCTCGCTGGTAATCGTGCCGATCTGGTTCCTGATCTATTTGTTCCGCCCGCCACGCCGGCGCAGCAGTAGCGATTAGCTCGGGCGTCGGGCCGCCGGTGGCACCGGCTCAGGAGCATCCGCTTCCGGATCGGGCGCCGGAATCCGCGACGCGGGGCCGTAATAGTCGCCGAGTTGCACGCTTGCGCGCGGCTTGAGCAGGATCGAGATCAGGCGTTCGGACAGCGCCTTGGCCGACACCGGCTTGCACAGAAACTCGTTCACGCCAAGCTTGACCGATTCGAGAATACGCCACTGCTCGGCATGCGCGCTGAGCATGATGATGGGCAAGTCCGGCGTCGGGAACATGCCGGGCGAGCGCACGATGCGCACCAGTTCCGACCCGTTGAGCAGCGGCATTTCCCAGTCGAGGACGACGACGTCGGGGGTTTCCTCACGGATCTTGTCGAGCGCGGCGATGCCGTCGCCGGCTTCGCTGATGCTCTTCACGCCAATATTATTGAGCAGACCGCGCACGATGGTGCGCATAAACGGATTGTCGTCGACCACCAGCACATGCAGCTGCTGGAGCAGAACTTCAGCATGCCTGAGGTTGATTGTCATGGTGCGGGCTTTCGGCCCTGCAATATTCGTCGTGAAGTCTCATTGGGCCGTTAACGTCCGCCGCACCGCGTCCTGCCAGCCGGAATATTTTCGCTCGCGCTGGGATGTATCCATGTGCGGCTGGAATCTGCGGTCGAGCCGCCATTGCGCGGCGAAACCGTCGAGATCGGGGCAGAGGCCGGCCGCCCGCCCGGCCAGATACGCTGCGCCCGAGGCCGTGGTTTCCATCACCACCGGGCGGTCCACGGGGCTGGCCAGGATATCGGCGAGGAACTGCATGGTGACGGCGCTCGCGGTCATGCCGCCATCGACGCGCAGGACGGTGGCGGCGCCCCTCGCCATTGGCCAGTCGGCATGCATGGCCGCGAGCAGGTCGCGGGTCTGGTAGCCGACCGCTTCCAACGCCGCGCGCGCCAGTTCCGCGGCCCCGGAATTGTGGGTGAGCCCGAAAATCGCGGCCCGCGCCTGCGCGTCCCAATAGGGCGCGCCTAGGCCGACAAAGGCGGGCACCAGGTAGACCTGCTCAGCCGGATCGGCGCGAGCGGCCAGGCTGTCGGCCTCGGACGCCTTGGCGATGATCTTGAGGCCGTCGCGCAGCCATTGCACCGCGGCGCCGGCGATGAAAATCGCGCCCTCCAGCGCGTAGGTGCGTTTTCCCTCGAGCTGATAGGCGATGGTGGTGAGCAGCCGATTACGCGACACGACGCGCTCAGTTCCGGTGTTGAGCAGCGCGAAGCAGCCGGTGCCGTATGTCGATTTCATCATGCCGGGCTTGAAGCAGCCCTGCCCGACCGTCGCCGCCTGCTGGTCGCCAGCCATGCCGAGAACGTGGATGGGCGCGCCGAACAATTCGGGCACGGTGGTGCCGAACTCGCCGGCGCAGTCCGCTACCCGCGGCAACAGGGATGGCGGCACGCCGAACATCCTGCATAGCGCCTCGTCCCATGCCCCGTGTCCGATATCGAACAACAGCGTGCGCGCGGCATTCGTGGCATCGGTCGCGTGAGCCCTGCCGCCGGTGAGCCGCCACAACAAGAAACAATCGATGGTGCCGAAGGCGAGCCGGCCCGCCTGCGCCAATGCGCGCGCGCCGCTCACGTGTTCGAGTAACCAGGCGATCTTGCTGGCGGAAAAATAAGGATCGAGCAGCAAGCCGGTCTTGGCGGCGATCTCCGGCTCATGGCCGGCGCGGCGCAATGCGTCGCACAAATCGGCCGTGCGCCGGTCCTGCCAGACAATGGCATTATGAATGGGCTTGCCGGTAGCGCGGTCCCAGATCACGGTGGTTTCGCGCTGATTGGTGATGCCGATGCCGGCAATGTCCTTGCCCGTGAGCCCGGCCTTTGTCATGGCGGCGCGCACGGTGGCAACCGTCGCCGCCCAGATCTCCTCCGGGTCGTGCTCAACCTCGCCCGGCGCGGGATAGATCTGGTGCAGCTCCTGCTGCGCGCTGGAGAGCGGCTTCAAGACCGCATCGAACGCGATGGCGCGCGTCGAGGTCGTGCCCTGGTCAATGGCGATGAGAGCGGGTGGCAACGAGAGTCTCCGCCGCAGACTAAATGTCTGCGGAGACTAGTTCACCACGGACAGATTGGCGATTGCTTGATCGTTGTCGGCATGAATGGCGGTGGCAAATTTGCGCGGCACCGGGCCGTAGTAGCCGCCGCTTTTAACGACCTCGCGCGGCTTGGTCAGAACGGAGGTCATACGGTCCTGCTGCGCTTTCACCGACACCGGCTTGAGCAGAAATTCGTTGACGCCAATTTTCACGGACTCGATCACGCGCGAGCGCTCGCCATGGCCGGTGAGCATGATGATCGGCACGTTCGGGTACGGGAAGCGCGCCGGCGAGCGTACGATGCGCACAAAACCGGGGCCGTCGAGCCCGGGCATTTGCCAGTCGAGGATGACGACATCCGGCGCCACTCTGCGGATCACATCGAGACCAGCCGCGCCGTCCGGCGCCTCATGCACCTCGCGTATACCGATGCTCAAGAGCATCGTACGCACGACCTTGCGCATGTAATGCTCGTCGTCCACCACCACGACTTTGGCGGCGGCGAAGCATTCGGCGATTGTTTGGAGTCCATCGTCATTGGCGGCCCGCAAGCGGCAAAACGAACATTAAACATGGCCAATACAGCACAAAAATGTGGTGGCCCCGTTAAGACAAACCCGTCCGATTACGTCGATCTCGGTATTTCGTAAACCATGCGCGCTCTCAAGGTGCCGGCTGCAACGCCGCGATGAACTGTTCGAGCGCGCTACGCTGCGCGAGCGTGGCTTTGAGGCCGAGCTTGCTACGCCGCCACAGCACGTCGTCCGCGCTTTGCGCCCATTCGTTCTCGACCAGGTAGCGCACTTCCGCGCCGGTGAGATCGCCGGCAAAGCGCGGCCCGAGCTCGTCCAGGCTTTGCGCGTCCTTGAAAATGCGCTCGATTCGCCGACCATAGGCGCGCACCAGGCGCCGCGCATGCGGTTCGTCAAGGAATGGCCAGCGGCCGATCGACTCCGCCATCAGATCATCGAAGCCGTCGACCGGAAAATCGCCACCGGGCAGCGTCGAGCCAGCGGTCCACGGCGGCAGCGCACTGAAGAAAATTCCGATCCGCGCCATCGCCGCCTCTGCCAGCCGGCGGTGCGTGGTGATTTTGCCGCCATAGATCGTGAGCAGCGGCGCCTCGCCATGGATTTCGTCGAGCGCCAGCACATAGTCGCGGGTGACGTCCTCCGGCTTGTTGGCGCCGTCATCATAGAGCGATCGCACGCCGGCGAACGACCACACCAGCTCGTCGGGCGTGACCTGGTCGCGGAAATATTTATTCACCGTCTGACACAGATAGACGACCTCGTCATGGTCGGGCGCCGGCGAATTGAGATCACCGACGAAATTTTCGTCCGTGGTGCCGATCAAAGTGAATTCCTGCGCGAACGGCAGCGCAAACACCACGCGCCCGTCAGCGGCCTGCAACAGATAGCCGCAATCGTGTTCGAAGCGCCGCCGCACCACGATATGACTGCCTTTCACCAGGCGCACCGGCGCGGCTAACTGCCGCCGAATCACGGTGTCGGCCACCTCGCCGATCCAGGGCCCGGCGGCATTGACCAGCACGCGCGCGGTCGCCACCTCGCGGCGGCCGCGCGAGTTGAGCACCAGTTCCCATTCGTCGCGCCGCTCGGCTCGGATGCAGCGGGTGCGGGTGCGGATGACGGCGCCGCGCTCGGCGGCGTCGAGCGCGTTGAGCACGACCAGACGGGAATCGTCGACCAGGCAGTCGGAAAATTCGAAGCCGTAATGGAACGATCGCTTGAGCGGTTGTCCGACCGGATGATGGGTGAGATCGACGTTGCGCGTGGCGGGCAGCAGCTTGCGTCCGCCCAGCATGTCGTAAATAAACAGCCCGATGCGCAGCCGTAGCCCCGAGCGCAAGCCGGGTAACGGCGGCAGCATAAAGCGCAGCGGCCGGATCACGTGCGGCGCCATGCGCAGCAGCACCTCGCGTTCGTGCAGCGCCTCGCGCACCAGCCGGAAGGCGCCGTGCTCGAGATAGCGCAAGCCGCCGTGGATCAGCTTGGTGGACGCCGAGGAAGTGCCGGAGGCGAGATCGTTCTGCTCGACCAGCAGCACGCGTAGGCGGCGGCCGGCGGCATCCCGGGCCAATCCGGTTCCGTTGATGCCGCCGCCGATGATGGCGAGGTCGTATTCGGCCATGTGCCTGCTGATTCGTGCGCTTTCGTGCAGAATGGGCGGCTTACGCGACGACCTCAAGAACGTAAGCGCGCGAAATCCGCGCCAAGCCACTAAATTCAGCCGCGATTGCAAAATCGCCTTGGCTTAGCCATATCAAGCCCTATGTCATATGCACTGTTTCACGCGATAAACACGGGACAAGGCCCGTTTATTTAACGCCCAATGCCCTCCCCCCGCCTGCTCGTCATCGAAGGCAACTCGCCGCAGACCCTGGCCGAACACATCGCGGTCGGCGGCACAGCCGCGCATCAGGGCTATTCGAATCTGTTGCGCGAGCTGATACCGGGCGCGATCGTGGACACCTGCCATCCGGGCGATCCGGGCGCCACTTTGCCCGAGGGCGAGTCGCTCGCGGGCTATGACGGCATCGCCATCACCGGCTCCTCGCTGCACGTCTATGACGGCGGGCCGTCGGTGACCCGCCAGATCGATCTGGTGCGCGCGGCGCTCGCGACCGGAACGCCCTTGTTCGGCTCCTGCTGGGGGCTACAGGTGATCACCGCGGCGGCCGGCGGCAGCGTGCGCAAAAATCCGAAAGGCCGCGAGATCGGCTTCGGCCGCGGCATCAGGCTCACTGAAGCCGGCCGTAAGCATCCGATGTATGTCGGCAAGCTCGACGTGTTCAACGCGCCGACCGTGCATCTCGACGAAGTCGAGGCGCTGCCGGCAGGCGCCACCGTGCTCGCCACCAATGCGGTGTCGGACGTGCAGAGTGTGGAAATCCGCACCAACGGTTCGGTGGCCTGGGCGGTGCAGTATCACCCGGAATATCCGCTGCGCGAGATCGCGGCGATCGTGCGGCGCATCGGCACGCGGCTGATTGAGGAAGGCTTCTTCAGGGACGCCAACGATATTCAGACCTTCGCGCACGACCTCGATACGCTCGACCGCGATCCGGAATGCAAGCGGTTGTCGTGGCGACACGGCATCAGCAAGAACGTGCTCGATAAAAAGCTGCGGGTCGGCGAGGTGGCAAACTGGATCGAATTTCAGGTGCTGCCGACGCGGGTCAAGCGCGGAAGAGGATGAGTTTGGATTTTTCCGGCAAGCATGTGGTGGTCACCGGCGGCACCGGCGCACTCGGCACCGCGGTGGTCGGAAGCCTGCTCACGGCGGGCGCGACCTGCACCGTTCCCTACGTGCACGACGCGGAGGCGCAGCGCTTTCCCCATCGCGGCGACGGCAAGGTGAAACTGATCGCGGTCGCCGATCTGGCCGATGAGGCCAAGGTGACAAAAGTTTACGACGGGCTGAAGCTGTGGGCCTCGATCCACATCGCCGGCGGCTTTGCATCGGGCAAGGTAGCGGAAACCGGCAAGGCCGCGCTGATGGCGCAGATCAACGGCAATCTCGTTTCCTGTTTCCTGTGCTGCCGCGCGGCGGTGAACGCCATGGCGGCGGGCGGACGCATCGTCAATGTGGCGGCGCGGCCGGCGCTGGAATGGCGTAACGGAGCCGGCATGGCGGCCTATACGGTTGCGAAAGCGGGGGTCGCCGCACTCACCATGGCGCTGGCTGAGGAAGTGGCGAAGGACGGTATCCTGGTCAATGCGGTGGCGCCCTCGATCATGGACACGGCGGCCAATCGCAAAGCAATGCCGAAGGCCGACTTCGATGCCTGGCCGAAGGTCGAGGAGGTGGCGGCGACGATCCTGTTCCTCGCCTCGCCCGACAACCGCGTTACGCGCGGGGCCATCGTGCCGGTGTACGGGAAGGCGTGAAGTTCCAAGAACGTGCCCCAGACGCGGCGCAGCACGTAGCGAAGCGAGGTGGTGCGCCGCTGATCCGGGGCCGTACCAAATTCAGAATATGTCAAGGTCCCGGGTCTGCAGCGCACAGCTTCGCGCTGCACTGCGCCCGGGATACGCCGTCTTACCCCGCAACCGGGACCAGTTCGAGCGGCGGGCGCAACAGGCGCTGTACCGCGCTGGAGGCGGCCACCGTGCGGGTTTCCGCATAGGCCTCGTGGTTCGTCTCGATGTCGTCGAGGTCGTATTGGTAATTCACCATCAGACCGTGCGCCTGCGCGATCGCCTTGTCCGAGGTGTCGGCCAGCCAATTGATGCGCTCGAGCCGGGCGCCATTGCCGAGATGGAAACGCGCCACCGCGTCAACGGGCAGCCCGCGTTCGCCGCGCGCGCGCAGGAAATACCAGGAGGCGGCGCGCATCAGTGGGTCTTGCAGGCGCGCCGCCGTTTCTTCGTCGCGCCACCAATTGGGATCGTCGAGCGCGGCGAACAGCGCTTTGTCGGCCTCGCTCAGCGCCGCCGAGTTCTCCTGCCCGCGTTCGCGCGCGAGCCAGGCGGTAAAATTCGTCACCGGCGATAGCGTCACGAACGTCGATAGTTTCGGCATTTCGCGGCAGATCTCCTCGACCACCTGTTTGATCAGGAAACTGCCGAACGACACGCCGGCAAGCCCGCGCTGACAATTGGAGATTGAATAGAACACCGCCGTGCGCGTCTTGTCGGTATCCATCACCTCGCGCCCGGGGCTCAGAATCGGCGCGATCGCGTCCGGAATGTCGCGGGTGAGCGCCACCTCGACGAAGATCAGCGGGTCGTCCACCAGCGCTGGATGGAAGAACGCGTAGCAGCGCCGGTCGGACGGATCGATGCGGCGGCGTAGGTCATCCCAATCGCTGATCTCGTGCACGGCCTCGTAGCGGATGATCTTGTCCAGCACGATCGCCGGCGTCGACCAGTCGATGCGGCGCAGCACCAGGAAGCCGCGGTTGAACCAGGACGAGAACAGGTGGACGAAATCATCGTCGACCGCGGTGAGATCGTCGCGGTGGTCGAGCACGTCGATCAATTGCTCGCGCATGCGCACCAGCGCCGCCGTGCCGCCGGCTGCCAGATTGAGTCGGCGAAACAGTTCCTGCCGGCGCGGCTCCGAGACAGCATGCACCTCGGCAGCAGTGGCATCGGACGGCTTCTCCCGCCAGGCAGCAATGGCCGCCTGCATGCGGGCCGGATCGGGGCCGAAGCGTTCGCCCAGCGCCTCAAAGAAGGCGATGCGCGGCCCGGTGGTCAGTTCGCCATAGCGGCCGAGGATATCGCGCGCCCGGGCGACGCCGGAGGCCTCGCCGCGGCTGGACAGGAGGTCTTCGCACAGCTCGACTAGGCTCTCGGAGCGGGCGGACGCCTCGACGCGCCGGTTGCGCGCCAGCAGCGCGCGACCGCGCTCGGAGATCGTCTGCAATAGTTCGCCAAAAAACGAGACATTCATCGTGCGTTCCGCAACCGTTCAGGCGGCCCGGCAGCCATCACTTGCCGGCGCCCATCAGATGGTTCGGCAACCATGTGGCGATTTCAGGAAAAAAGCACAAAATCACGATCGCCAACATCATACATAGGACGTAGGGCAGCGTGCCCCACATCACTTTTGTGATGGGCACATCGGGCGCGATGGCATTGACGATATAGATGTTGAGGCCGACCGGCGGATGGATCAGGCCGATTTCCATGTTGATGGTCAGGATCACGCCGAACCACACCGGATCGAATCCCGCGGCGGTGATGATCGGCAGCAGGATTGGCGAGGTCATCAGGATGATGGCGGCGGGCGGGATGAAAAAGCCGCAGACCAGCAGGAAGAGATTGATCATCCCCATCAGTACCCAGCGATTGAAGTGCGCATCAGCGATCGCCTGCGCCAGCATCTGGGTCAAGTAGAGCGAGGTGAGCATGTAGCCGAACAAAACGGCGGCGGCGATGATGGTCAGGATCATCACCGACTCGCGCATCGTGTCGCGCAGGATGTGCCAAACCTGGTCCATCTTCCAAAGCCGGTAGATCAGGACCGCCAAAATGAGGCAGAGCGCGGCGCCGACGCCGGCAGCCTCCGACGGCGTAGCCACGCCGCCATAGAGCGAGTACATGACACCGAAAATAATCAGGAGGAACGGCGCGATCTTCGGGATCGATTGGAATTTTTCCTTCCAGGAATAACGAAAATCGATTGCATGCGAGCGGAAGCCACGCTTCCAGATGATGAAAATCGTCCACAGCATGAACATGCCGGTCAGCATCAGGCCCGGCATTACACCGGCGAGGAACAGACGGCCGATCGAGGTTTCGGTGGCAATGCCGTAGAGGATGAAGGTGATCGACGGCGGAATCAGAATGCCGAGCGTGCCGCCGGCGCAGATTGAGCCGGTGGCCACGTCGTCCGGGTAGCCGCGGCGGCGCATTTCCGGAATGCCCATCTTGCCGATGGCCGCGCAGCATGCCGGCGACGAGCCAGTAAGCGCGGCGAAGATGGCACAGGCGCCGAGATTGGAAATTACCAATCCGCCGGGTACGCGGTAAAGCCAACGGTCTAGCGCTTCGTAGAGGTCCTTGCCGGCCGGCGACGAGCCGATCGAGGCACCCATCATCACGAACATCGGGATCGCGACCAGAGTGAATTCGTCGAGGCCGGACCAGAATGTCTCGGCGACGACATGCATGCTGTCGATACCGTGGAACAACAATAGAAAGATGATCGAAACCGCGCCGAGGCCAAACGCTACGGGGATTCCCGACATCAGCATCAAAAGGGTCGCAATGAGAACGAGAGTCCCTTGCGTGGCCGGGCTCATGGGACGTCTCCCAAGGCTTGCTTGGCCTGAGCCCGCGCGAATTCCTCGGCGTCTTCCTTCGGCTTCATGCCGAATGGCAGCGCCCTGCCTGTGACCAGGCAAATCAGTTCGGTGAAATATTGCAAAACCAGCAAACCGAGGCCCGCCGGCATGGAAAGATACGGAATCCACAGACGCGCGCGCCAGACCGTGTTCGAGCGCCAGCCTTCCGACCATGCCTGATACCAATATTGCGTGCAGAGAACGAACAGCAACACGCAGAAGCTCATCGACAGCAAAATCGTGAACAGCGCCAACCAATAGCGGCCGCGCGGGCCGAGATAGAGAGGAAGAATCTCCACATTGACGTGGCCGCGCGTCATCAGCACATAGGCGCTGCCGACAAAGGTCGCAGCGACGATGCTATAGGTCACCACGTCGATCTGCCAGATCGTCGGCACGCTCAAGAAGTAGCGCACGATCACCATGTCGCAGATCACGAGCACGGCGAGACCGATGAGAATAGCCGAGAACACGCCGGCGACGCGCGACAAAAAGATGACCGCCCGAATGTAGGTGTCCATGGGCCTGGCTTGAGTTGACATCATTCGTTGCGGGGCGTCCCCACAATGCTGGCGGGGCGGGACGGCGCCGGCCGGCGAGCTCAATCGCCGGTCGGCCTTCGATTTATTTTGTTATTTAACTGCAAGGGCCTCATCGATCAGCTTCTGGCCGTTCGGCACAGCCTTGGCGAAGGTCGCGTAGGAGCTCTTTTTCGCCACGTCGAGCCAGGCTTGATAATCAGCGTCGCTGAGGGTCACGACTTTCACCTTGTGATCCTCGAACGCCTTGATCGCTGCCTTATTCACGTCGTCGGCCTTGCCTTCGTAATAGGCCTGCGCCGCCTTGCCGGCCTTGAGGACGGCGTCCTGCTGTGCCTTATTGAGCTTGTCGAAGCTTTTCTTCGACATCAGCACGGGCTCATACATGAACCACAATGCGTTGTTGCCCGGCGCAGTTAAGCAGTCCGTCACCTCATAGAGCCGCATGGACTGGAAGGTCCCGAGGCTGGTATCGGTCGCGTTGACGACGCCGCTCTGGAACGCGTTGTAGATTTCGTTCGACGGTGGGCTGACGATACTGGCACCGGCGTTCTCCCACATCGAGGCGAAGGTCGGCCCCGCGGCGCGGAATTTAAGACCTTTCAGATCGTTCGGATGCGTGAGGCAGCCCTTGTTGGACGCCATGCCGCCGGCAAACCAGGCGTCGGACAGCACGATCACGCCGTGCTTCTCGATCTCGGCACGGATGTCCTTCATGAACTGCGAGTCGTTGATCCGCTTGGCGCGATCCTGGCTGCGGATCAGGCCGGGCATTAGAGTCGCGCTAAAGACCGGCACCTTGCCGCTGGCGTAGTCAAGCGGGAACAGCGTGATGTCGAGCTGGCCATTGACCATGGCGTTCCATTGGTCATTCGGCTTGAACAGCGAGGCGCCGGGATAGACCTGGATGTCGAGCCCGACATTGGCGGCCTTGGCATCCTTGGCGATCATCTGCACCATGTCGTCGCGCACGTCGCCCTTGCCGCCCGGAAACTGGTGGGAGGCCTTCATCGTGACCTGCGCCTGCGCCGAGGCCGACAGCGCGATGACCGCGGCGGCCGTGGCAAGAATTGTCAAAATTTTCCTCATCTTGCGTTCCTCCATTGAGTCTTTTCTAGCAGCGGGAATACCGCCACGGTTGATAGCCGCCCGGTATCGAAAAAAGCCCGGTGTCGCACCCATTTCAAGCATAGCCGCCAAGGCTGCCTCATGCCATAGCGCGGAGGCCGTTTCTAGCCGCAACCCTTCGCATTTGCGGCATTGCAGCTACGGCTAAAGCGACCGCCAATAGATGAGGGCTTGTCGGCGGAACGGTAAATGGGCAGGCTGCTGGTTAAGAAGGTCACCGCAATATACTGGGCCTCGCGATAGGGAAAAACGCATCATGGAAACCCAACGAACACGTCGGAGCATGGGCCGTTGGTACATTTTGGTCTTGATCAGCGTGATGTACCTCATCACTTATCTCGATCGGGTGAACATCTCGGTCGCGGCGCCTGTCATCAGCAAGGAATTCGGCTTCGACAAAATAACGATGGGCGTAATCTTCAGTGCCTTTGTCTGGGCCTATGCCCTGTTTCAAGTTCCCGGCGGCTGGCTTGGCGATCGGTTCGGCGCGCGGACGGTCTTGACCATCATTGTCAGCTACTGGTCGATCATGACCGCGGCGACTGCGGCAGCAATTGGCGCAACCTCGTTTATTGTTGTCCGGTTTCTTTTCGGCGTTGGCGAGGCCGGCGCTTTTCCCGGCGCGACCCGCGCCATGCAACTCTGGTACCCGCCCCAAGAGCGTGGGTTCGTTCAAGGAATTACCCATAGCGCCAGCCGCCTCGGAGCAGCCATCGCGCCGCCAATTGTGGTTCTGATCACGACAACGCTCGGTTGGCGGTCTGTGTTCTATATTTGCGGCGCGGTCGGCATTGTCTGGTCCATATGGTGGTACCTGGCCTACCGCGATTTGCCAGAAGAACACCGGCTCGTGAATCCTACCGAACTCGAGCACATCCGCGGCGTCGACGAAAACGGCAACGTCAAGACGGCGACCGTCAAAAAGCAGGTTAGCGTGCCATGGGTGACGCTACTCAAATCTCCCAATATGTGGGCGATCATGTGCGCCTATTTTACTTACGTCTATTGCCTCTGGATCTTTTTGAGTTGGTTGCCGTCTTATCTAGTGGAATTCAGACATTTCACGCTGCTCAAGGTCGGCTTCTTGGCTTCGCTGCCGCTTTTTGCAGGCGTCGTCGGCGATACTGTCGGCGGCTTGGCCACCGATTTGCTGCTGGCAAGAACCGGCAACATTAAACTCGCCCGGCGGGCGGTGGCGATTGTAGGTATGTTGGGCTGCGCCGTTTTTATCGTACCAGCCGCGTTAGCTGATGATGCCTATACCGCCGTATATTGTTTAACCGCCGCCATGTTCTTTCTGGAATGCACCATCGGGCCTTCGTGGGCAGTCCCCATGGATGTCGCCGGCGAACATTCCGGAACCGTTTCCGGGATGATGAACATGGCTGGAAACATCGGTGGCGCGCTGTCGCCGATTGTCTTTGGTGTCTTGGTCCAGTTCGGATCGTGGCAGGCACCATTTATTGTTGCGGCCAGTCTACTCGTCTTAGGTTCCGTGGTTTGGGCTTTCTGGCTGGATCCGGGCGTCTCGGTCGTCGAAAAAAAATAGCAATGCCCGATCGGCATCGTTAAGCAGCGTCATCCAGGTACCGGCAATTGCGTCGGCGATCTGCGCGTCCGGTAGGGCTCAAAGGCGGCAATCTTCGGATTTTTACTGCCAAGTGCCCTCGATGGTCCTGTTTCCTGGCGTTGCTATCAGCCTGGCCGTGTTCGCCTTCAATTTGTTCGGCGGCAGCCTGCGGGACTTCCACGATCCGCGCTTCGAGGTATAACGGCGCCCAATCCCTCGTCCTTTCCAGGTAACCCAAGAAGAATTCAAGGAAAATTCCATGTCGAAACCGCTTGCCGGTCTCCGCGTCCTCGAACTTGCCCGCATCCTGGCCGGGCCCTGGGCGGGGCAGACGCTGGCCGACCTGGGCGCCGATGTCATCAAAGTCGAGCGTAAAGGAACCGGCGACGATACCCGCGGCTGGGGGCCGCCATTCGTGGAAGGCGCCGACGGCAAGCATATCGGCGCAGCCTATTTTCATTCCGCCAACCGCGGCAAGCGTTCGATCGAAGCCGACTTCGAGGACGAGGAAGGCCGCCGCATCGTGCACAAGCTGGCCAAGCGCTCGGACGTACTGATCGAGAATTTCAAGGTCGGCGGGCTCGCCAAGTTCGGCCTCGACTACAAGAGCCTGGCGTTGGAGAATCCGCGCCTGATCTATTGTTCGGTGACCGGATTCGGACAAGACGGCCCCGACGCCAAACGCGCCGGCTACGATCTTATGGCGCAAGGCATGGGCGGCATGATGGACCTTACCGGCTTCGCGGACGGCCCACCGACCCGCATCGGCGTGGCGATCTCCGATATCTTCACCGGTTGCTATTCGGTGATCGGCATCCTCGCCGCGCTCGCGCAGCGCGAGATGACCGGCAAGGGCTGTTACGTCGATACCGCGCTGGTGGATTCAACGGTCGGCGTACTGGCCAATCAGGGGCTCAATTATCTCGTCTCGAACGAAATCCCCAAGCGCATCGGCAATTCGCATCCCAACATCGTGCCCTACCAAGAATTTCCCGTGGCCGATGGCCACATCATCATCGCCACCGGCAATGACAATCAGTTCGTCAAGCTGTGCCATGTGCTGGGCGCGCCGGAACTCGCCGAGACGCCGGCCTACAAGGACAATATCGGACGTCTCACGCATCGCACCGAACTGGTCGCGAAGCTTGCGGCACTAACCGCGCGCATGCCGCGCAAGGAATTGCTCGACAAGCTCGAGCAACAGACGGTGCCAGCTGGCCCGATCAACAATCTCGAGCAGGTGTTCAACGAACCGCAAGTCATCTACCGCGGCATGAAGCTCAACCTGCCGAGCGCGGCTGCCAAGAGCGGCAGCATACCAGGCGTGCGCACGCCGATCGTGATGGACGGCTGGAAGGCCGCGTCCGAGCGTCCCGCGCCGCAGCTCGGCGAGCATACGGCGGAAATCCTGCGCGAGATCGGCGAAGACTGATCTCGACCTGCGAAGCCTTGACCCGGGGCCGGCGGTAGTAGGACGCTTGGTCGTAAAGCCTGCACCGAACGCGATGCCAGCAAGCCGGGGAAACGATCATGAGACTCATCACCATCGCAATCGCGTCGGCATTTATCGGCGCTGCCGCAGCGAACGCCGCCGACGTTCCACATTTTCAAGTTGATCCATCGTGGCCGAAGACGCTTCCCAACAACTGGATCATGGGACAAGCGTCCGGCGTCGCCGTCGATGCGCAAGATCACATCTGGGTCATCCAGCGCCCGCGTACGCTGACCGACGATGAGAAGGCGGCAAGTTTCAAGCCGCCGCGCACAAAATGCTGCGTGCCGGCGCCGCCGGTGATGGAATTTGCACAGGACGGAACGCTGATTCAGGCCTGGGGCGGCCCCGGCGAAGGCTACGACTGGCCGGAGAACGAGCACGGTATCAGGATCGACCACAAAGGTTTCGTCTGGATCGGCGGCAACGGCAACAATGACGGTCAAATTCTAAAATTCACGCCCGCGGGAAAATTCGTTTTGCAGATCGGCAAGAAGGGTCCGCAAACCAACAGCGGCGATCTCACCCGCCTCGGCCGCCCGGCCGACACCGCGTTCGACCCCGCGACCAACGAGGTCTATGTGGCGGACGGCTATCACAATCACCGTGTGATTGTGTTCGACGCCGACACCGGCGCGTTCAAGCGCATGTGGGGTGCCTACGGCAAGCCGCCGACCGATGAGAAGATTGCCTACAATCCTGCGGCGCCGCCGCCACAAGTTTTTGGCAACCCGGTTCACTGCGTGAAGATCGCGCGCGACGGCCTAGTCTATGTCTGCGATCGCCAGAACGACCGCATCCAGGTCTTTCAGAAGGATGGAACCTTCGTGAAGGAATTTCTGGTGGCCAAAGAGACGCTCCAGCAAGGGTCGGTGTGGGATCTCGCTTTGTGGATCGATTTACCGCAGAGCTTCCTGATGAATGCCGACGGCGCCAACAACGAGGTACGCACGCTAGTGCGCGAGACCGGTGAAGTCGTCGCCGCCTTTGGCCGCAACGGCCGCAATGCTGGCGAGTTCCATTGGGTGCACAATCTCGCCATCGACAGCAAGGGCAACATCTATACGACCGAGGTCGATACCGGAAAGCGTGCGCAGAAATTCAGGCATGCCGAGCGAGCCGCGCGCTAAGACCGCCTATATCGCCGGCTCCACCTGCCGCCGGCGCGCCTTGGCGCCTTCGATCGCCTCGCGGATATTCCGCTTCAAGCTCTCGAAATCGTACGGCTTTTGCAGCACGACCACGCCCTGGCGCACGGCGTCTTGCGCGCTGGCGCTGTAGCCGGTGGTCAGCAGCACCGGAATGGCGGGGAAGCGCGCGCCGATCTCGCGTGCGAGATCGAGGCCGTTCATACCGCCCGGCATCAAGATGTCGGAAAATACCAGGTCGACGTCGCCATCCAGCCGCAGAGCCGCGAGCGCCGCTTGTGCATTGACGACACTGCGCACCCGGTAGCCGAGCTGGCGGAAAAATTCGGCGCCGACCTCGGCCACGTCGGCATTGTCCTCGACCAGCAGCACGGTTCCCGCCTTTGCCTCGGCCACGCGGATAGCGACGAATTCGCCGCTCAGGCTTCCTCCGTCGCCTCGCCTTTGAGCGTCACAGCCTTGGCCCGGATCGACAGCGTGCCGCTGGTTGGCATGGCGTCCTCGGCGTTGACCGGGCGGGCTATGAAACCGCAAGCGGCGCCAGCGCCTCGATGTCGCTGACGACGTCGATCACCGCCGGACGGTTGGCGGCGAGCGCGCGTGCCAGCGCCGGCGCGAAGTCGCTCGCGCGTTCCACGCGAATGCCGAGCGCGCCCATGTCCTCGGCCAGCCGC
>DATISB010000123.1:0-13968 GCA_035469145.1 Pseudolabrys sp.
TGTTGGAGGAAATACAACATCGCTTATTCATTTCTTTTCGGACGGGCGTGGACACTACTCACAGGCGGTCAGTAGAATGGTAAAAAATGAGTGGATTATTTACGGCAGTGACCACGACTTTCGAACACCAATGGTGGTCGACTTTTTCAGCCATAAACTCGGCGTCGACGCAAACTATATATTTGTCAAGGATTAGTGCGTGGTCCCACCGGATTGGTATATCGTCGAGCATCCCAACAACCCAATTCTTGCTTAACGAAGCGACTTTGAGATTGCTCGCTTGCACTCTGCGATTCAGACGAACAGATTCGTTTTCGTATTGGGGCCTCTCTGGCAGGCAGTGGGTCCTATATCGCCACACCGGCTAAATCCGGCGCTAACGCCCGGCAACCCATGACCTGACCGAGCTTTTTTAGACCAAGCAATTGTGAGAGAATAGCTTGGAAAGGAGCTGGTCATGCCGAAGAAGAGGTTTTTTGGTGCAGAGCAAATCGTGACGCTGCTTCGTCAGATTGAGGTGTTATTGGCGGCTACCAAAAAGCCAACCAAATTCTAAGTTATATCGGCGACCAGCAATGACCATAGTCCTATGAACACCAACCGATTTAACAAATGTTATATCGAGCCATATTAATCGAGACATTTTGATCCTATTTCTACGGCCGAACTCGCCGGGAGCAGGCCTCCCCTGCTGGCCTGTAGTCCGGTCGGCCGGCGCACGCCCTTGTGCAAGGCCGGTAGTGCCGCGTAACTTTGGCTGCTGAAAACGATGCCGGGTCTTGCCCGGCCGGTTGGAGAGGGTTCGCCTATGCAATTGAACTTCCGATTTCTGTCCCGTCTGCTGTTTGGCTTCCTCTGTCTGTCGCTGATCGCGGTCGCCGACGCCCGGGCGGCCGGCTATCCCGATCGACCGGTGCGAATTATCGTCGGCTATCCGGCTGGCGGCTCGACCGACATCGTCGCGCGTATTATCGGAAATTGGCTGAGCACTAAGCTCGGTCAGCAGTTTGTTGTCGAGAACAAACCCGGCGCCGGCAACAATATCGGCACCGAACTGGTCGCCAAGGCTGCGCCCGACGGCTACACGCTTTACTTAGTGAATCCGGCCAACACCATCAACGCCACACTCTACAAGCATCTCAATTTCGTGTTCCTGCGCGATATCGATCCCATAGCCAATGTCATTCAGGTGCCGAATGTGATGGAGGTCAATCCAGAGGTTCCGGCCAAGACGGTCGCGGAATTCATCGCCTACGCCAAAGCCAGTCCCGACAAGATCAACATTGCGTCATCCGGCAACGGCACCTCGATCCATCTGTCCGGCGAATTGTTCAAGATGATGACCGGCGTGAAGATGACGCACGTGCCCTATAAAGGCTCGGCTCCGATGCTCACCGATCTGCTTGGCGGCCAGGTGCAGGTTACATTCGACAACTTGCCGTCGTCGATCGCGCACATCAAAGCCGGCAAATTGCGCGCGCTGGCGGTGACCACGGCGACGCGGTCACCGGAATTGCCGGATGTGCCCACCGTCGCCGAGACCGTCCCGGGTTACGAAGCCGTTGCATTCTTTGGCTTCGGCATAACGCATGGAACGCCGAAGGAGATCGTCGATCTGCTCAACAAGGAGATCAACCTGGCGCTCAAGGATCCCGGCATTCAGGCCAGGCTCAAGGACCTCGGCGGCATTCCGGTGCCGGGCTCGCCGGGCGATTTCGGCAAGTTCCTCGCCGCCGAAACTGCCAAGTGGGAAAAGGTGGTCCGCGCCGCCAATTTGTCGATTGAGTAAGGCGCGCTTGCTCCGGACGTTTTCCGCATGACAAACCGCAAACGTCCGCAGGACCTGCGCAGCCACCACTGGCTCGGCGTCGACGACATGCGCTCGTTCGGCCACCGGTCGCGGCTGCGCGGAATTGGCTATGACGCGGTCGATTGGGCCGGCAAGCCGGTGATCGGCATCATCAATACCTGGAGCGAGATCAATCCCTGCCACGCGCACTTGCGCGAGCGCGCCGCGAAGGTCAAACGCGGCGTGCTGCAAGCCGGCGGCTTTCCGATCGAACTGCCGGCGATCTCGCTGGCCGAGACTTTCGTCAAGCCGACGACGATGATGTACCGCAACTTCCTCGCGATGGAGACCGAGGAACTGCTGCGCAGCCATCCGCTCGACGGCGCGGTGCTGATGGGCGGCTGCGACAAGACCACGCCCGGCCTGATCATGGGCGCGATCAGCATGGGCATCCCGGCGATCTATATTCCGGCCGGCCCGATGCTGCGCGGCAACTGGAAGGGCGAATATCTCGGCTCCGGCTCCGACGTCTGGAAATACTGGACCGAGAAGCGCGCCGGCAACATCACCGAGGACGATTGGAACGAGATCGAGGGCGGCATCGCCCGCTCGTTCGGCACCTGCATGGTGATGGGCACCGCCGCGACCATGATGGCGATCGCCGAGGCGCTCGGAATGTCGCTGCCCGGCGCATCCTCGATCCCGGCGGCGGATTCCAATCATCCGCGCATGTGCGGGGTGGCCGGCCGGCGCATCGTCGATATGGTGTGGGACGACCTCACGCCCGATAAAATTCTCACCGCGGCCGCCTTCGACAACGCCATCAAGGTGCACATGGCGATGGGCGGTTCGACCAACGCCATTATTCACGTGGTCGCGATGGCGCGGCGCGCCGGCATTCCGGTCGATATGGAAAAATTCGATCGGCTTTCGCGCCAGGTTCCGGTGCTGGCCAATGTGCGTCCGTCGGGCAAGTACCTGATGGAGGATTTCTATTACGCTGGCGGCCTGCGCGCGCTGATGCAGAACCTGCGTACCAAGCTCGATCTCTCCTGCATCACCGTCACCGGCAAGAGCGTGGGCGAGAACATCGAGGGCGCCAAGGTCCACATCCCCGATGTGATCCATTCGTTGAACGATCCGGTCTATGCCGAGGGCGCGACCGCGGTGCTCAAGGGCAACCTCGCGCCCAACGGCTGCGTCATCAAGCCGGCGGCCGCCGATAAGCGCTTTCTCAAGCACCGCGGCAAGGCGATCGCCTTCGAGGACTACAATCACATGATGCGCGAGATCGAACGCGACGATCTCGACGTCACGCCCGACCATATCTTGGTGCTGAAGAACGCCGGACCGAAAGGCGGCCCCGGCATGCCGGAGTGGGGCATGCTGCCGATCCCCAAACGGCTGCTCGGGCAGGGCGTGCGCGACATGATCCGCATTTCCGACGCGCGCATGAGCGGCACCAGCTACGGCGCCTGTATTCTGCACGTCGCGCCGGAAAGCTTCGTCGGCGGCCCGCTCGCTTTTGTGCAGACCGGCGACGAGATCGAGATCGACGTCGACAAGCGCAGCATCCATCTCCACATCAGCGACTCCGAAATGGCTCGCCGCAAGGAGGCCTGGACGCCGCCGCCGCCGAAATTTCCGCGCGGCTATGGCGCGCTTTATTCCGAACATATTGGGCAGGCCGACGAGGGCTGCGATTTCGATTTTCTCAGCGCCCGCGGTGCGATTCCGGAACCGGAAATTCATTGAAGCGGTAATTTGGTATTTTACCTAAACGTCTTGTTTACCAGCCCGGGCAATAGCCTGCCCATTTTATCATCAATTTGACCTGTCTCATGTGAGCAATAATCTCTCTAACGCGCTGGTATAAAAAATCCGTCAGGCCACTTTAACTGAAAATCACCGAACTGGTAATACTGCAGGATAGTGGGGGTGCTTTCGCCGTTCTGCGTGAGCTCCGCGATCTTGGCATCAGGATCGCGATGGACGATTTCGGCACCGGCTATTCCTCGCTCGCCAATCTGCGCAGCTTCCCGTTCGACAAGATCAAGATTGACCAGTCGTTCATCCGCGATTTGTCGAGCAAGGAGGAAAGCGTCGCCATGATTCTCACCGTGGTCGGTTTGAGTAGCAGTTTGGGGATTGCGACAGCCGCGGAAATTGTCGAGACGCAAGAGCAATTGGCCCGTCTGACGTCGGAAGGCTGTGACGAAGTTCAAGGCTTTCTGTTCAGTCCGCCGCGGCCCGCGGTGGAACTGCAGCGGCTGTTCGGTGAGCTGGCCCCGCGCAGTGTGGCCGTTGCCTGACGTTGCGCCGGCCCGGACTGTAACATTTTTGTTGACCAGATGATGGTACAAAGCCGAACCTCCCAGCGCTTAACAACCACGGCCCGGAAAAGTCGGGGCCAAAAAACGGCGATCGGGGAAGATTCATTGATGGTACCAATGATGTCGCGCAGCTTGCGCTTTGTGACGCTGGCCGCCGGTCTGGTTATGGCGGCGCTGCCGGCCTGGGGCGAGATCTATCCGAGCAGCCCGGTCCACCTGATCGTGGCCTATGCGGCCGGCGGTACCGGCGATGTCGTGGCGCGCATTGTCGCGCCCAAGCTTTCGACCGCGCTCGGGCAATCGGTGATCGTGGAAAATCGCGCCGGCGCCAGCGGCGCCATTGGCGCCCGCAGTGTCGCCGTCGCCAATCCAGACGGTCTGACACTGCTCATCGGCCAGACTGCGGAAGTGGCGATCAATCAGCATTGGCTGAAGGGCCTCAATTACGATCCGGACAAGGACCTGCAGCCGGTCGCCTTGCTGGCCGTCGTCCCGCTCGCGCTGGTGGTTCCCGCCAAGGCGCCGTACTCGACCATGGCTGAATTTCTCAAGGCCCTGCCCACCAGCAAGCTGACCTTCGCGTCGGCGGGAACCGGCACGCCGGGACATTTCGCCGGCGAACTGCTCAAGGCCAAGACCCACGGCGATCTCACCCATGTGCCGTACAAGGGTGCCGGTCCGGCGTTGAACGACATCATCGGCGGTCACGTCGACCTTTATTTCTCGGGCATGCCGGCGGCGATGCCGCAATTGAAGGGCGGTCTGGCGAAGGTGCTCGCGGTGTCGTCGGCCAAGCGTTCCGGCATTGCGCCCGACGTGCCGACCGTGGCGGAAAGTGCCGGCATCAAGAATTTTGCCTTTACGCTGTGGGCGGGCGTGTTCGCGCCGCGCGGGACGCCGCGGGTGATCATCGCGCAGCTCAATAGCGAGATCAACAAGGTGCTCAACGAGCCCGACACCAAGGCGCGGCTGGTGGAGGCGGGCGCGGATGTCGAGCCGATGTCGGTCGATCAATTCCGCGCCTTCGTCGATGCCGAAAGCGCAAAATACGCGCGCACCATCAAGGAGACCGGCGTGCACGCAGAGTAAAAGGCGAAATCCGCACACTCAAATTAGAAAAGCTCCGAACTAGAAGTTCTCTAATGTTTGCTCGCGCGCATTGACATAGGCGCGAAAATTTTACGTATTGAATTTGTCGCGCATATCACGTGCACCAACTTGTTGTCGGGCCTTGAACCCGGCGGATGAGGAAGAGTTCAAAATGCGTCTCTCTTGCCACACGTGTGCGCTTTTACCGACCGCGCTGTTTTTCATCGCGACGAGTATCGGTGCCCGCGCGCAGGACAGGCCGGTCATCTATCGCGACGTCGAAACCAAATACGTGTTTGGTTTCACCGAAGGCTCCGGAATCGGCCTGGAAGGCGAGAAGGAATTCTCGTTTGATAGCGAAGCGAGGATCGGCAAGCGCGACGGACGTTATGGCGCGAGCGAGACCAAGCTCGAATTCGAATTTACGCCCAACCAATACGTTCAGTTCGAGTTCGGGCCGTTCATTTCAGCGCACCAGATCCGCGACGTCACCGATCTCGACAATCGCAGCCAAGTCGCCTTCGGCGGCATTTTCGGCGAGATCAGATACCTGCTGCTCGACCGCGGGCCGTCTTCGCCCTTGGCGTTGACGCTTTCGGTGGAGCCGGAATGGCGCCGCATCGACGAGACCAACGGCGAGCGCGTGACCAATGTCGAGCTTGAGGTCAAGCTCAACGCCGATCTCGAGCTGATCAAAAACCGCCTTTATCTTGGGGCAAATCTTCTGTACGAGCCGGAAGGCACCCACGATCCGGATCATATCGGCGCCGGCTGGGAGAAGGAATCGAAAGGCGGCGTGTCGGCCGCGTTGGCCTACCGCATCGTGCCCTCAGTCTTCATCGGCGCCGAAGTGTGGTATCTACGTCACTACGAGGGTGCTTGGTTCAACACATTCACCGGCGATGCGGTCTATGTCGGGCCGACTTTGTACGTGCAACTCGCTCCGAAAGTATTCATGACGGCGGCGTGGAACACCCAGGTTCACGGCAGCGACGTCGAGGATCCAGGTGCCTCGCTAAACTTAAGCGAATTCTCGCGCCATCGAGCGAAATTGAAGGTGGCGTTCGAATTCTGATGGCCGGACAAGCCGGCAGCAAGGAGCCGTGATGAAAAAGCAATTCGCCGGGGTCGCCGTGACGATGCTGGTCGCCGCGGCGGCGCTTTGTGCGAGCCTGCCGGCGCGCGCGCAGCAACCGGTGACGATCAGCGTCATCATCAAGAATCATCGCTTTCAGCCAGCGGAGCTGCATGCGCCGGCCAATGTGCCGATCATGCTGAAGGTCAAGAACCTCGATGCAACGCCTATGGAATTCGAAAGCGTGAGCCTGCGGGTGGAAAAAGTCGTGACGCCCAACAGCGAGGGCATGATCCGGCTGCGCCCCTTGGCGCCGGGCAGCTACAATTTCTTCGACGATTTCAACCAGGAAGCCAACGGCGTCCTGGTAGTCAAATAGCGGGGCGATCCCGCAGCCGGAGATCTAACAAAATATCAGTTGGAATCGGCGGTGCGGCATGCTCATAAGCCGCCATGGCCGACGACATTCCCTTCGACACAAATCTCGATCTGGCGCCCGACACGGTGGACGAGCCGATGCCCGGCGTGCGGCGGGTGCTGGCCGACAATCCGGGGCCGTTCACCTTCAAGGGCACGCTCAGCTACATCATTGGCCACGGCAAGGTCGCCATCGTCGATCCCGGCCCGGACGATCCGCGCCATATCGGCGCTTTGCTCGACGCCGTGCGCAACGAGACGGTGACGGCGATCTTCGTCACCCACACCCACCGCGACCACTCGCCGGCGGTTCCCGCCATCAAGGCGGCGACCGGCGCCACCATCTATGCCGAAGGGCCGCACCGCGCCGCCCGGCCGCTGCACATCGGCGAGCACAATCCGCTTGATTCCAGCGGCGATCGCGACTTCCGCCCCGACGTGGCGCTCAAGGATGGCGAATTGGTCAGCGGCGAGGGCTGGACCATCGAGGCGGTGGCGACACCCGGCCATACCGCCAACCACATGGCCTATGCGTTCAAGGAAAAAGACGTGCTGTTCGCCGGCGATCACGTGATGGCTTGGGCCACGTCGATCGTGGCGCCGCCCGACGGCGCCATGAGCGACTACATGGCCTCGCTCAACAAGCTGGCGCGGCGCGGCGAGCGGACCTATTTCCCCGGCCATGGCCCCGCGATCGACGATGCCGGGCGCTTCGTGAATTATTATATCCTGCATCGCAAGGCGCGCGAAGCGTCGATCCTGCACCGGCTCGCGAAAGGCGAAAGCGACATCCCGTCGATCGTGCGCGCGATCTATATCGGCATCGATCCGCGCCTCACCGACGCGGCCGGGCTCTCGGTGCTGGCACATATGGAGGATCTGGTGACGCGCGGCCTGGTCGAAACCGACGGCGCGCCGGCGATCGACGGGACTTATCGTTTAGTCGGCTGACGCTTCGATGGCTGAACTTTCTTCTCCGGCTCCGGCCGCGGCTCGGGCGCCGAGCTTAATCCATCGTCGATATCCTCTAGCAGGCTGCGTATGCGCGCGGCATTGGCGCCGAAATCGTGCAAGCCGTAGCGCGAGGCCGAGCGCATATCGACGCGCGCACCGGTGCCGACCGCGCTCACGCGGATCACCACGTCATCGCGGAAACCCATGATCGGCGTGCGGGCAACCGCTTCGATGACGGCCTCGCGGCGGCCGGCGGCCGGCGGGCGGGCATCTACCACATACCATTTGCGCTTGGTCACCAGCGCGAGCGCGACGTCGTAGACCAGTTTGGGCGGCACGCTCTCTTGCAGCGGCGCGATGTCGGGATAGGCGCTGCGCTGCGCCCGCGCGACGACGCCGCCCGGATAGTCGTTGCTGCCGCGCGGCCGCAGGCGCGCCAGCACGTTGAAGCGCGGCGGATTGTCCGGATCGGTGGTGATATCGTGGATGGCCGGCAGCTTGCTGGCGCGATAGCCGAGATAGCCCGGATAGGCGAGCAGCAGCAGGCCCAGGATCAATCCCAAAATCGCCGAGCCGAACCCGGACAGGCCCTGCCGCCAGATCACGATAAAGCCCAGGAACGACAGCAGCACCGCCAGCGCGGCGAATACCAACGCGGCGGCGAAGGTGGCGAGCGCCGGCTCGATCTCCAGCAGGCCGGAGCGCATGATGACGATCGAGAGCGCCGCCACGGCGAGCGCGAACAGGCCTATGCGGCCGGACCATGCGGCCAGCCGCGACACCGGCTCATCGCTAAAACTGGGCCGTCGCGCCATTCCCTTACCCCGCGTCGATAGTGCTGCTCATGAGCGGAAAGGGATAATGGGAAGCGCGGGTTCGGGCAATGACCTCGCCCCGCCCGAATGCTGGCGACCATCTGCGCCAAAGTAATCGGCATTTCGCGCCTGGCGCGGATGGCATTCCCGGTCATCGGGCGGCCGAACAAATAACCCTGGCCTTCGTGGCAACTCTGCGAAGTCACGCCTCCGCTCAAAGTCACTCCGCCGCTTGCACGCTCGGTAGCACGTAGTCCTTGAACTGCTGGCGCAGTGTGATCTTCTGGATCTTGCCGGTGGCGGTGTGCGGGATTTCGTCCACGAACACCACGTCGTCGGGCATCCACCACTTGGCGGTCTTGCCCTGCATGAAACCGAGGATGTCTTCCTTGGTCGCACTCTCGCCTTTCTTCAGCACAATTACCAACAACGGCCGCTCGTCCCATTTCGGATGCGCAACGCCGATCACCGCGGCTTCCGCCACTTTCGGGTGGCCGACCGCCAGGTTCTCCAGGTCGATGGTCGAAATCCATTCGCCGCCCGACTTGATCACATCCTTGGCGCGGTCGGTGATCTGCATGTAGCCGTAACGGTCCATGGTCGCCACATCGCCGGTGTCGAACCAGCCGTCCTTCTCGAACACCGGATCGTTGTCGACCTTGTAATAGGCTTTGGCCACCGCCGGCCCGCGCACCTTTAAGCGGCCAAAGGTCTTGCCGTCCCACGGCAGCTCCTTGCCGGCGTCGTCGGTGATCTTCATCTCGACGCCGAACGGCGGATGGCCCTGTTTCATCTGCACGTCGAGCTTCGCCTCGCCGGTGAGCGCCGCATGCTCCGGCTTCATGGTGCAGAGTGAGCCGAGCGGGCTCATCTCGGTCATGCCCCAGGCGTGCACCACTTCGACGCCGTAGACAACTTGGAAGGTCTTGGTCATGGCGCGCGGGCAGGCCGAACCGCCGATCACCACGCGCTTCAAGTAGGGCAATTTGCCGCCGGTTTTTTCCAGGTCGTGCAGCAGCATCAGCCACACCGTCGGCACTGCGGCGGTGAACGTCACTTTGTAGGTGTTGAGCAGCTCATAGATCGAGGCGCCGTCCATCTTGGCGCCTGGCATCACCAGCGTGGCGCCGACCATGGGCGTGGAGAAGGCGAGCGACCAGCAATTGGCGTGGAACATCGGCACCACCGGCATCACCACGTCGCGCGAGGAGATGCCCTTGGAATCCGGCAGCGCCGCGATGTAGGCGTGCAGCACGTTGGAGCGGTGCGAATAGAGCACGCCCTTCGGATGACCGGTGGTGCCGGAGGTGTAGCACATGCCGGCGGCGGTGTTCTCGTCGAACGACCGCCAGATAAAATCGCCGTCCACATCGGCGATCCAGTCCTCGTAGGCGACCGCGTTCTTCAGCGTGGTCTTCGGCATGTGCGCGGCATCGGTGAGCACGATGTAGCGCTCGATGGTGGGAAGCTGATCGGCGATCTTTTCCAAAAGCGGCACGAAGGTGAGGTCGGTGATCAGCACGCGGTCCTCGGCGTGATTGACGATCCACGCGATCTGCTCGGGGAACAGCCGTGGATTGACGGTGTGGTAGATCGCGCCGATGCCGAGGATGCCATACCAGGCTTCCAGGTGCCGCCAGGTATTCCAGGCCAGCGTCGCCACCCGGTCGCCCAACTTGATGCCGTCTCTGTCCAGCCGTTGCGCGACCTTCAGGGAGCGGGCGCGGATTTCCTTATAATTGGTGGTGTGAAACGGGCCTTCGATCGACCGGGTGATGACCTTGCGCTCGCCGTGGAACTTGGCCGCATGGTCTATGATGCGATGAAGCAACAGCGGCCAATTCTGCATCAGCCCGAGCATGGCATTCCCCTCCTGGACGTCTCGTTTTGGGCCGGCGCCCCTCGCTGTCTACCGCCAAGGTTAGCGGTCCGGCGATTCCATGCAACAGCCCAGCGAACGCTGAAAAGCGATCAGGGTCTACTATTGTGCGACTGCGAGATAGGGCCGGATGCCATCGATTATGCGGTCGGCCGGGGTGCCGGGCGGGAAGATACCAAGGTACTTTCCGTCGCGGCCAACAAGAAAGATGAACCCGCTGTGATCGATCAGGCGATCGTATTTCTTTTCCCGTTCCGCCTTGGCGTAATAAACCTTGTAGGCGAGAGCGACCTTCTTGATTTCACGTGCGCTGCCGGTGAGCCCGATCAGGCGCGGGTGAAACAGCGCGACATAGAGCTTGATCGTGTCCGGCGTGTCGTGCTCCGGATCGACGGCGATGAACAATGGCTGCACGGCGTCGCCCGCCGGTCCGAGCTTGTCGATGGCGGAGGACATCGCTTGCAGATCGGTCGGACAGATATCGCTGCAATATGTGTAACCGAAATAGACCAGCAGCAGCTTGCCGCGAAAATCGACGTCGCTACGCGGTCTACCGTCCTGATCGGTGAGGGCAAAGGGGCCGCCGATCGGCCCCTTGTTCCACATCACCGCATCCATCAGTGCTGCCGCCGAGGGCTCCTCTGCGCGCTGCGGCCACAATGACCAGCCGCCGGCGGCGACAACCGCGCCGCCGGCAAAAACGAGAGCGAGCAGGCCTTTGTTCACTGCGCCGCCAAGCCCTAGGCACTGAAGGTGATGCGGCTGCCGGTGGTGGCCAGAACCAGCTTCTCCGGCATCTGCGCGCGCACCGCCTGGATGAAATTATCGCCGCTGCAATGCATCGGGATAATGACGTCCGGGTTGAGCGTCATGACCTCGGCGATCACCTTGCCGAGGTAGTCGGCTGGCGCCGGTCCAAGATGGAAGCCTCCGACCAGTGCATGGATCTTGTTCACGCCGGAAACCTCCATCGCCTGCCGGGCGGAATTGACGATGCCGACGTGGCCGCACGAACTGATGACGATGAGACCGCGATCCTTCAGATTGAAACACGTCGCATGCTCATGGATGTGTTCGTCCGGCACGATCTTGCCGGCCATCTCGGCCGGCAGATAGTGGCTGGCATTGCAGCCCAGCCCGTCCTTCATCGCGAACTCGACGGAGGTGTTGGGCAACACCTTCTCGATGCTGGCGCGCTTGATCTTTCCGGTGGTGAAGGCGTGGCCAACGGTGACCGGGCTCTCGCACAGCACGGTCTTGACCTTGCGCGAGGCAAGCTCACGCCGGTCGAGCACGCCGAATTCGGACAGCTGTCCGGGCGGTCCGGCGTAGCGCCGGCAGAAATTATCCTCGCCGCCGGCATAGATCGTGAGGTCGGCGGGCAGCGCGCTGCGATACTTGTCGAGCATGCCGAGCAGGCCGCCGTAGTGGTCGAAGTGGCCGTGGCTGACGATCAGCGCCTCGATCTTTTTTGGATCGGCGCCGACCATCTCCATGTTGTTGATGAGCGCTTCGGACGTATAGCCGAAGTCGAGCATGACCGTGTGTTGCTCCGCGCCGCTCTTGGAATCAAGCAGCAGCGACAGGCCCCACTGGTTGTGCAGTGCGCGCCGGAAATCGGTCTGGCGCGGGGCAGGCTCGATATTGATGTTGTTGAACTGTCCGGGACGCAGAAACAGATTGTAGGAGCCGTCGACGAGCACACGAATGGCAACCTCATCCACCGTCGCTGGCCGGATTGGGCCCGCTTTCGCGATTTCGACGCAGCCGAATCCGCCGGCCGCCGAAGCGGCGGCCATGGCCGCGGATGCTTTGAGGAAATCGCGTCGTTTAAAATCTGTCATTGTTGTTCTCCCTGGAATTTCTTGTCGAAGCGAAAGCATGATTGTTCACGGTGTGGTTGTCCATAGGCCGGGCGGTGCTAGTCGCGATGCCTATGTCGCGCGGAATCCGTCCATTGCCCGGATATAACAAATTTATATCCCGTATAAATGCCGCAATCATGCCCGACACCGCTTCGGTGCGGGCACTCATAGCCACCGTTTTACTCGCTGCTTTCGGCTGCGACCTCGCTGCCGCCGAGGACGTGCCGCTGCCGCGTCCGCGCCCGCTGGTCTGGGTGGAGCCGCTGACGTTCCGCGAGGCCGCCGGCCCCGACTTCAATTCCGCCGATGTTACTAGCCAGCTCTCCGATTGCCGCATGCGGCTCGATAAAATCGCCGCCGTCGAGCCGATGCCGCGCCTGATCGGACCCGGCGCCTGCGGCGGTCGCGACATGGTGCAGCTCGACGCGGTGTGGCTATCCGACCGCACGCGCATCGAGGTGAAGCCTTCGCCGGTACTGCGCTGTGAAATGGCGGAATCGCTCGCCGCCTGGATCCGCGATGAAGCGGCGCCGCGCCTGAGCGCGATCGGCGCCGTCCTGCGCAGTATCGATAATTATGACGACTTCGAATGCCGCGGCCGTAACCGGGTGTTCGGCGCGAGAGTCAGCGAGCACGGCACGGGCGATGCCATCGACGTGCGTTCGTTTTCGCTCGCCGACGGCCGCGTGATCGGCTTGACCGACGTGACGGTCGCAAAAGATTTACGCGAGGGTCTGCGCACGAGCGCCTGCCAGCGCTTCACCACGGTGCTCGGGCCCGGCGCCGACGGCCATCACGAGGGCCACATCCATCTCGATCTCGCCGAGCGCCGGCAGGGTTACCGCATTTGCCAATGGGACGTGCGCGAGCAGCCAGCCCCGACCGAAGTCGCCAGCGCGCAAATCGCCGGCAACCATGTGCCGCTGCCAACGCCGCGGCCGGCGATCACCGACGCCCATTAAGTATTCCCGCAAACTCTGAGCACGCCTCCATTTTAGCAGCACAGCTTCGCGGTTAACTCTCCCGCATGATCATCGGCGCACCCAGCCAATTCGTACCGCTGCTAACGCGGGCCGGGGTCACTCGCCGCGGCCTACTCAAGGCTGGGCTCAGATTGACCGGCGTTGCCGGCCTGGTCATGCCGAGCACGGCGGCCTATGCGGCGGCGGAAGCCGCCAACGACCTCATCATCACCGACTATCGGCCGGTGCTACCAGGCTGGCCCGATACGCATCGGCTCAGCATCACCGTCGTCGCCGACCTGCATGCCGGAGGCCCCAATATGGGGGGTTAGAGCGCGTGCGTCAGGTAGTCGATGCCGCCAATGCGCTTGGCTCCGACCTGATCGTGATCCTGGGCAACTATTTCGCCACGCATCGTTTCGTCACCAAGCGGGTGTCGCGGCCGCCGCTTCTGGCTGGCTGGGCTCGGCGATCAAATCGCGCACTGGCTCGGGCCGAGCCGGTTCCGCGGCGAAGACGACCTGCCTGGCATGCTCTCGCGCGTCACCACCGACGACCCGGTGATCCTGCTGGCGCATGAGCCTGATATTTTCACAGATGTGCCGCCGCGCGTTGCCTTGGCGCTGGCCGGCCACAATCATGGCGGACAGATCATGTTGCCGTTCATGCCGCCGCTATGGAGGCCGTCGGAATATGGCGCGCGCTTCGCCTATGGCCACATCGTGGAGCAGGGCCGCCACATGATCGTGTCCGGCGGTCTCGGTTGCAGTAAGGTGCCGCTGCGGCTCGG
>DATISB010000124.1:0-26394 GCA_035469145.1 Pseudolabrys sp.
GGCCACCGGCCGGCGCTACCCGGTTTGCCGCCTGGTGCTGCAGCCGCTCGCCGCCGTAGATCTCATCAACAGCGGATGCAGCAGGTCGGCGCCGCCCTGGCCAAAGCGAGCGTGGTGAAAGCCAACACGCCGGCCGCGCCGAAAGACCAAGATGTAGGCGAAAGATAAATACGGGCGCCCTATTGGGCAGCCCAAATCGACATAAAGAAATCTTTATATATGCGTTGCGGCCTCAGCGGCGGCCTGTTATAGGCTCGGGTCGACAAACCAGCGTTTTCACGCATGCTGCACAGGACCGTCATGACCGCTTCCGCCAAGCCGAAAGCCAAAGCCGGCGACTACGTCGTCAAGGACATCGCGCTCGCGGCCTGGGGCCGCAATGAGATCGCCATCGCCGAGACCGAAATGCCTGGCCTGATGGCGACGCGCGAGGAATATGGGCCCGGGCAGCCGCTGCGCGGCGCCCGCATCGCCGGCTCGCTGCACATGACCATCCAGACCGCGGTGCTGATCGAGACGCTCACGCATCTGGGCGCTGATGTGCGCTGGGCGTCGTGCAATATCTATTCGACGCAGGACCACGCCGCCGCGGCGATCGCGCAAGCCGGCGTGCCGGTGTTCGCTGTCAAGGGCGAGAGCCTAGTCGACTATTGGGATTACACCCACCGCATCTTCGAATGGCATGACGGCGGCTTCCCGAACATGATCCTCGACGACGGCGGCGACGCCACGTTGCTTTTGCACCGCGGCCTGCAGGCGGAGAGCAATGCGGCGGTGCTCAATCATCCCGGCAACGAGGAAGAGGAAGTGCTATTCGCCGCCATCAAGAAGCGGATCAAGGAGCAGCCCGGCTGGTACGCAAAGCTCGCCAAGCAAGTGCGCGGTGTCACCGAGGAGACCACCACCGGCGTGCACCGGCTCTATCAGATGGCCAAGGAAGGCCGCCTGCTGTTCCCGGCGATCAACGTCAACGACAGCGTCACCAAATCGAAATTCGACAATCTCTACGGCTGCCGCGAGTCGCTGGTGGACGGCATCCGCCGCGGCACCGACGTGATGATGGCCGGCAAGGTAGCGATGGTCGCCGGCTTCGGCGACGTCGGCAAGGGCTCGGCTGCCTCGCTGCGCCAAGCCGGATGCCGCGTCATGGTGTCGGAAGTAGATCCGATCTGCGCGCTTCAGGCGGCGATGGAAGGCTATGAGGTCGTTACAATGGATGAGGCGGCGCCGCGCGCCGACATCTTCGTCACCGCCACCGGCAATGTGGACGTGATCACCATCGAGCACATGCGCAAGATGAAGCACCGCGCCATCGTCTGCAATATCGGTCACTTCGACAGCGAGATTCAGATCGCATCATTGCGCAATCTGAAATGGCACAACATCAAGCCGCAGGTGGACGAGGTCGAATTCGCCGATGGCAAGCGCATCATCCTGCTGTCGGAAGGCCGCCTGGTGAACCTCGGCAACGCCATGGGGCATCCGAGCTTCGTGATGTCGTCGTCGTTCACCAACCAGACGCTGGCGCAGATCGAATTGTGGACCAATCCCGGCAAGTACCAGAACCAGGTCTACACGCTGCCCAAGCATCTCGACGAGAAGGTGGCGCGGCTGCATCTCAACAAGATCGGCGTCAAGCTGACCAAGCTCTCCGACAAGCAGTCGGCCTATATTGGCGTGCCGCAAGAGGGGCCGTTCAAGTCGGATCACTACCGCTACTGATCGGACGTAACATCGCGCGGGAAACCGGGGCCGCACCTCAGCTGCGGCTCTCGTTGTTGTAGGCCGCGCGCTCGCATGCCGCGCAACTCTTATCGTCTTCGTCGTTTTGACGGCCCGGCCTATATCATGGGTTTTAAGGACTCGGCATTCACCGTCGTATTCTATTTCCGCGACGAGGGCCACGATGTGATTGGTGTTTCGCTGGCGGACTATCTTCACCATGCGCAGTGGATCGATCGGGACCGGATCCATCAGCAGGGCGTCACCGTCGTCGGCGATGACGCGGATGAAGTGACGAAATTGTTTGCGAACGAGTTCTCCTGCCGTTCCACCCCGATGTTTGTGTCGCAGCCTTATCGCCACGCGTGGTCGGACGCCCGCAATACCTACGCCTACACTTTCATCGTCCCGGAGGGCTGTTGACGCCATGGCGGCCGTCACGGCCGCGGCGGCACGATCAGGATCGTGTAGCGCTGCGGCTTGCCCGCAAAGCTAAGATAATTGCGCACGATCTCGCTTTCGATGCGGTGGCCCGTCGCGGCCTGCGCGCTGGCCTTGCTGCTGCAACCGGCGTCTTCGGCGAAACACACCAAAACCATTCCGCTACGTGCCAGCTCGGCCGCGACCGGCTGTGGCATATTAGTCAGCGCGCGCGGGCGCTCGCTCGCGTAAGCGATGATGCCAAAGGCGAGATCGGCCTCGCCGCCGACATAGCGCAATGGCTGCGGTGTTATCTCATGCCAGACGCGCTCGACTTGCGCAGCGAGGAGATCCAATTGCGCACTGGCCGGATTAGGACCGTTCCGCTGCGCGACGACCGCAATCATAGGTGAAGCGATGACCATCAACAACGGGATCGCAATCGCGGCGGCGAGGATGCGGCGCGTGTCGATTTCGCGCAACGTCACCGCCGGCGGCGACAGCAACAGCACCGGCAACAAGGTCCAGGCCGGCATCGACCACAGCGAGGTGATCGCGGTGCCGCTCGCCAGCGCGCCGGCGGCGGGAAGCAGCAGCGGCGCCCAGAACGCGGCCGCCGCCAGCCGGCGGTCGGTGTCGCCAGGCCACATCATATCGGCGATCGTCGCGCGGCTCGGCTGCGCTGCGGCCAGCACGACGATAACCGGGATCGCGACGTAGCCGAGTGAGCCGGCGAGATAGCCGAGCACGCTATAGGCGGCCGAGGCGAACGATTTGTCGCCGTGAACGCTCATGGCGTAGCCGAACGGCGCGAAGTCGCTGCGATAAAGCCAAAGCAGGTGTGGCGCGATCACGATGAGGCCCACCGCAACGGTGATCCAGGGCGCGGCGGAGCGGAAATAGCCGGCGCGCCGTTTGTCGATCAGCGTGGCGAGGACCAGGCCGGCGAGCAGGAACACCGACCAGTATTTGCCCAGTATGCAGGCCGCGGCGCCGACGCCGGCGAGCGCAGCATAAACGGGACTACGCGTCTTGTACGAGCGCAAAAACCACAACGTGGTCGCCGCCCAGGCCGGGATGAGTACCGTGTTCACGTTGAACTTCAGGGCGTGGAAATTGAAAAATGGAACGAGCATGAGCAGCGCCAATCCGACGACGCGCTTCTCGATGTCGAAATAATCCGCCGACAGCCGCCACACGATCCACAGCGCGAGCGTCGGCATTAGCATCGCCAACAGGTAATAAGACCACTCGGCGACCGGAAACAGGCTGAACCACAGCCGCACGATCAGCGCCGCGAGCGGCGGATGCTTGTAGCCCCAAGCCAGATCGCGCGACCACGCGATCAGCTCGGTCATGTCGGGGTGCAGGCCCTGGCTGCTTTTGGCGATGGTGCCGTAGATCGTCCACAGCGCCAGATAGGCCGCGAGCGAGACCAGCACCGCGCGCTCGCGCCGCGCCGGATCGATCAGCGCGCCGCGCATGGTGTTCATGGGCGCAAGCATGGGCATGGGCCGTTTGTTTCCAATCCGCTCGTCCCCGCGGAAGCGGGGACCCAGCTAAAGCAACCGGGCGGGATCAGCAAGTTTAGGCTGGATTCCCGCTTCCGCGGGAATGAGCGGATTTCCGGCTGTGCCAAAGCCCGCTCCGCTTGTAGGACCAGACCCTGGGTGTTATCTCGCCGCCATGACTTCGGTCCCGATTCAGCATATCCGCAATTTCTCCATCGTCGCGCATATCGACCACGGCAAATCCACGCTGGCCGACCGGCTGATCCAGCTCACCGGCGGGCTCGAATTGCGCGAGATGAAGGAGCAGGTGCTCGATTCCATGGATATCGAGCGCGAGCGCGGAATCACGATCAAAGCGCAGACCGTGCGGCTCAATTACAAGGCGCGCGACGGCAAGGACTATGTGCTCAACTTGATCGACACCCCCGGCCACGTCGACTTCGCCTACGAGGTCAACCGCTCGCTCGCCGCCTGCGAAGGCTCGCTGCTGGTGGTGGACGCCAGCCAAGGCGTCGAGGCGCAGACACTCGCCAATGTCTATCACGCCATCGACGCCGGTCACGAAATCGTGCCGGTGCTCAACAAGGTCGACCTGCCGGCGGCGGAGCCCGAAGCGGTCAAAAAGCAGATCGAGGACGTGATCGGGCTCGACGCCTCGAATGCAATCATGATCTCGGCCAAGACCGGACAAAACGTTCCCGAGGTGCTCGAAGCGATCGTCACCCGCCTGCCGCCACCCAAGGGCGACCGCGACGCGCCGCTCAAGGCGCTGCTGGTCGACAGCTGGTACGACGCCTATCTCGGCGTGGTCGTGCTAGTGCGCATCGTCGACGGCGTTTTGAAAAAGGGCCAGCGGATCCGCATGATGGGCACCAACTCCGCCCACGACGTCGACCGCACTGGCGTGTTCCTGCCCAAGCTGACGCCGGTCGACGAACTAGGGCCGGGCGAGATCGGCGCTATCACCGCATCGATCAAGGAGGTGGCAGACACCCGCGTGGGCGACACCATCACCGATGACCGCAAGCCGGTCACCGAGATGCTGCCCGGCTTCCGGCCGGCGATCCCGGTGGTGTTCTGCGGACTGTTTCCGGTCGATGCCGCCAATTTCGAGGACCTGCGCGCCGCCATGGGCAAGCTGCGGCTCAACGACGCCAGCTTCTCTTACGAAATGGAGACCTCGGCCGCGCTCGGCTTCGGCTTCCGCTGCGGCTTCCTTGGCCTGCTGCATCTGGAGATCATCCAGGAGCGGCTGTCGCGCGAGTTCAACCTCGACCTGATCGCAACCGCGCCCTCGGTGATCTACAAGTTGAAGCTGCGCGACGGCCGCGAGCTCGAGATTCACAATCCGGTCGACATGCCGGACCCGACGCAGATCCTGGAAATGCACGAGCCGTGGATCGAGGCAACCATTTTGACGCCGGATGAATATCTCGGCTCGGTGCTCAAGCTTTGCCAGGACCGCCGTGGCGCGCAGAAAGAGCTCACTTACGTGGGCAACCGCGCCATGGTGAAATACGACCTGCCGCTCAACGAAGTGGTGTTCGATTTCTACGACCGGCTGAAATCGGTGTCGCGCGGCTACGCGTCGTTCGACTATCACCTCACCGACTACAAGGAAGCCGATCTGGTCAAGCTGCAGATGCTGGTCAACGGCGAAGCGGTCGACGCGCTCTCCATGCTGGTGCACCGCACCCGCGCCGAGAGCCGCGGCCGCGCCATGGCCGAGAAGCTGAAGGAGCTGATCCCGCCGCACATGTTCCAGGTGCCGATCCAGGCGGCGATCGGCGGCAAGATCATCGCGCGCGAGACCGTGCGCGCCTTCCGCAAGGACGTCACCGCCAAATGCTACGGCGGCGACGCCACAAGAAAGCGCAAGCTGCTGGACAAGCAGAAGGAAGGTAAGAAACGCATGCGGCAATTCGGCAAGGTCGATATTCCGCAGGAAGCGTTCATCGCGGCGCTGAAGGTGGATGTTTAGCCGAGCGCCAACCTCTCCGGTCGTCCCCGTGAAAGCGGGGACCCATTAAACGCGAACGCCTCGGTTATATTGTTGGATCACGGCGTACTGGAGCGCCCGCCGGAGCCTATCATCGGACCGCACTTTGCGCGGACCCGTTGGCGGGCGATGATAGTTGGCATATCGCTACTGCCTATTCTCCCAGCGCTGGCGCGCGAGGTCGGGTTCAGTCGCGTCCGGCGCCGCGTTGAAGCTGTCGTCGAGGCCGCGGCGCGCAGGTCGGGTTGCGGCGGGCCGGTGCGGCGCACGCTTGGCCCTCACCTCGCGATCGGGGCGGTCGCCGGTGACAACGATCCGCGTGTCGTCCAGGCGCTCCTTCACCAGCGCGAACAGCAGCGCGGCGTTTTGCGGATGCAGGCGGATGCAACCATGCGAGGCCGGTCGGCCGAGATGCGAGATCTCGTAGCTGCCGTGGATGGCGTAGCCTTCGTTGAAGAAAATCGAATAGGGCATCGGCGACCAGTCGTATTTACGCGAAAACCATTTGCGCGCCAGCCACTGCGGCCGATAGCTGCCGTTCGGCGTGCGATAACCGATGCGCGCGGTGGACACTGGCCATTGATAGCGGGGCGCGCCGTCAACCACGACCGACAGAAGCTGTGCCGATTTGTCCACGGTCACGACGATGCCCGCTTGCGCGGGTTCGAGGCCGCCGAGCAGGACGGCAATAGCGGCAAGGGTAACGGCAAGACGCGGCATCGCGAGCTCTCCCGGAGGCGAGTTGCGGCGTCATCTTGGCAAGAATTCTTGAACTTTGGCTATAAATCCCGTGGTTTTGGTTACCTCCCGGCCCTCGCCGTTATTTTCCCGCATTTAACCTGACAGTCGAAGGCAGAATCGCTAAATCGGAAGCATCATGACCGCCCGCAGCATTGCCCTATTCGGATTGTCGCTCGCATTCGCCGGACCTCTCGCCGGCAGTAGCCTCGCGCAAACGCCGAGCCCGGCGACGCCGGCGCCCGCCGTCACCGTACCGGCGCCGATGCCGTCGGCAAAGCCCGCGATCACAGAGAAAAAATTACCGGCCAAGCTATTGTTCTCAGCCGCGAAGCTGCCGAGCCTCGGCCACGCGATGGCCATCGGCTACTACCCGCGTGGCTGTCTGCAAGGCGGCGTCGAACTGCCGGTCGACGGCCCGTATTGGCAGGTGATGCGGCTGTCGCGCAATCGCAATTGGGGCCATCCAGAATTGGTCAAATTCCTGGAGCGATTCGCGCCGCTGGCCGCCAAGGCGACTGGCTGGAAGGGCATCCTGGTGGGCGACATGGCGCAGCCGCGCGGCGGCCCGCTGCCGTTCGGCCATTTGAGTCACCAGATCGGCCTCGACGTGGACATCTGGTTCATGCCAATGCCGAACCACGAACTCAGCAAGAAAGAGCGCGAGGACATTTCGGCTAGCAATCTTGTCGCCGCCGACAAACTGCGCGTCAATCCGGAAACCTGGACGCCAGCCGACGTCGCCTTCATACGCACCGCGGCGCAGCAGCCCGAGGTCGAGCGCGTGCTGGTCAATGCCGCGATCAAGAAGGAACTGTGCCGCGTCGAGGACAAAAAACATGACGGCTGGATGGCCAAGGTGCGGCCCTGGTACGGTCACGACGACCACATCCATGTTCGACTGAAATGTCCGGCCGATTCGCCGAATTGCCGCGCTCAGCCGCCGGTCCCGGTGGGCGACGGCTGCGACAAGTCGCTCGACTTCTGGTTCAAAGATGCGGTTCTACACCCGAAGCCGAGTCCACCGCCGAAAGTCCCGCCCAAACCGCTGACGCTCGCCGACCTGCCGCCGGCCTGCAAGAACGTGATCGACGCGCCGGCCGCCAAGCTCAACGACGGCCGCTGATCAAGCCTGTTCGCTACTCGGCCAATCAAGTTCCTCGCGCGCGCCGATCGCGCTAGACTGCCGGCATGGCCGATGACATCGAAACCTTACGCGAACTGGAAAAGAAGATTCTCTGGCTCGCGAGCTGGACCATCCATAACGCCAATCATCTGCGCGAGAATAGCGACGGGTTGAAGGTCGGCGGCCATCAGGCTTCTTCCTCATCGCTCGCCACCATCATGACCGCGCTCTATCTCGACGTGCTGCGCCCGCAAGACCGCGTGGCGGTGAAGCCGCATGCCTCACCGATCTTCCACGCCATCCAGTACCTGCTCGGTAAGCAGACGCGCGAACGGCTCGAAACATTCCGCGGCTACAAGGGCGCGCAGAGCTATCCCTCGCGCACCAAGGATTCCGACGACGTCGATTTCTCCACCGGTTCGGTCGGCCTGGGCGTGGCGCAGACGCTGTTCTCCTCGCTCACGCAGGATTACGTGCGCGCGCATGGCTGGGGTTTGAGCCGGCCCGAAGGGCGCATGGTCGCGCTGGTCGGTGACGCCGAACTCGATGAGGGCAACATCTTCGAAGCGCTGCTGGAAGGCTGGAAACAGGGCCTGCACAATTGCTGGTGGATCATCGACTACAACCGGCAGAGTCTCGACGCCGTCGTGCGCGAAGGACTGTGGGAGCGCTACGAGCAACTGTTCAAGAATTTCGGCTGGGATGTGGTGATCGTGAAATACGGCTCGCTGCAGCAGGCCGCGTTTAAGGAGCTCGGCGGCGAAAAGTTACGGCAGTGGATCGACAATTGTCCCAACCCGCTCTACTCGCCGCTGGTGTTTGCCGGCGGCGCCGCCTGGCGCAAGCGGCTCAATGACGAGATCGGCGACCAGGGCGACGTCAGCCGGTTGATCGAGAAACGCAGCGATGACGAGCTCGCGGCGTTGATGAACAATCTCGGCGGGCATGACCTGCCGTCGGTGCTCGAGGCTTTCCATGCAGCTACCAGCGACAAGCCGACCTGCTTCATCTGCTACACGGTCAAGGGCTTTGGCCTGCCGTTTGCCGGCCACAAAGACAATCACGCCGGTCTGATGACACCGGCGCAGATGGAAGTGTTCCGCAAGACGATGGCGGTGCGTCCCGGCCACGAATGGGACAAGTTCGAAGGCCTGTCGCTGCCGGCGGAGAAATTGCAGAGCTTCCTCGACCGCGTGCCGTTTGCCGCCGGCAAGATGCGCCGACTCAGCGCACCGGCGATCGACGTGCCAGACAATCTCGCGGTCATCAGTCAGCCCACGATGGCGACGCAAACCGGCTTCGGCGCGATCCTCAACGAGATCGGCCGTGGCGATAGTGCCTTTGCACAGCGCATCGTCACCACTTCGCCGGACGTGACCGTCTCGACCAATCTCGGCGCCTGGGTCAATCGCCGCGGCTTGTTCGCGCACGAGGCGATGGACGACACCTTCAAGAGCGAACGCATCCCGTCCACGTTCAATTGGGAATTCTCGCCCAAGGGCCAGCACATCGAGCTCGGCATCGCCGAGAACAACCTGTTCGTGCTGCTCTCGGCACTCGGCCTGTCGCATTCGATCAACGGCGAACGCTTACTGCCGATCGGCACGCTGTACGACCCTTTCATCGCGCGTGGGCTCGATGCGCTCAATTACGCCTGCTACCAAGATGCACGCTTCATTCTGGTCGCGACGCCGTCGGGCATCACGCTGGCGGGCGAAGGTGGCGCGCACCAATCCATCGCCGAGCCGCTGATCGGGCTGGCGCAGGACGGCCTGGCGGCGTTCGAGCCGGCCTATGTCGATGAACTGGCGGTGATCCTGCGCTGGGCCTTCGCCTATATCCAGAAGGATGGCGACGCGAGCCCGTCGGAACGCAATTGGCTGCGCGATGAGACCGGCGGCTCGGTCTATCTGCGGCTGTCGACGCGGCCGGTCGAGCAGATCGTGCGCACTATGACGCCGGAGCTGGCGCAGCAGATCGTCGACGGCGCCTATTGGCTGCGCAAACCGGGGCCGAACGCGCAAGTGATGGTGGCCTTCAGCGGCGCGGTGGCGCCGGAAGCGATCGCCGCCGTCGGCCTGATGGCGGAGGACCGACGCGACGTCGGTTTGCTCGCCGTCACGTCGGCCGACCGGCTCAATGCCGGCTGGACAGCCGCGCAGCGCGCGCGCGAGCGCGGCCTGGTGCATGCGCGCTCGCATATCGAGCGGCTATTGGCGGACGTGCCGGCGCATTGCGGTATCGTCAGCGTGCTTGACGGCCACCCGGCGACACTGGCCTGGCTTGGCGCAATCGCCGGCCACCGCACGCGCCCACTCGGCGTCGAGCATTTCGGCCAGACCGGATCGCTCGCCGAGCTCTACTGGCACTACGGCATCGACGCCAACGCTATCGTCGCGGCCGCGCAGGCGATCGCACCCGGCCGGCCGATCAGGTACTTGAAGGCGCTGCCTTAGCCCTTTGCGTCCTCCAGAATCATCGCCGCGCCCTTTTCCGCGATCATCATGGTCGGCGAATTGGTATTGCCGGACGTGATCGACGGCATCACCGAGGCATCCGCCACACGCAGGCGTTCGATGCCGATCACGCGCAGGCGGGCATCGACCACCGCGCGCGCATCGTCGGCGCGGCCCATGCGCGCGGTGCCCACTGGGTGGAAGATCGTCGTGCCAATGTCGCCTGCCGCCTTGACCAGCGCGGCCTCGTCGTCGTCGCGCACCTGCGGGCCCGGGAGATATTCGACCGGCGAATATGGCCGTAGCGCCGGCTGCGCCACGATTCTGCGGGTCACGCGGATCGAATCGGCGGCGACGCGGCGGTCTTCTGGCGTCGACAGATAATTCGGCGCGATGGCCGGCGGCTGCGCCGGATCGGCAGACTTGAGCGTGAGCGCGCCGCGGCTCGATGGCTGCACATTGGTGACGCTGATCGTAAAGGCCGGAAACGGATGCAGCGGATCGCCGAACTTGTCGAGCGACAGCGGCTGGATATGATACTGCAGATTGGCGCGATCCAACGTGGGATCGGATTTGGTGAAGGCGCCGAGCTGCGACGGTGCCATGGTCAAAGGCCCGCGCCGGAACAAGGCATATTCGACGCCCATCCATGCTCGCGCCAGCAGCGACGAATACATTTCGTTCAGCGTCCTGATGCCAGTCACTTTGTAGATCATCCGCAGTTGCAGATGGTCGTGCAGGTTGGCGCCGACGCCCGGTTTGTCGAGCAGCACGGGAATGCTGAACTGCGCAAGCTGCGCCGCAGGTCCCACGCCCGACAGCATCATGATTTGCGGCGAGCCGATCGAGCCGGCCGCCATGATAATTTCGCCGCGGCAACGGGCCGAGCGCGCAACGCCATCCTGCCGCCAGCGCACGCCGGCGGCGCGCTTGCCGTCGAACGTCAGGCCTTCGACCAGGCAACCTGTTTCCAGCCGCAAGTTTTGCCGGTGTAAGATCGGCTTGAGAAACCCGCGCGCCGCCGACCAGCGCCGCCCACGCTTCTGGTTGACGTGGAAATAGCAGGAGCCCTCGTTGTCGCCGGTGTTGAAGTCCTTCACCGGCGGAATGCCGTATTGCTTCGCCGCCTCGCGCCAGACGTCGATGATGTCCCAGCGAATGCGGGGAAATTCGACGCGCCATTCGCCGCCGATGCCGTGGTGCTCGCTCGCCCCGAGAAAATTGTCTTCGTGCTTCTTGAAATACGGCAGCACGTCGTCCCACGACCAGCCGGGCAACCCGAGCTGGCGCCAGTGATCATAGTCGCCGGCCTGCCCGCGCATATAGACCATGGCGTTGATGGCCGAGGAGCCGCCAATCACCTTGCCGCGCGGATAATTCAGGCTGCGGCCGTTGAGGCCTTGCTCCGGCTCGGTCATCAACATCCAGTCCGAGCGCGGATTACCGATCGCGAACAGGTAGCCGACCGGAATGTGGAACCAGATCCAGTTGTCGTTTCCGCCGGCTTCCAGCAGCAGCACGCGGTTTTTCGGATCGGCTGACAGGCGATTGGCCAGCACGCAACCGGCCGAGCCCGCGCCCACCACGATATAGTCGAACTCGCCTTCGATGGGCGCTGCGTCTGCCATTGTCGTTTCCTCGTCCTGCCGGATTGGACTTTACCTTGGCCGACGAGACTTGCTAGGCTTAGTCGGACCTGCGGTGCACCGTGCGTGCGCCGCGAAAGCCGGAACGGCGGTTCCGACGAGCGGTCGCATTCAACCCCGAGCCGATGCCAGCCCGGCGCCACTTCGGCGCCTGCGGAGAACCGCCATGTTCGCACGGGTTCTTGCCATTCTCGGTCTATTTGGCGCCCTCACCGGCGCGCCGCCGACGGCCGCCGCGCAGGAATCCATCACCGTGTTCGCCGCCGCCTCGCTGAAAAACGCATTCGACGACACCGATGCGGCCTTCAGCAAGGCCACCGGCATCAAAGTGGTGGCGAGCTATGCCGCCAGTTCCGCTCTAGTGAAGCAGATCGAGCAAGGCGCGCCCGCCGACGTGTTCATTTCCGCCGACCGGCGCTGGATGGATTACGCCGCCGAGCACAGACTGATCAAGCCGGATAGCCGGGTGAATCTTCTGGGCAACAGACTGGTGCTGATCGCGCTCAAGGAATCCAAGCTCGATCATGTAGCGATTGGCAAAGGTTTCGACATCGCCAAGCTCGCCGGCGATGGCCGCATCGCGGTGGCCGACGTGAAAGCGGTGCCGGCCGGCACCTATGCCAAGGCGGCGCTCGAATTGCTCGGCGCCTGGGCGGCGGCAGAGCCGAAACTCGCGATGGCCGAGAATGTGCGGGCAACGCTCGCCTTCGTGGCGCGCGGCGAAACGGAGATCGGCATCGTCTATGAGACCGACGCCAAGGTTGAACCGAAGGTAAAGATCATCGGCGTATTTCCGGACGAGTCTTATCCGCCGGTCACCTATCTAGTGGCGGCGACGGCGGTGAGCAGTAATGCTGCCATCGCGCGCTATCTCAATTTCCTACGCTCGGGCGCGGCCAAGGTCATTTTCGAGCGTTACGGATTCAGCTTCTTGATCCGGTCAGTGTCGTAGCGCTCGCGTGATCGAACTTTCCCCCCAGGAATGGACCGCCGTCGCGCTTTCCCTGCGGATCGCGCTAGTCTCGACCGTAGTGGCGCTGCCATTCGGCATCGCCATCGCTTACGTACTGGCGCGCAAATCGTTCTGGGGCAAGTCGCTGCTCAACGCACTCGTCCACCTGCCGCTGGTGCTGCCGCCGGTAGTGACCGGCTATCTGCTGCTGATCACATTTGGCCGCAAGGCGCCGGTCGGTGCGTTTCTCGCCGATCATTTCGGCATTGTGTTCTCGTTCCGCTGGACCGGCGCTGCGCTTGCCTGCGGTATCATGGCGTTTCCGTTGATGGTGCGCGCGATCCGGCTCTCGATCGAGGCGATTGACCGCCGGCTGGAAGACGCCGCAGCGACGCTAGGTGCCAACCACATTTGGTTGTTCCTCACGGTCACGCTGCCGCTGGCGCTGCCCGGTATCATCGCCGGCATGATGCTCGCCTTCGCCCGCGCACTCGGCGAATTCGGCGCCACGATTACATTCGTCTCGAATATCCCGGGCGAAACGCAGACCATCTCGGCGGCGATCTACACGCTCACGCAGGTGCCGGGCGGCGATGCCGTCGCACTATCGCTAGTGATCGTCGCTGTGATCATTTCGCTCGCCGCATTGATCGCGTCGGAATGGCTGGCCCGCCGCGCCAGCGCGCGATTGCACGGGGCCTGAACTATGCTCACGGTCGACGTGGAAAAAAAACTTGGCGATTTCGCGGTAACGGCGAAGTTCGCCAGCGAAACCGGCGCCACCGTCCTGTTCGGACCGTCGGGCGCCGGCAAGACCACCGTCATCAACATGATCGCCGGGCTGCTCAAGGCCGACCGCGGCCGCATCGTGCTCGACGGCAAGGTGCTGTTCGACGACGACGCGCGCATCGACTTGGCCGTCTGGCGCCGGCGCATCGGCTATGTGTTCCAGGAAGGCCGGCTGTTTCCGCATCTGTCGGTTAAGCACAATCTCGACTACGGCCGCTGGATGGGCGGCCATGCGGCCGACCCGGCGGCGTTTGCGCACGTGGTCGAACTGCTCAACATCGACCATCTGCTTGACCGTCGGCCCGGCAAGCTCTCGGGCGGCGAGCGGCAGCGGGTAGCGGTCGGCCGCGCGCTGCTGATGCGCCCGCGCCTGCTGCTGCTCGATGAGCCGCTCGCCTCGCTCGATGAAGCGCGCAAAGCAGACATCCTGCCCTACCTGGAGCGGCTGCGCGACGACGCGAAGGTGCCGATGATCTATGTCAGCCACGACGCGGCGGAAGTGAAGCGCATCGCCAGCCGCGTGGTGCGGCTGGACGGCGGCAAGGTGGTGGCAACCGGCGGAATGGAATTGCTGTCCGCCTGAACGGTGTATGCTGGCGCCATGTTCCCGCCCGAGCGCATCGTCTGCCTGACCGAAGAAACCGTGGAGACGCTCTATCTCCTCGGCGAGGACCGCCGCATCGTCGGCGTGTCCGGCTATGCGGTGCGGCCGCCGCAAGTGCGCAAGGAAAAGCCGCGCGTCTCGGCCTTCATCTCCGCCGACGTGCCAAAGATCCTCGCGCTCAATCCCGACCTGGTGCTGGCCTTCTCCGATCTGCAGGCCGACATCGCAACCGACTTGATCCGCGCCAATGTCGCGGTCCACGCCTTCAACCAACGCGACGTCGCCGGCATTTTCGACATGATCCGCACGCTCGGCGCGCTGGTAGGCAGCCCGGACAAAGCGGATGCACTGGCCCGCCGGCTCGCTGCGCGCGTCGATGCCGTGCACGAGCGTGCCTTGCGCCTGCCGCGCCGGCCGCGGGTCTATTTCGAGGAATGGGACGATCCGATGATCAGCGGCCTCGGCTGGGTTTCCGAGCTGATCGAGGCGGCCGGCGGCATCGAGGCGTTCCCGCAGCTCGCAGTGCGTAAGAATGCCAAGGGCCGCATCGTGTCAGTCGCCGACGTGATTGCCGCTCGGCCCGACATCATCATCGGGTCCTGGTGCGGCAAGAAATTCGTGCCTGCCAAGGTCGCGACCCGGCCCGGCTTTGCCCATGTTCCGGCGGTCGCCACCGGCTGGCTACGCGAGATCAAATCGACGCTGATCCTGCAGCCGGGGCCGGCGGCACTCACCGACGGGCTCGATGCACTCGCTGGAATCATCGCCGGCTGGGTCGATAGCCATCCTGACTAAAGGGCCAATTCGGGCGATAGAATCTTGGCGTCCCCTGTGCTATACAGGGACAAATTGCGAACCGCATAAGGACCTGACCCCGATGCAAACCAATAAAAACCGCGCCGACCAGTGGATGGATCTGGCCCTGGTGGCATTCCTTATCGGGTTAGACGTGGTGGCGAGGCTGGTGCCGCATGCCCCGGGTTTCCTGCCGATCGCGGCTAGCGCGCTGTTCGCCGGCCGCATGTTGCGCGTCCCGGCTTTCGCACCGGTGGTGCCGGTCACCGCTATGGTGCTTAGCGCCCTGGCACTCGGAGCTGACGATTGGCGAATTTCCCTCATCGTCACCGTGGCGATTTCGCTGCCCGCTCTTGTCGGCATCGTGTCGCGGCGCTGGCCTGGCATAGCGGTAACGGCTGCCGTGATTGTGCCCTGCTCGCTCGCCTTCTTCGCCATTTCGAATTTCGCGGTCTGGGCTTTCAGCGGCATGTATAGCCTCGACTTCGCCGGCCTGACCCAGTGCTACGTCGCCGCACTTCCGTTCCTACAGAATACGATGGCGGGCGATCTGTTCTGGACCGCGGTGTTGTTCGGCGGCACCTGGGCCATCCAAAACGGGACCATGCTAGCGGGCCGCCAGCGGTAAGCTAGTGATTTAGCCGATCCACTTCTGCAATCGCGTCCACCATGACTTGAGCCGGCCGACCAGGTCGGCCGCCTCTTCCGGCTCGGCCAGCCGTAAGCCGACGATGGTCACGCGGCCATTGGCGACTTTGTGCGCCAGCAGCGCGATTGGGCCGAGTCGAACGATGTCACCGGTCTTGGCCGTACGGCGGAGCTGCTCGGTGAAGAAGTCGGCCAGCGCCACTTCCATATGGTCGGCGGCGACTTGCAAGCCGTAAATTTCCGCCAGTGCTCCGAGCGTCGCGGCACCGGACACGAAGAAATCGCCGAGCAGCCTAGGGTCGGGCGAGGCCGGCGGCGGCATGTTGACGAAGAAGCGGTCGAGCGCCTGCGCCTTCTCCGGCGGCGCCAGCAGATAGACATAATCGCCCGCGCGCACCGGTTCGGCTTCCGCCGGCGTGAGGATTCCCTCATCGCGCACGACCAAAGTTGGGCGCGCCCAGTTCGGGATCAGGCCGCGGCGCAGGAACGGGCTGTTGGCCGGCACCGGATAGCCGACGATTTCGCGCGTCAGCTGGCCGGGTAGATCAAGCTCGACCCGGCGCGGCAGCGGATCGCTGCGCGTGAACGAGATGTCGAGCTTGCGGGCGGCGTACGCCACCGTCCAGCCCTGGATCAGCAGGGAGGACAGCACGACCACGAAGGCCACGTCGAAGAAAAGATAACCGGCCGGCAAACCGACCAGCAGCGGTATCGAGGCGAGAAAAATCGCCACCGCGCCGCGCAAGCCGACCCATGACAAGAACAGTTTCTCGCGCCACGGGAAGCCGAATGGGGCCAGGCACAGGAACACCGCGACCGGCCGCGCCACCAGCATCAAAACCGCCGCGATCACGACCGCGCCGACCAGGCTGTCGGCCAGCCGGTGCGGCCACACCAGCAGGCCGAGCAACACGAACATCACGATCTGCGCCAGCCAAGTCACGGCATCGAGAAACACGACGACGGAATTATGCGCGCGCGTCTGCCGGTTTCCCACCACGAGTCCGGCGAGATAGACCGCGAGGAAGCCGGACGAATGCACCGTATTGGCGGCTGCGAATACGACCAGCGCGCTCACCGCCACGAACGGCGCGTGCAAGCCCTGCGGCAGGGCGAGACGGTTGAGCACCAGCGTGATGATCCGTCCGCCGGCGACGCCGATGATGCAGCCCAGCACCGTATCGCGCAGGAAGATCACCAATACATGCGACCAAGACTGGTCACCGGCCAGCAGAAACTCCACCAGCAGCAAGGTGAGAAAGACCGCGAACGGATCGTTGGTTCCGGATTCGACTTCCAGCGTCGCGCGCACGCGCGATCGCAGGCGCAGGCCACGCGAATTGATCAGCAAGAACACCGCCGCCGCATCGGTGGAAGCCACCACGGCGCCGACCAGCAGGGCCTGCATCCAGCCGATACCCAGTGCCAGCTTGGCGACCGGTGCGGTCAGCAAGGTGGTGATCAGGACGCCGGCGGTTGCCAGCGCCGCCGCCGGCGCCAGCACGTTGCGAAAGGTGGCCAGGCGCGTGCGCAGGCCGCCGTCGAACAGGATCAGCGCCAGCGCAATCGAGCCGACGGCATAGGCGGTGCCGACGTCGTCGAATTTCAGGCCGCCCGGGCCGCCCTCGCCGGCCAGCATGCCGAGCAGCAGGAACACCAGCAGCAGCGGTGCACCGAAGCGCAACGCGACCAGGCTCGACAAAATGCCGGCCAACACCAGCAGGCTGCCGAGCAAAATCACGATGCTGATGTTATCGAGCGAGGCCATGCGCGAATCTCCTATTGCTATAGGACGGATTCGTGGCGCCAAGAGCAACGGTAATTCAGTCGCCGACACACCGCTCGTCCCCGCGATAGCGGAGACCCAGACTGGATTCCCGCTTACGCGGGAATGAGCGGGTGGGGCGCGCTCGAACTAGAAATTGACCTTATCGCCGCCCTTGAGCGAGAGGATTTCGCGCGCCTCTTCCGACGATGCGATCTCCAGCCCGAGGCCTTCGAGGATCTTGCGCACGTTGGTCACTTGCTGGGCGTTGGATTCGGCCGGTTTGCCGGCGCCGATCCAGAGCGAATCCTCCATGCCGACCCGCACATTGCCGCCCATGGCCGCGGCCTGGGCCGCGATCCGCATCTGATTGGCGCCGGCACCGAGCACTGACCAGCTATAATTCTCCGGCCCGAGCAGCCGGTCGGCGGTGCGCTTCATCATGATGACGTCTTCTGGGTGGCCGCCGATGCCACCGAGAATGCCGAACACCGACTGCACGAACAGCGGCGGCTTGACCAGGCCACGGTCGAGGAAATGCTTCAACGTGTAGAGATGGCCGATATCATAGCACTCGATCTCAAAGCGGGTGTTGTTCTGAGCGCAGGTGGTGAGGATATATTCAATGTCGGCGAAGGTGTTCTTAAACATGCCCTTCTTCGATCCTTCCAGATACGGCTCTTCCCAGTCGTATTTGAAGTGACCCTTGTAGCGCGGGATCATCGGGTAGAGCCCGAAATTCATCGTGCCCATGTTGAGCGAAGCTACCTCCGGCTTGAAGGTAGCCGCCGGGCGCACCCGCTCTTCCACCATCATGGTCGGGGCGCCGCCGGTGGTGATGTTCACCACCACGTTCGAGCGCTGTTTGATCACTTTGAGGAAGGGGGCGAACGCCTCCGGCGACTGGTCGGGACGGCCGTCCTGCGGGTTGCGCGCATGCAAATGGACGATGGCCGCCCCCGCCTCGGCCGCCCCGATCGCGGCATCGGCAATCTGCTGAGCGGTCACCGGAATATGCGGCGACATCGAGGGCGTGTGGATCGAGCCGGTAACGGCACAGGTAATGATGACTTTGCGCGACTTCGCCATGAGCTTTCCATCCCGATAAAGTGAGGCTTTTGATTTCACGATTGGACTTGAGCCGTGATCCTAGAGTATCAGCCGCCCCCAAGTCACCCTGTTCACTTGCGCTACCTATCCCGAAAACGGGTCCCATCCCGGATCAAGTCCGGGACATGCTTTTCGGGATCATGCGCCGGAGCCATCGCCGTGGACTTACGGGCTCAACCTGCGGCGGCACGGCCTTCCGGTATCCTGATCGGGGTGTTGTGCGGCATCGGCGCCGCGCTCGGCTGGGCTGCGGGCTTTGTCGCGGCCAAGCATGGCGTCACCATCGGCTTTTCGCCCGCCGATTTGGCCCTGCACCGCTTCTTGTGGTCGGGCCTGCTGCTGATGCCGCTCGTCCTGCGCGACGGCATCACCGACCTCGGCGGCATCGGCTGGGGCCGCGGATTGGTGATGAGCGTGCTTTCGGGGCCGCCGCAGGCGATGATCGCCTATACCGGCTTCATGCTGGTGCCGCTCGGCCACGGCACCACCATCCAGCCGGCCTGCGCGGCGCTTTCGGGGCTAATCCTCGCCACGCTCGTGCTGGGCGAACGCCCGACCGGGCAGCGCATCATCGGCGGCACGACGATCATCGCGGGCCTGTTGGTATTCGGCGTCGAGTCAATCACCACCATCGGCAGCCACGGCGTCGGCGGCGACCTATTGTTCGCCACCGCCGGCCTGTTCTGGGCGACGTTCGGAATCCTACTGCGCTATTGGCGCGTGTCGGGTACGCGAGCCGTCGCAGCCGTCGGCGCGCTGTCGGTCGTGGTGTTCGCGCCGTTGCACGCGCTGTTGGTCGGCTATGGCGGAATCCTGCGCATGGGCTTGGCCGAGAATCTCCTGCAGGTCGTGGTGCAGGGCATCCTCGCCGGCCTGCTGCCGATCTATCTGTTCGCGCGCGCGGTGATCCTGCTCGGCGCCGGACGCGCGGCGACGTTCCCGGCGCTGGTGCCGGGATTCTCGATGATCATCGGCTATCTCGCGCTTGGCGTGGTGCCAAGCATCCCGCAGATCGTCGGGCTGGTGATCGTGGTGATCGGCTTCCGCTTCGCGCTGCGCTAGTTCTCACTCCGGCCCGGCGTATTTTCCCGCGGTCTGCGGGAACATGTTCTTGATGATCTTAAATTTCGAGATGTCCACCGTGGCGTCCATGTGCATGAAGATCACGGCGTCGCGCAGCACCTTCTCGATGCCGAAGTCGAGCATGATGCCGTTGCCGCCGTGCAATTCGACCGCGTGCTGGGCGACCTTCATGATCTCTTCGGAAGCAAACAGCTTGGCCATGTTGACCAGCGTCTCGGCTTCCGGCGCATTGTCGTCCACGGCTTGTGCGGCGCGCTCGAGTAGCGCGCGCACCGCCTCGATTTTGGTCGCCATTTCGGCGAGCCGCAGCGCCACCGCCTGATGCTTGATCAGAATGCGGCCGCCCTGAACGTAGTTCTGCACATACTCCGCCGTCGCCTCGAAGGCGCGCACGCCGACGCCGAGATTCTTGGCCGCCTGGATGATCTTGCCGGGGCGGAAATAGACGCCGGCCGAACCCATTGCGCTATCGTGCACAAGCAGGTGATCGTCCGGCACGAACATGTCCTCGAACACCATCTCGCCGTTGTTCATGAAGCGGCAGCCGAGCGTCTCATTGCAGCGCGCGACCGAAAACCCTTTGGTCTCGCGCGGCACCAGGAACGACGAGGTGCCCTGCAGCATGCCGACCTTCGGATTGGTGTTGGCGTAGACCACGTAGAGGCTGGCGTCGTAACCGTTGGAGATGAACTGCTTGCGGCCATTGATCACCCAACCGCCGTCCGCTTTGACGGCCTTAGTTTGCATTGCCGCTTCCGGGACGTTGTAAGGCAGCCAGCGGTCGGAGGCGCCGCGCGGCTCGGTCAGGCAATGCGCCATTAGAAATTGCGGCTCCGCCACCAGGCGCTTGAACCATTTCTCCTGCAAATGCTTGGGCGCGAACTGGCGCAGCAGCACCGACACTTTCCAATTCTGCACCATCTTGTCGGCCAGGCCGGAATCGCCGCGCGCGATTTCCTCGGCGACCAGTGCAAAAGTTTTTACTTCCGTGCCCTTCTCGAGTTCGACGCCGCCGAACTCCTCCGGCACGCCGAGGGTGCGGATGCCGATCTTCTCGGCCTCTTCCAGGATTCGGATCGGCAGCCGGTCTTCCGGCACCATCGACCATTCGCGCTGCCAATTCTGCTTGATGAAGGGCAGCACCACCTCATCGACAAAATCGCGGCAGCTCTGCCGCATCATCCGTTGTTCTTCCGACAATCCTCGGTCTCTTGGCATCGTGTCCAACATGGACGTATTCCTTCCCTTAACCCGGCCCAACGCTCGCGATAGCGGAGAGCGTAGCCGGTCTTGTTGTGCTTTTGTGCGATTTTACGCGGCCTTGCGGCTCGCCAGAAATTCACCCATGCGGGCGAGCGCCTTCAGGATGTTCTCGGTCGAGTTGGCGTAGCTAAGCCGCACATAGCCCTCACCCAGAATGCCGAAGTCGGGTCCGCCGATGATGGCGACGCCGGCGTCTTCCAGCAGCGATGAGGCTAGCGCCTTGGCCTTCCAGCCTGTGCGCTTGATGTTGGGAAAGGCGTAGAACGCGCCTTTCGGCGTGGCGCAGGACACGCCGGGTAACTTGTTGAGGCCTTCGACCACGACTTTCCGGCGCTTGTCGAATTCGGCGACCATCTTCCACACTTCGTCCTGCGGGCCTTTCAGGGCCGCAAGCCCGGCAAATTGCGCGGACGCATTCACGCAGGAATGCAGGTTGACCGCGAGCTTGCGCGCATAGTCGTAGAGCTTGCCCGGCCACACAGCATAGCCGAGCCGCCAGCCGGTCATGGCATAGGTCTTCGACCAGCCGTTGAGCAGGATCAGCCGGTCGCGGATCGAAGGATAGGTGAGCAGGCAGACATGCGTCTCGCTGTCATAGACCATGTGGTCGTAGATTTCGTCCGACATGATCGCGACATCGGGCCATTTCTCTAGTTCGGCGACGAGTTTGTCGACTTCCGCCTTGCCGGTGACGCCGCCGGTCGGATTGGCCGGCGAATTGAGGATCAGCAGCCGCGTCTTCGGCGTGATCAACTTGAGCGTCTCCTCCGCCGAGAAGGCAAAGCCATTCTCCTCGCGGATCGGCACCGGCACCGGCTTGGCGCCAGTGAACTCGATCATCGAGCGGTAGATCGGAAAGCCGGGATCGGGATACATGATCTCGGCGCCCGGCTCGCCGAACATCAGGATCGACATGAACATGGTCGGCTTGCCGCCGGGCATGATCATCACCGACTCGGGCGAGACCTCGACCTTGAAACGCTTGTGCAGATCGGCGGCCACCGCCTCGCGCAAGGGCGGGATGCCAGTCGCCGGCGTGTAGCCGTGATGGCCCTCGCGCAGCGCCTTGACCGCCGCCTCGACGATGAAATCGGGAGTGCGGAAATCGGGCTGGCCGATGCCGAGATTGATGATGTCGCGGCCTTGCGCGATCAGGGCGTTGGCGCGGGCGAGTACCGCGAAGGCATTTTCCTCGCCGATGCGGTCGAAAGCCGCGATCGTTCTCAGCATGGCGTCACTCCCCGGCGACGGGCCGCTCCAGCAGGCTAGGCGGCCGCGCTCTCGATTTGACGCGCAGTTCACCCGATCGGGGAGAGAAAATCAAATTTGGCGCCGCGGCAGCGGCTTAAGGTTCACCGCCGTAATGGGCGCCCAGGTCCCGCAGGAGCTGCAACCGGATGAATGGATCGGGATCGTCGCCGAGATAATCGTTGGCAAAATAAACGGGCCCGGCCGGAAACAGGTTCGTACCGCGGTAGCCGGATTTTGCGGTGGCCGTGGCGGCATGGGCCGCCACATGCTTCTTGTGCTTGCGCGCTTTGGCGGCGTCGGCCGGCGCAGCGGCTACAAGAACCAAGGCGAGACCGATGGCGGACACAATCAGCTTGACCGCAAGCGACGCCATGGATGCATCCTTTCATCGCGTCGAAGATGATTGGATTATCCAACCGGCGCGGCGAAACAAGGGCGCACGGAAGCAAATTCGATCACAACTCGGTGTCGGAATATTCGCGGCTGGCAGGGATTAGACGCGCCCTAAGCGGCGCTACTGCGGCGCAAGCAGGTCGGGCACTGGGGATGAACGGCGCATGGGTGCATCACGGGATGGCATTGTCCTCGCGCGCGCAAACGTGGCACGGTCACGCCCGTTTCTTTCCCGGGGTTTTTCCATGGCCAACCCGTCGACGACCGAAAAACGCAACGTCTTCCGACGCCTGCATGATGGCGGCTGCTTCGTCATCCCCAATCCGTGGAACGTCGGCAGCGCCCGCTATCTGCAGGGGCTCGGCTTCAAGGCGCTGGCGACCACCAGCTCGGGCTACGCCCATGCGCAGGGCTACGCCGATGGCGGGCAATCGTGCGATGAGGTCCTCGCTCACTTCGGCGAGATCGCCGCGGCCACCGACGTACCGGTCAATGCCGACTTCGAGGGCGGCTTTGCCGACGACCCCGACCGCATGGCCGACAACGTGACGCGCTGCATTGCGACCGGCGTCGCCGGCTTGTCGATCGAAGATTCGACCGGTGATCAGGACCGGCCGCTCTACAATTTCGATCTCGCGCTCGCCCGCGTGAAGGCCGCGCGCGCGGCGATCGACAAGGCCGGCGGCGACGTCGTGTTCACCGCGCGCACCGAGGGCTTCATACGCGGCAGGCCCGACCTGGACGAGACCATCCGCCGGCTGAAAGCCTTTGCCGATGCCGGCGCCGATTGCCTCTACTCGCCCGGCATCAAGACCCGCGAGCAAATCGAGGCGACCGTGCAGGCGGTCGCGCCGAAGCCGATCAACTTTCTCAACAGTGGCGCATTCGGCTTCACGGTCAAAGACCTCGGTGAGATGGGCGTGCGGCGCATCAGCGTGGGCGGCACGCTGGCGCGCGTCGCCATGAACGCGTTCATCAAGTCGGCGCGCGAAATCGCCAGCGAGGGCAAGTTTGACAGTTTTGCCGGCGTGGTATCAAACACTGAACTTAACAGGTTTTTCAGCGACGATCGCACGCGCCGGACGAAATCCTGAGCATGTCCACGCCCGCGCCCGGATCGCCGTCTCTCGCCCGTCATCGGCCCTTCGTGCTGTTCTGGATGGCGCGGCTCTCCGCCATGGGCTACCAGATGCTGGCCGTGACCATCGGCTGGCTGGTCTATGAGCTCACCGACAGCGCGTTCGATCTCGGGCTGGTCGGGCTGATCCAATTCGTGCCGGCGGTCGTGCTCACGCTGCTGATTGGTCACGCCGCCGACCGTTACGACCGCCGCTTGATCGTGCGCACCGCGCAAGGCGTCTATGCGCTCGCCGCGGTCAGCTGATCGGCTGCGCGCGCCTTCGAATTGCCGACCGCGCATTCGCTGGTGCCAGCGCTGGTGCCAGCGCCGATGATCGCGCGCGCGGTGGCAGCCTGGACCTCCGCCAACCAGACCGCGATAATCTGCGGCCCGGCACTGGGCGGCCTGATCTACACGATAAGCCCGACGATGGTCGGCACCCTCTGCCTAGTGTTTTTCACCGCCTCCATCACGCTCGTCACTTGGTGCGCGTCAAAGGCCCGGCCGCCAACCGCGAGCCGCCAACTTTCGCTTCGGTGCTGGCCGGGTTCGAATACATCCGCACGCGGTGCCGGTTGCTCGGCGTCATCACGCTCGATTTATTCGTGGTGCTGCTCGGCGGCGTCACCGCGTTATTGCCGATCTATGCCTGCGACATTCTGAGCGTCGACCCGATCGGCCTTGGGCTGCTGCGCTCGGCGCCGGCCGCCGGCGCGTTGATCACCTCGATCGTGCTGTCGCGGTATCCGGTCGAACGTCATATCGGCTGCAAGATGTTCGCCGTGATCGCAATTCAACCATTATGTTCGCGCTGTCCACGTCGTTTCCGCTCTCGCTGCTGATATTGGCCTTGCTAGGGGCGCCCGATGCGTTGAGCATTGTGATCCGCTTTTCGCTGGTGCAGATTGAAACGCCGGATGACAAGCGCGGCCGCGTGAGCGCGATCAACTATTTATTTGTCGACTCGTCCAATACGCTCGGCGAATTCGAATCCGGCACGGTCGCCGCCTGGCTGGGCGTGGTACCCTCGGTGCTGATCGGCGGGTTCGGCTCGTTGCTGATCGCCGGCATTTGGATGCTATTATTCCCCGATCTGCGCCGCATCGACCGTTTCGAGCCGGCGGACAAAAGACTGACGGAGACCTGAATGCATATCCTAATCACCGGCGCAGCGGGAATGATCGGCGGTAAGATGACCGAGCGGCTGGTCATCGACCGGGCGCTCGGCGGCCAGCCGATCGAAAAATTGACATTGATCGACATTGTCGTACCGGCGCGACCCAAGGGCTTTTCCGATCACGTGAAGACCCGGGCTGCCGATCTCGCCACACTGGGCGTTGCAGAAAAGGCGATCTCTGAGCGGCCGGACGTGATCTTCCACCTCGCCGGCGTTGTGTCGGGCGAGGCGGAAACCGATTTCGAGAAGGGCTACCGGGTCAATCTCGACGGCACGCGCGCGCTGCTGGAAGCGATCCGCGCAATTGGCGACGGCTACAAGCCGAAGGTCGTGTTCACCTCGTCAATCGCGGTATTCGGCGCACCGTTTCCGGAAGCGATCGGCGACGAATTCCATCTCACGCCGCTCACCTCCTACGGCACGCAGAAGGCGATCTGCGAACTGCTGCTCGCCGACTACACGCGGCGCGGCTTTCTCGAAGGCGTCGGCATCCGACTGCCGTCAATCGTGGTGCGGCCGGGCAAACCAAACAAAGCGGCGTCGGGCTTCTTCTCCGGCATCATTCGGGAGCCGCTCAACGGACAGGAAGCGATCCTGCCGGTCGCCGACAGCGTGCTGCATTGGCATGCCAGCCCGCGTTCGGCGGTCGGATTTCTCATCCACGCCGCCGGGCTGACGCGCGCGCAATTGGGTGACCGCATTAATATTACCATGCCAGGTGTGTGCTGCACGGTCGGCGAAGAGATCGCGGCGCTGCGCCGCATCGCCGGCGACAAGGTCGCCGGGCGCATCAAGCGTGAACCGGACGAACTGATTGAGCGCATCGTCGCCGGCTGGCCACGCCGCTTCGATGCGCGCCGTGGCCTCGCACTCGGCTTCCAGGTGGAAGCGACGTTCGACGACATCATCCGCGCCCATATCGAGGATGAGTTGGGGGGAAAGATCGCTTAGTGCCTCAGGAAAGCACGCGCTTGCGCCGGACGCCCCAAGCCTTACATTACTCGCCATGACTTACGTTGACGCCGCTGTCGCACCCCTCCGCAAGACCGGCCAGATCAAGATCCACGGCCCCGCCGCCTTCGAGGCCATGCGCAAGGCCGGGCAACTGGTGGCGCGATGCCTCGATATGCTCGTCGAGCATGTCCAGCCGGGCGTGCCGACCGAAAAAATCGACAAGCTGGTGCTGGAATACGCGCTCGATCACGGCGCACTACCGGCCACGCTGATGTATCGCGGCTACAAGAAATCGACCTGCACCTCGCTGAATCACGTGGTCTGCCACGGCATTCCCGGCGACAAGCCGCTTAAAGAGGGCGACATCGTCAATATCGACGTGACGCTGATCCTCGACGGCTGGCACGGCGATTCCAGCCGCATGTTCCCCATCGGCGAAATACCGCGCCGCGCCGAGCGCCTGATCGAGGTGACGCACGAGGCCATGATGCGCGGCATCGCCACCATCCGCCCCGGCTCGACCACCGGCGATATCGGCGCCGCGATCCAGAGCTACGTGGAAGCTCAGCACATGAGCGTGGTGCGCGACTTTTGCGGCCACGGTCTCGGCCGCCTGTTCCACGACGAGCCCAATATCGTCCACGTCGGACGCGCGGGCGAAGGCATCGTGCTCAAGCCCGGCATGTTCTTTACCGTGGAGCCGATGATCAATATCGGCCGCCCGCATGTGAAGGTGCTGTCCGACGGCTGGACCGCGGTGACGCGCGACCGCTCGCTATCGGCCCAGTTCGAGCACACCGTCGGTGTCACCGACAAAGGCTTTGAGGTGTTCACCTTTTCCCCGGCCGGGCTGAACAAGCCGCCCTACCAGC
>DATISB010000125.1:0-39724 GCA_035469145.1 Pseudolabrys sp.
GATCAGGCTTGCGCCCATTGTCCAATATTCCCCACTGCTGCCTCCCGTAGGAGTCTGGGCCGTGTCTCAGTCCCAGTGAGGCTGGTCATCCTCTCAGACCAGCTACCGATCGTCGCCTTGGTGAGCCATTACCTCACCAACAAGCTAATCGGACGCGGGCCGTTCCTTCGGCAATAAATCTTTCCCCGTAAGGGCGTATCCGGTATTAGCTCAAGTTTCCCTGAGTTATTCCGAACCGAAGGGCGCGTTCCCACGTGTTACTCTCCCGTCTGCCGCTCCCGTATTGCTACGGGCGCTCGACTTGCATGTGTTAGGCCTGCCGCCAGCGTTCGCTCTGAGCCAGGATCAAACTCTCAAGTTGGATGAGATTTTTATCCCGGCAGGTCACGTTTGCGCAGTGACGACGCTGGGTAGCGCCGTCACATTGACGAGGTCCACCCACTGATCGAAACGTTCGATCAGCGATGTACCTTAAACGTGAACCGCCGAAGTCTCTTCCAAAGCCACTCCTCTTGAAGAATTACTTCTCCACGAGAGAGCGGCCCGCAAGGACCCCGCCGTCCACGTTTCTCTTTCTTCCGATTCACTTTTCAAACAGCCCGGGAACCATGGCGGTCCCACTCCCCGGTGAACCGGGGAGCCGTCGAAGCCCGTGCATCCGAGTACGATCGGATACCGTTTCACTATTCCAGTGAGGAGCTTCAGAGGCGCGCAATCACGCCGTAAGCGGACGGCGCGCCGAGAGCATGTATATAGGCTTCGACCCCGCGGATTGTCAACCGGAATTGGCCAGTATTGTTGACCCTACCAAAGCCCAATTCCGCCTGCCGCAATTGGGCTTCCAGGGCCTCCTGGCAACGGAATTTTAAGGCCTGCCGCGCCGCATTGAGGCCATATTCATGGGCCGTCCTTGAGCTACGTTCGACTTCGAAGGATGGAATCGCTAGCGGGGGCATCCAGCCACCGTGCTTCGGCCAAATTAACCGGGCTTCAAGGGCCGTCATTGACGGGCCATGGGTCAACCGGCATCGTGATGGCCTTGTTTCAGCGGCCTGCCGACGGTGACTGGGGTGAATTTAGTCGCGGCAAGCCACCTTCGATCAAAGGCGCAGGGGACGGCGAGCTTGGACCAAATACGGTCGCGCGGCGCATATCGATCGAGGCGGGCCGAGGTCATCGAGCTCGGCAATGAGCCGCCGCTGTCGGTCGACGGCGGCAATAGCGGCTTCGTCGATCGCCGCCGCGTTTCGGTGCAGTGGTTCGCCGGCACGATTTTGACCGCTCTGTGCGGCGCTGCTCTTATGGGCGGCGCCGTTTTCACATCTCTCGACGGCGAGGCTAATTTTGCGTCGCTGCCCGAACGGGTCGAGGTGGCACTGCGCGGCGCGCTCGGTATCGGCGCCGACCGGCTCGGCGTATCGCGCAAGAGCGACCGGCTGCCGACCGCGGAAGAACCTTCATTCGCCCGTCAGGTGATCCGCGTCTCCACCATGACGCGGGTCGGCAATCATGAGATTGTGCGCGTGCGCCCCTTCGTGCGCATCGCCGGCAATCTGTCGCTCACCGTCTCCGATCTCTCCGCCGGTATCCCACCGTTCAATCCGCAACGCCTGCTCGCCGAGTCCGCGCCCAGTGGCGCCGCTGCCGCGGCCGGCGACGCGCCGACGGCCGAACCCGACGCCGAGGTTGCTTTCGTAATGCACGACCTCCCGGCGATATTGCCGAAGCTCAAAATCGCGGTGCTCACGCCGAATGACGAGGTCATTGAGCGCGTGCGCGAGGCCGCCGAATGGAGCGATAAGGCCGCAAAAAATCTCCCCATCGCGGCCAACATCACCGGCATCAAGCTGGCCTATGCCGGCGAGGCCACGATAGACCCTTATGCCGGCTTCGAAGCGCGCATCGTGCCTGAGAACATTACGCTGCTGCCGAAGACCACCAACGAAACGACCGGCGGCAATGCCCTCAACGAGCGCGTGGTCGTGGCCAAGAAGAGCGACACTGTCGCGACAATATTGCGCGATCAGGGCGCCACGCCGGAAGAGATCGGCGCGATCGCCAATGTGCTCGGACCGCGCGGCCGCGACGGTGGCATCAAGGAAGGCCAGAAGTTGCGCGTCCTGATGGCGCCTATGCCCGGCAGCCAGCGTCTGCAACCGATCCGCCTCATCATCGCCAACGACACCTCGATCGACGCGGTGGTGGCGCTGTCCGATACCGGCAAATACGTTTCGGTCGACGTCCGGCATGCCGGCACCGACGTGGCCGACAATGCCGAAGAAAATAACGACGAAAATGACACCATCGGCGTGACGCTCTATCAAAGCGTCTACGAGACCGCGCTGCGCAACCAGATTCCGCGCCCGATCATCGAAGACCTAGTCCGCATCTACTCCTACGACGTCGATTTCCAGCGCAAGGTGCAGCCCGGCGATTCCTTCGAAGTGCTTTTCGCCGGCGAAGACGAGACGCCACTCCCCGACAGCCGCAATGACGTGCTATTCGCCGCACTCGCCGTCGGCGGCGAAACCAAGAAGTTCTACCGCTTCCAGTCGCCCGATGACGGCATCGTCGATTATTACGACGAGGGCGGAAAGAGCGCGAAGAAGTTCCTGGTGCGCAAACCTGTGATGGCCGGCATCATGCGCTCGGGCTTCGGCATCCGCCGCCATCCAATCCTCGGTTACACCAAGATGCATACCGGCGTTGATTGGGCGGCGCCGACCGGCACGCCGATCTATGCCTCCGGCAACGGCACGATCGAGAAGGAAGGCTGGGAGTCCGGCTACGGCAAATACATCCGCATACGCCACACCAACGGCTACGAAACCGCCTACGGCCACATGAGCGCCTTCGCGCGCGGCGCCGATGAAGGCAAGCGCGTGCGGCAAGGCCAGGTGATCGGCTTCGTCGGCTCTACCGGCCTGTCCACCGGCTCACACCTGCACTACGAAATCCTGGTCAACGGCCGCTTCGTCGATCCGATGCGCATCAAGCTGCCGCGCGGCCGCGTGCTGGAAGGCCCGCTACTGGCGAGCTTCGACCAGGAACGCGAACGGCTCGATGGCATAATGGCGCGCAAGCCCGCGCGCGTGGCCTCAAGCGCGCCGGCCGGGCGGTAATCTCGGCGTCATCGCCCGCGAAAACGGGCGATCCGGTAAACGCCGTTTTTTCGGTTACATCGATACCCTAAAAATACTGGATGCCCCGCTTGTGCGGGGCATGACAGACTGTGTTTACGCCGCCTGCGCAAGCTTGCCGTTGAAGGTGAGGCCCTGCTTGCCGGCGGAAACGGTGACCTTCTCGCCGTCCTTGATCGAGCCGGCCAGGATCATCTCGGCGAGTGGGTCCTGCACTGACTTCTGGATCACGCGCTTCAACGGCCGCGCTCCATAGGCCGGATCCCAGCCCTTCTCGGCCAGCCATTCGCGCGCGCCGTCGTTGAGCGTGATGGTGATCTTGCGATCGTCCAGCAGCTTCTGCAGCCGCGTCATCTGGATGTCGACGATGCGGGTCATTTCCGACTTCTTGAGCCGGTGAAACAGGATGACCTCGTCGATGCGGTTGAGAAATTCAGGCCGGAACGCCGCGCGCACCACGCTCATGACCTGATGGCGCACCGCATCGGTGTCCTCGCCTTCCGGCTGGTTGACCAGGAAATCGGCGCCGAGGTTAGACGTCATCACGATCAAGGTATTGCGGAAGTCGACGGTGTGGCCTTGCCCGTCGGTGAGTCGGCCGTCGTCGAGCACTTGCAAGAGGACGTTGAACACGTCCGGATGCGCCTTCTCGATCTCGTCGAACAAAATTACCTGATAGGGCCGGCGCCGCACCGCTTCGGTGAGCGCGCCGCCTTCCTCATAACCGACATAGCCGGGAGGCGCCCCGATCAGGCGGGCGACCGAGTGCTTTTCCATGTATTCGGACATGTCGATGCGGATCAGCGCGTTTTCGTTGTCGAACAAATAGGCGGCCAGCGCTTTGGTGAGCTCGGTTTTGCCGACGCCGGTGGGACCTAAGAACATGAACGAGCCGATCGGCCGGTGCGGGTCCTGCAAACCGGCGCGCGCGCGCCGCACCGCGGTCGATACCGCCTGCACCGCCTCCTTCTGGCCGATGACGCGCTTGGCGAGTTCCCCCTCCATGCGCAGGAGCTTGTCCTTCTCGCCTTCGAGCATGCGGTCGACCGGCACGCCGGTCCAGCGTGACACCACGCCGGCCACGTGATCGGCGGTCACGGTCTCCTCGACCATGGCGCCTTTGCCCTTGCCTTCCTGGGCTTCGATGGCGGCGAGTTTCTTTTCCAATTCCGGAATGCGGCCATAGGCCAATTCGCCGGCGCGCTGGTATTCGCCGCGGCGCTGCGCATTGGCAAGCTCGGCGCGCAACTGATCGAGCTCGGTCTTGAGCTTCTGTGCATCCGACAGCTTTTCCTTTTCCGCCTTCCAGCGCCCGGTGATATCGGCGGATTTCTTCTCGAGCTCTTTCAGCTCGCCTTCCAGGCGCTTGAGACGATCCTTGGAGCCGGGATCGCTTTCCTTCTTCAGCGCCTCCTGCTCGATCTTCAACCGCACGATTTCGCGATCGATCGAATCGAGCTCTTCCGGCTTGGAATCGACCTGCATCTTGAGCCGCGCTCCCGCCTCGTCGATCAGATCGATCGCCTTGTCGGGCAGGAAGCGGTCGGTGATGTAGCGATGCGACAGGGTCGCCGCCGCGACGATCGCCGAATCGGAGATGCGCACGCCGTGATGCTGCTCGTATTTGTCTTTCAGGCCGCGCAGAATGGAGATGGTGTCTTCGACCGTCGGCTCGGACACGAACACCGGCTGGAAGCGGCGGGCGAGTGCCGCGTCCTTCTCCACATGCTTCTTGTATTCGTCGAGCGTGGTGGCGCCGATGCAGTGCAGCTCGCCGCGCGCCAGCGCCGGCTTGAGCAGGTTGGAGGCGTCCATGGCGCCGTCGGCCTTGCCGGCGCCGATGAGCGTGTGCATCTCGTCGATGAACAGGATGATGCCGCCATCCGAGGAGGTCACCTCGTTCAGCACTGCCTTCAGCCGCTCCTCGAATTCGCCGCGATATTTGGCGCCGGCGATCAGCGCGCCGAGGTCGAGCGCCAGCAGCTTCTTGTCCTGCAGGCTCTCCGGCACGTCGCCATTGACGATGCGCAGCGCCAAGCCTTCGACGATCGCGGTCTTGCCGACGCCGGGTTCGCCGATCAGCACCGGATTGTTCTTGGTGCGGCGCGAGAGCACCTGAATGGTGCGGCGGATTTCCTCGTCGCGGCCGATCACCGGATCGAGCTTGCCGTCGCGTGCGGCTTGCGTGAGATCTCGGGCATATTTCTTCAGCGCGTCATAGGCGTTCTCGGCCGAGGCGGAGTCCGCGGTGCGGCCCTTGCGCAGCGCTTCGATGGCGGCGTTGATTTTCTGCGGTGTCACGCCAGCCTTGCTGAGGATCTTGCCCGCCTCGCTGTCCTTCTCTAGCGCAAGCGCGAGCAACAGACGCTCGACGGTCACGAAACTGTCGCCGGCCTTCTCGCCGGCCTTCTCGGCGGCGGCGAAAACGCGGGCGGTCGCCGGGCTTAGATAAATCTGGCCGGCGCCAGCCCCGGATACTTTCGGAACCTTGGCCAACGCCGCTTCGACCGCCTTCAAAGCCTGGCGGGAATTGCCGCCGGAGCGATCGATCAGGCCGGCCGCCAACCCTTCTGAGTCATCGAGCAGGACCTTGAGCAAATGTTCGGGGACGAATTGCTGATGGCCCTCGCGCAGGGCCAGCGATTGGGCGGATTCCACGAAACCGCGAGCGCGGTCGGTGTATTTCTCGAAATTCATGCCTCAACTCCCTCGGCCCATGACGGCACCGGTTTAATTACGGGTCCCCTAAGGCGGCCCGTCCCGGCATTATGTGGGTGTCATTATTCCAGTTTGAAGAGCCCGTCCGCTTGATATAGGTCACCGGACCCAACCGCCCGGCGGCCTGGAAAGTGCCCAGAAATCAATGACAAACCAAGCCCGGATCGACGCCATCTACCGCTATCCGGTGAAGGGGCTTTCGCCCCAGCGGTTGCAGCGGGTCACGCTATCGGCCGGCGAAACCCTGCCGGCCGACCGGCTCTATGCCATCGAGAACGGCCCCAGCGGCTTCGACCCGGCGCGGCCTGCCTATTTCCCCAAACAGCGCTTCCTGATGCTGATGCGCAATGAGCGGCTGGCGACGCTGCGTACCAACTACGACGAGGCGAACCATACGCTATCGATCCAATGGGAAGGCCGCGAGGCCGCGCGCAGCGACCTGCGCAGCAAGGAGGGGCGGCTGGCGATTGAGGCGTTCTTCAGCCGCTTCATGCCGAAGGAATTGAACGGGCCGCCCAAGGTGCTTTACGGCGAAGGCCACAGCTTCTCCGACGTGGCGAAGAAAGTCGTCTCAATCATCAACCTCTCCTCGGTGGCGGCGGTGGAAAATGCGGCGGGCGCGGCCGTGCATCCCTTGCGTTTCCGCGGCAATATCTATGTCAGCAGCTGGCCGGCCTGGCATGAGTTCGGCCTGCTCGATCGCGAACTGGCGGTCGGCGGCGCCCGGCTCAAAGTGGTCAAACGCATCCAGCGTTGCGCGGCTACCGAGGTCGATCCCGACACCGGCATCCGCGACGTGGCCGTTCGGCGCACGCTCATGGATAATTTCGGCCATGCCGACTGCGGGGTCTATGCCGAGGTCATTGGCGCCGGCGAGATCGCCGTCGGTGGTTTAATTAATGAAACGGCCGGCGGATAAGGCCGGCCGTTTCGCATTTTTTGTTGTCGTCAGAATTCAATCAGCCGCCGGGCAGTACGTAAGCCGCGATCCGCCCACGCGGGTAGACGGATTCCGCCGTCGTATGATTGTGGTTGCCCGAGATGATGATCGGATTGCCATTGCCATCGATGCCGCTGACCACGCCGACATGGCCGCCGCCGCGGCGTCCCATCACCGCAATGGCGCCGACCTGCGGGCCGGAAACCCGCGTGCCGTAATGCGCATAGGCGCTGGCGAGGTTGCCGCCACCGGCGTGGCCGGTGCGCTTGAGCACCAGGTCCATGAAGGCGCCACACCATAGGCTGCCGCGCCCAGTCGGGTTGGTGCCGATATACTTGCGCGCCTCGGAGACCAGCGCGTCGTTGGTGACACCGCCAAAAGCTGAGTTCGCATGCGACTGCGCTTGCGCGCGCGCCTCGGCCAGCGATTGGCGGCCATGACGGCGGTTGCGGCCGGCGGTGTCGGCGACCGTTTGGTCAGTGGCTTCTTGGGTCGCATTTGACGGATAGCGCATGTCGCGATCGGCGCCTGTCTTTTGCGATGGCGCCGCGGTCTGCGCGACGGCCGCGGCAGGGTGCCGATGGTGATGGACGGGTCTTGCGAAGGCTGACGTTGCAAATGCCACAATCGCCACCGAACACAACAATATAGTCGCCCGTTTCTGCATAAGTCTCATTAGGTCTAGTCCCCTTGTCATCAAAGCAATGCACCCGATACCAACAGAATCAGCCTCGAATGCAGGGGCATAAACGCCGTCCTGATGTGGCAAGATCGTGCTCAACCGAAGGTCATTTGGTGAACTTCATAGCTGGTATTACTCATTAAAACTTATGAACAAGAGTTTATACGATTAAATAACATAAAATACTTCGTTTAGGTTATGAATACAGAAAAACAGCGCTTACATACTTACAGTTAAAGTTATTGTGCAGTTGCAGCAAAGTTAAAGTTGCAGCGCAACAATTATAACAGCCGTTGCGATTGGCCGCGCCGCCCGCTCAGCCCTTACGGCTGAGCAGGAAAACGGCCTGCTCGCCGAAAAGGTTCCAGAACCACCACGGCGCGTTGAGCCGCAACGGCGAGCCCCAGGCGTTGAGCGCCACCGCTTTCTCCATCTTCACCCCGATGGCGGTGCAGAGCTGGCGGAAATCCTTGATGGTGCAGTGGTGGATGTTGGGCGTATCGTACCAGCTGTACGGCAGGATATCGGTCTGCGGCATGTGCCCGGCGAACAGCAATTGCATCCGCACCTGCCAGTGGCCGAAATTCGGAAACGACACCACGGCGCGCCGGCCGATGCGCAGCATGTGCTCAAGCACCACGCGCGGATTGCGCGTGGCCTGCAACGTCTGCGACAGGATCACGTAGTCGAAGGCATCGTCCGGATAGTCGGCCAGGTCGGTGTCGGCGTCGCCCTGGATCACGGCGAGGCCCTTGGCCACGCATTCGTTGACGCCCTCGCGCGAGAGTTCGATGCCGCGCCCATCGACGCCGCGGCTCTCGCCGAGCAGCCGCAACAGCTCGCCGTCGCCGCAGCCGACGTCGAGCACCTTGGCGCCGCGCTCGATCATTTCGGCCATCAGCACCAGATCGACGCGAGCGCCGCCCGGTGTGCGCGGGATGTTGGCGACCGTGAGATTGGGTTCGGCGCGCGTGCTCATCGCGTCAGTTCTTTGCCGCTAGGCCGCGCGCCTTGCCGGCGCCGTCGAGGAAACCGCGCACGATGGCGAATAATTCCGGCTCCTCGAGCAGGAAGGCATCGTGGCCCTTGTCGGTGACGATCTCGGCGAACGAGACGCGAGCGCTTGAAGCATTGAGCGCATGCACGATGGCGCGCGATTCCGTGGTCGGGAACAGCCAATCGCTGGTGAAGGAAATCACGCAAAAGCGCGTGGGCGTGCCCTTGAAGGCCTTCGCCAGCACCCCCTCGTAGTCGGCGGCGAGATCGAAATAGTCCATGGCGCGCGTGAGGTAGAGATAGGAATTGGCGTCGAAACGCTCGACGAATGAAATGCCCTGATGGCGCAGGTAGGATTCGACTTCGAAATCCGCGTCGAAGGAAAAGGTCGGATTCTCGCGGTCCTGGAATTTACGGCCGAATTTCCGGTGCAGCGCGATATCGGACAAGTAAGTAATATGCGCGCCCATGCGCGCCACGGCGAGGCCACGACGCGGAAAAGTGCCCTCCAGATCATAGCGGCCGCGGCGCCAGTCCGGGTCGGCCATGATTGCCTGCCGACCAACCTCATGGAACGCGATATTCTGAGCCGAATGGCGGGTGGCGCAGGCGATAGGCAACGCGGAGAACACGCGTTGCGGATAGCTCGCCGCCCATTGCAGCACCTGCATGCCACCCATCGATCCGCCCGCCACTGAAAACAGCGTTTCGATGCCGAGATGATCGAGCAGCATGGCCTGCGCGCACACCATGTCGCGGATGGTGATGACGGGAAACTCCAGGCCCCACGGCTGGCCGGTCTTCGGATTGATCGAGGACGGGCCGGTGGTGCCCATGCAGGCGCCCACCACGTTCGGGCAGATCACGAAATAACGCTCAGTGTCGATCGGCTTGCCGGGACCGACCATTGTTTCCCACCAGCCCGATTTCTTGGTGACCGGATGCAGGCTGGCCACGTGCTGGTCGCCAGTGAGCGCATGGCACACCAGCACGGCATTGGAGCGCTCGGCATTGAGCGTGCCGTATGTCTTGTAAGCGATCTGGAAGGGCGTGAGCTCGACGCCGGCATCGAGCTTGAGCGATTTATCGGGCCCGAAGCGCACCATAAGCGACTCGTGCGGGTCGTCCGCTTCGCGCGGAGCGTCCGCCGCTTCACGCGGGCTGCTCAGATTGGCCTCGACCATATCGCCTAACACTCCCGGCGCGCCGCGGCCCAGAAAAAAACCGCCTCCCGGGTCGCGGGCCGTTTAGGTAGAAGGGAGCTAACTGTCAATCTAGCAGGTTACTGTCAACGTTTTCTTTGATTTCAAGGCTTTATTGATTTCAACGCTTGGCCCTCCTATCAATGCCGCCATGACCAAGCCACCCCAAGCACCCGCGCTGGACGATCTGCGCAAGGAGATCGACCGGATCGACGAGATGATGCACCAACTCCTGATGGAGCGCGGCGAGATCATCGACCGGCTGATTGCGGTCAAGAAGACCCAAGAGACCGGCTCGGCGTTTCGCCCGGCGCGCGAGGCCGAGATGATGCGCCGGCTCGTCAAGCGGCACAAAGGAATACTGCCGCTCGACACCGCCGAGAGCATCTGGCGCGTCATCATTTCGACCTTCACTTACGTGCAGGCGCCGTTTTCGGTGCATGCCGACCTGTCGGCGGGCGATGCCTTGATGCGGGATTCCGCCCGCTTTCATTTCGGTTTTACGGTTCCGTTCGTGCCGCATATGGGCGCCGCCGCGGTGGTGGCGGCGGTGTCGACCTCGAAAGGTGATCTCGGCCTGGTGCCGGCCTTCGCCGTGCCCGCGGCCGGCGCCTGGTGGAGCGCGCTCGAATTCGACGCTGCGCCCAAGATCATCGCGCGCCTGCCCTTCGTCGATCGCGCCGACCACCCGGCTGCGCTGCCGGTGTTCGTGATTTCGCGGGTGACCGCCGACGCCATGGCGACGGAAGCGGCGGTGTGGAGCGTGCGCGTTTCCAGCTGGGGCGCAGGGGCCGCGCAGGCGCTGGCGGCGCTGGCGGATTTCATTGCCGTGCCCGACCGCGCCTTCGACGGCGCCGCCCTGCTGATCACCATGCCGAAAAGCGTGACCCTGGAGGCGATCAGCGCGGCTTTGGTCAAGGCCGGGGCCACGGTTCGTTCGGCAGCCCTCGTCGGAAGCCACGCGACCCGCTATACGGTTGCCGCCGAGAAGACCTGACCATTCGGAAACTGCAGATGATCGCCAACCGCCCGCAACCGCGCCCCGGCGTGCTCGACATTGCCCCCTACATCCCGGGCAAGAGCAGCGCGCCCGGCGTCGCCAAGGTATTTAAGCTCTCCTCCAACGAGTCACCGTTGGGGCCTAGCCCTAAAGCCATTGCCGCCTATCGCGCGGTCGGCGAGCACCTGGAGGACTACCCGGACGGTTCGGCCTCCGAATTGCGCGAAGCGATCGGGACCGCCTTCGGTCTCGACCCGGCGCGCATTGTTTGCGGAGCGGGCTCCGACGACCTGCTGAACTTGATTGCACGCGCCTACCTCACCGACGGCGACGAGGCCATCCACGCCACCCACGGCTTCCTGGTCTATCCGATCGCGACACTCGGGGCCGGCGCAAAGCCGGTCGTGGCGCTAGAAACGAATTACACCGTCAATGTCGACGCCATGCTCAAGGCGGTGACGCCGAAGACTAAAGTGGTGTTCCTTGCCAATCCGAACAATCCGACCGGGACCTACATTCCGTTCGATGAGGTCAAGCGGCTGCACAAGAACTTGCTGCCGCATGTGCTGCTCGTGCTGGACGCGGCCTATGCCGAATATGTACAGCGCAACGACTATGAGTCCGGCATCGAGCTGGTCGCCACCTCGGAAAACGTCGTAATGTGCCGCACCTTCTCCAAGATCTACGCGCTTGCCTCGCTCCGCCTCGGCTGGATGTATGGCCCTGCGCATGTGGTGGATGCGATCAACCGCATTCGCGGGCCGTTCAACGTCAACGCGCCGGCGATCGCTGCCGGTGTTGCCGCAATCCGCGACACCGCCCACGTCGAACGCTCGCGCGAGCACAACACTCGCTGGCTGGCTTGGCTCACCGAAGAAATAGGCAAACTTGGCTTGTCGGTGACGCCGAGCGTGGCGAATTTCGTGCTCATCCACTTTCCCGAAAGCAAGGGCCGCACCGCCAAGGAGGCCGATGCGTTCCTGACTAAGCGCGGTCTGATTCTGCGCCAGGTCGCCGGCTATAAGTTGCCGAATGCGCTGCGCATGAGCGTCGGCACCGAGGAAGCCAACCGTTTGATGGTCAAGGCGCTCGCGGAATTTTTGGGGAAGGCGGCGTGAGCAAGCCCGCCCCTCTATTCAACCGCCTGGCGCTGATCGGCGCCGGGCTGATCGGCTCCTCGATCGCGCGCGCCGCCCGCGCGCAAGGCGCCGTGCGTTCGATCGTGGCCACCGCGCGCTCGGCCGACACGCGCAAGCGCGTGGCCGAGCTCGGCCTTGCCGATCAGGTGGCGGAAACCAATGCCGCCGCGGTCGAGGGCGCCGATCTCGTCATCGTCTGCATTCCGGTCGGCGCCTGTGGCGCGGTGGCCAAGGAGATCGGCCCACATCTCGCGCCCGGCGCCACCATCTCCGACGTGGGTTCGGTCAAGGGCTCCGTTGTGCGCGATATGGGCCCGTATCTGCCGAAAAATGTGCATTTCGTGCCGGCGCATCCCGTGGCCGGCACCGAATATTCCGGCCCCGACGCGGGCTTTGCCGAACTGTTCGTGAACCGCTGGTGCATCCTCACGCCGCCCGCAGGTGCCGACGCCAAGGCGGTGGACAAGCTCGCCGCGTTTTGGCGCCTGCTCGGCGCCAATGTGGAGACCATGGCCGCCGATCACCACGACCTGGTGCTCGCCATCACCAGCCATCTGCCGCATTTGATCGCCTACACCATCGTCGGCACCGCCGACGAAATGCAGAACGTGACGCGCTCGGAAGTGCTGAAATTTTCGGCCGGCGGCTTCCGCGATTTCACCCGTATCGCCGCCTCCGACCCGACCATGTGGCGCGACGTGTTCCTCGCCAACAAAAACGCGGTGCTAGAAATGCTCGGCCGCTTCAACGAGGACATCTCGGCACTGACCAAGGCGATCCGCAACGGCGACGGCGAAGCGTTGTTCGAGCAATTCACGCGCACCCGCGCCATCCGCAAAGGCATCGTCGAGATCGGCCAGGATTCGCCCGCGCCGGATTTCGGCCGCCCGCATCCGAGCCTGGCGCACGAGCCGCTGCCGAAACCTTACGCGACGGACGACTAAAACAGCACCGGTGTATTGCCGAACTTGATCGGCCCGAGAAACACCGATCCGTCATCGAAGCGCAGCGGCAGCGTGACCGCGCGCTTGCCTTCCAGCGTGGTCTGTTCGCCGAGCAAATTGATGCCGAGCGAAAGATTGCTGCTCGCCTTCTGGCGCGCGACCCCACCAAGACCGGGCAGCAGGCGGTCGAGCGCACCGGCAACTTTGTCCATGTCCGGCGAAGTCTGCACCGCCTGTTCCGCGTTGATCGAGGCGAGGAACGGTTCGAGGCCGACGACGGTGACGCGCAACTGGCCGTCCAGCCGGCCGTTCGCATTGAGCGACAGGCTGCCGTTGCCGACCGCGATTGTTTCGCCCTGCTGCACGCGCGCCTGCGTGATGTCGATGCGCCCGCCCGCCGCCTGCAGCTCGCGGAAACGCACCGGCCAGGGCTTGGGTGAGAAATCTTTGAGCCCGCGCAGCAGTGCGGATATGTCGGCGTCAATCGGATGGGATGCGGCCGGATGCAAGGTGGGCGCCGCCGCCCGGGTCAGCCGCGTCACGATCTCGACCACCGGATGGTCGGTGGCGGAGCCTTCGACGATACGGCCGTGGGTTTCGATGCGCCTGGCGTGCAACAGGTTCTCCCGCGTGCCGCCGTTGATGCGGTCGACCACTAGGCCGTCGAACACCAGTGACACGCGTTCCGGCGCCGATGGCGTGCCGCGCACGCTCGACTGGCCGAGCTTCCAATTGGCAACTATGTTCGGTGATTTTCCCGAATCGGCGATGGTCAGCGGGCCCTGAAATTCGGTGATCAGCAAGTTCGGCTGATAAATCTGCGCGGTGATCAACATGCCGCTGGTCTTGATCTCGACCGGCGGCTGGTTGCTGCGGAACTGCGCGGCGGCTTTGTCGCAATTCACCTCGATACGGAACGGAAAGCCGCCGATGCTCTGCGAACCGCAGGTATAGACGCGGCCGGACTTGGCTTCGCGCGCGCGCCAGCCGTCGATGGCGACTCCGGCCTGGCCGGCGGCGTAGTGCCAGAGCCAGCTCCAGCCGCCGATCAGCCCGACCAACAAAACGAGCATGCCGATATAGCGCCGGTTGCGCCGGCGCGCTGAGCGGGTTTGTCTGGATCGAGGGGCCATGGAAGGTTTAACACCTGCCGATTGCGGCGTTTCTGCGCCTTTATCCCCAAGCCTTCGTCCCAAAGCCTTCGGCCGACGGGTGGGTTGCGCCGGAACAATCGGCCTGTTACGCGAGCGCAAGTCGCCGGGCCCTGTCAACGGCGTGATCAAAATCCAACCCCGATGAGCATAAAATTCGAACAAAGCGGCGAAGACCTGTGGGTTTTCGCCTACGGCTCGCTGATGTGGCGGCCGGGGTTCGATTTCCTGGAGCGGCGCAATGCCCGCCTGGTGGGCGCCCACCGGGCGCTCTGCGTCTATTCCTTCGTCCATCGCGGCACGCCGGAGAAGCCCGGCCTAGTGCTCGGCCTCGACCGCGGCGGCAATTGCCGCGGCATCGCCTACCGGGTGGCGGCGGCCAAGCGCGCGGCCACGATCGACTATTTGCGGGCGCGCGAGCAGGTCACCAATGTCTATCGCGAGGCTTGGCGCTCGGTTTGGCTCGACGACGACCCGCAGCAGAGCGTCCACGCGCTCGGCTACATGGTGGACCGCGGCCACGGGCAATATGCCGGCCGCCTCCCCCTCGCCCAGCAATTGCACTATGTGCGCCAAGGCCATGGCCGCTCCGGCGCCTGCCGAGACTACGTGCTTGCGGCGGTCAAGGAACTCGAAGTCCACGGCTATCGCGACGACGTCTTGCGCCGGCTGGCTGAGCAGCTCAAGGGCATCCACGAAACGGCTACGGATTGAGCCAGGCGCGCGCGGCTTTTGGCGCTCGAAGGCTGGAATTAGCGAAAGGGCTCAGCGCGCCATCTTATTTTCGGATTCGGCAAGCAAGCGCGCCGTCGCCGTTTCGAGGTCGTGCTGCAAGCGCTCGAAGAATGTATCCTTGTCGAGGCCGGGCTGGATCGGATCGAGAATCTCCACCAGCACGGTTCCTGGTCGCAGGCGTATCGAGCGGCGCGGCCAGAATAGGCCGGAATTGAGCGCGATAGGAACGCAGGGCACGCCTTCCGCGGCATAAAGATGCGCCACGCCGAACTTGTAGCGCGGCTCGGCGCCGGCCGGCCGCCGCGTGCCCTCGGGAAAGATGACGAGCTGGCGGCCCTGGGCAAGCTCGATGCGGACGCGTTCGATCATGGCGGCGAATGCCTGCGAGCGGGCACCGCGGTTGACCGGCACCATGCGGCTCTTGATCATTAGCCAGCCGAAGATCGGGATCCATTGCAGTTCGCGTTTGACGATGAACACCGGATTGTCGAACAGCGGCAGCAGCGCGAAGGTCTCCCAGGCCGACTGGTGTTTGGGGGCGACGAGGATCGGACCTTTGGGAAGTTTCTCGCGGCCGCGGATCTCGCAATCGATGCCGGCGACGACGCGCAGCAGCACAAGATTGCTGCGGCCCCATGCTGTCGCCACCGCCAAGATGGCTCGATAGGGCATGAAGAAAGTCGGCAACGCGATGATCAGCCACAGCGCCGTGTTCAGATAGAACAGCACGTTGAAGGCGATGGAGCGAACGAGGATCAGCACGAGCGGCGCTCCTTCACGCACTATCGGTATCGAGACGCATACGCACGAGCGCGAACAGATACTTCAGATATTCCTCGAACAGCAAGCGCGCGGTGTCGAGATTCGACCACCAGGGATCGTCTTTCACTTTTGGCGAGATCACCGGAAAGGAAATCAGCGTCACATCGGGAAGCTGATGCGCGAGCTCGGCCATGGCGCGCGGCATGTGCCAGTTCGAGGTCACCACAATCAGCGAATTGAAATTGTGTTCGCGCGCCCAGCGCTTGGTCTCAAGCGCGTTGCCGAAGGTATTGAGCGCGGAACGGTCGAGATCGATGCAGCAGGTGAAGAACTTGGAATAGAGCGGTGTCAGCCGCGCGATTTCGCGCGCTCTGGTGTCGCGGTGCACCCCGCTGATCAGCAGCCGTTTGCCGCGCTCGGCCGCCAGCAGTTCGATGGCATCCGGAATACGCGCGGCGGCCCCGGTCAGCGCCACGATGCCGTCGGCCTTGCGGTCGAGCGTCACTTCTTCGGCCGGAATGGTCAACACGAACCAGCAGAAACCGGCGCCCAGCAGGACGGCGCCCGCGGCGCCGGCGGACATGGTGAAAAAGCCGAGTACGCGCGCGATGCTTGTCAGCATGCTAGTCAATCGTATCCAGGGTCTGGTTCACGGTATGCCGCGAGGTCATCGCCGTCACCAGCGCGATAAGCACGACCTGGCCGAGCACGGCGATATAGCCGGTAATGCCGATCGAGAACGATCCGAACAAGGCCGCGGTCTGCTCAGCCCCCGCGGAGCCGACGAACCAGCCGCTGATGACGCTGGCGAGCGCGAACAGCACGATCGCGATGCCGCCGCCGATGGCGCCGCCTTGCAGGCCGAGCAGCAGAAAATGCCGCTGGAAACGGCCGGCGATGAAGCCGTTCTTGGCGCCGACGAGATGCAGAACCTCGATCACCGGCTTGTTGGTCGCCATCGCGCCGCGGGTCGCGAAGGTGACCGAGAGCATGGTTGCGGCGATCACCAAGAGCAAAATCGCGACGCCGACGGCAACCGCGGTTCCCGCCATGGCGCGCATGCGGTCGATCCAGCCGCGATGATCGTCGAGCGTGGCGCCCGGCACCTGCTCGGCCAGTATCCGTCGCAGTTGCGGAATGTCGGGCGCGGCACCACTCGCGATCTTGACCACGATCAGGCGCGGCACCGGCAATTCGTCGAGCTTGAGCCCGTTACCGAGCCACGGTTCGAGTAGCTTGGCGGATTCTTCCTTCGTATAGGCCCGCACGTCGGCGATGCCAGGGAAGGCGCGCACGGCCGCCGCCGCCTTGGCCGTGGCGGCATCGGGATCGCGGCCGGGCGCCGGGATGATCTGGATGGTCACCTCGCGCGCTACGTCGGACTGCCATTCGCTTGCCGCGCTGGCAACCAGGATCACCGCCCCGGTGGTTAGCGACGCCAGGAACGTCATGATGGCAACGACCGCGATCAGCGCGCGCCCGGAGATCGAATTGCGCGGCACCAGCGGCGTATCGAACCGCGGCAGCGGACCGCCCGGCATGCGCGGTGTCGCCGTTATATCGTTACTGGTCGAATCCGTCATCAAGGTCCTCAGTCGTAGATATGCAGCCGGCCCTCGTGCAACACCAGCCGGCGCGCATCGTACTGGTCCATCAGCGCGATGTCGTGTGTGGCGATCACCACCGAGGTTCCGGATTTGTTGAGTTCGATGAACAGCCGCAGCAGCCGCTGCGCCAGGCTGGGATCGACGTTGCCGGTCGGCTCGTCGGCGAGCAGCAGTTGCGGCCGCGCGATCACCGCGCGCGCGATCGCTGCGCGCTGCTTCTCACCGCCCGAGAGCACCGGCGGCAGCGCCCACATCCGCTCGCCGAGCCCGACCCAGTTCAACAGCTCGACCACCTCGTCGCGGTAGGTATCCTCGCGCCGGCCCATCACGCGCAGCGGTAGCGCGACGTTCTCATAGGTCGTCATGTGATCGAGCAGGCGGAAATCTTGGAACACAATGCCGATGCGCCGGCGCAGCGTCGCCACCGCGTCCTTCGACAGGGTGGCGACGTCGTGGCCGAACTGGGTGATTAGGCCGCGCGTCGGCTTGAGTGAAAGAAACAGGAGGCGCAGCAGCGAGGTCTTGCCGGCGCCGGACGGGCCGGTGAGGAACTGGAAGGAATGCGGTTCGATGCGGAACGTGAGGTCGCGCAGGACCTCCGGCCCCAGGCCGTAGCGCAAGCCTACGTTTTCGAATCGGACCACGCCCCTCTCCGATAAATTCGCTTTGAAACCCGTGGAATGACCCTGGCCGACAAGCCGCGGAGCCGTCCCAAAAGTTGTCCGCGACCCTCGCTTGCGGCCGAGAACTGCGCTTTTACAGGATTATCACGGCACCGCCAGCGCCGCAGGGCCGCCAAAGCCGGCCTATACCCTAATCCACTGGGCGGGCATGGTTTCCAATCCATTAACGGTCATGCTGATCGTCTGTCCAAGCTGCGCCACCTCCTACATGATCGAGCAGGCGGCGGTCGGCCCGGCCGGGCGCACCGTGCGTTGCGCTCGCTGCAAGGTGACCTGGGTCGCCGGCGGGCCGGAGCGCGCGCCCGATGTGACCGCCTTCGTGGACCGCGTGATCGCGGACGCCGAGGCGCAATCAACGCCGCCCGCCCGCACTGCGGCGGCGCCACCGCCGCCGTCCGCGCAAGCTGCCACCGCCGACGTTGGCGTCGAAGATTCCGAATCGATCACCGCCACCAACAGCAAAGCGCCGCCGGTCGAGCCGCCGCCACCGGAACACGCACCGGCCGAAACGCTGGCAACGGAGCCGGCCATGATCGCCGATGCGCCGTCGCTGGTGCCGCCGATCGAGCATGAGCCGCTGCCGGATGCGGCCAATGCCGAGCCCGATCCCGAAGACGCCGAAAGCTTCGACACCCGCCGCCGGCGGCTGCAGGACCGCCGCAAGCACTCGCTCCGCTCGTCGCACTGGACCGCGGTCATTCTCGTGCTGGTCGCTTTCAACGTCGCGCCGCTCGGCGCGCGCAAAGACGTCGTGCGTTACCTGCCGCAGACTGCTTCGCTGTTCGCGGCCATCGGACTGCTGGTCAACCTGCGTAATCTTAAATTCGAGAACGTCAGGATTTCGAAGGATGCCGAGGTCGGCATCGACAACCTGATCGTGGAAGGTGCCATCGTGAGCGAAGCCGGCAAGCCGGTCGAGGTGCCGCGCCTGCGCTTTGCCGCTCGCAATGCAACCGGACAGGAAGTCTACACCTGGACCATACCGCCGCCCCGCAGCATCCTCGGTCCCGGCGAGCGGCTGGAATTCCGCAGCCAGATCCCCGCGTCGCTGGCCGACGCCAGTGACGTGATGGTGCGCTTCTTCACCGCGCAAGACGCCGGAGCGAAGTGAGCCGATGGCGAGAATCCTAGTCGCCGAGGACGACGATACACTGCGCGACCTCGTCGTCCGCTAGCTCAACGATCACGGCCACGAATTGACCGTGGCCACCGACGGCGTGGCGGCGCTCGATGCGTTGAACCGGCAAAACGCGGCTTTGCCGATCAGCGCGAGCGCGCGCACGGGCTGGATGCGCTGGTGCACGACGTGTTCGCCAAGCCGTTCTCGATCGATCAGATCAAGGGCGCCGTGCGCGAGGCGCTGGTGCAGCGGCACTAGTTACCTCTTCTCGCTGTGCGGGGCGAGGGAAAGCTCAGAAATCCTTCAGCAGCCGCTCGATGTAATCGAGCTCGAGCTGCGGGCGACTGCTCTCGCCTAAGCGCTTGCGCAGTTCTTCCAGGATGCGGCGGGCGCGCTGGGCGTCGATCTCGCCCGGCACCTTCACGGTGACATCGTCGCCATATTCTCGGCCGCGCATCGGCCGTCCGAGCGGGTCGGTATCCTGCTGGGCGCGTGCGCGGCCGTTGCGGCCGGGCTGGCCTGGGCCCGGGCTCATGCCGTTTTGCTGCATCACCTGCGCCAGCCCCTGCGCGCCCTTGCGCATGGCCTCGAGCGCGCGGCCCTGGCTGTCGACCGCGCTGTCGGCGTCGCCCTGGCCGAGCTCGCCTTCCGCCTCGCCCATAGCCTCACCGGCGTTGCCGAGCTGATCCATGTCGCTTTCGCCCTGGCCCTTTTGGTCTTGGCCGGGATTGCCGACGCCGCGCTGGCGCAATTGTTCCAGCAGCTTGTTGAGGCGGTCGCGCAAGCCCTGCTGGTTTTGGCGCAGATCACCCAATTGCTGCTGACCCTGGCCCTGCTGCTGGCGCTGACGGTCGCGCCGCATGTCCTGGCCCTGCTTGAAGGTCTTGTCGCGCAATTGCTGCTGCTTGCGGATCATGTCACCCAGTTCGTCGAGTGCCGACATCATGTCGTCGTCGCCTTCTTCGCCTTGCGCGCCCGGGCGGGCCATCTGCAGGTTCTCCAGCATCGACTGCAATTCTTCCAGCAGTTGGCGCGCGGCATCCTTGTTGCCGGAACGCGCCAGGTTCTCCAGCCGGTCGAGCATGCTTTTGAGATCGCGCTGGGTGAGCATGCGGGTATTGCGATCGAGCGGACGCGCGAGCTGCTGCGGATTTTTCCGCATCTCTTCCGCCAGCGCCTGCAGGTACTTGTCCATCGCGACGCGCAACTGATCCATCAGCTTTTTCAGCTCTTCGTCGCTGGCGCCGCGTTCGAGCGCCTGGCGCAGGGCGTCCTGCGCCAGGCGCAATGCCAGTTCGGCTTGGCCGACGTTGCCGTCCTCGAGCTGTATCGCCATGTCCCACATGCGCGCCACCACCTCGCGCAGTTGGTCGTCGCTGGTGGCGTGGGTGAGGTCGAAATAGATAGCGCGCAAGCCGAGATAGACGGCGGTCTCGGGCGTGAAGCGTTCCGGCGCGATGGTGAGCGCGTCGAGCGCGGTGAGCACCAGCGGCTTGGCATCGGCGTCGAGCGCTAGAATACGGCGCTGCTCGATCAAGGCGCGCGCGACCGGCTTGACGAAGATGCGTTGCGGAAGCTGCAACTCGGTCGCCTCGCTGCGGCCCTCATTGCCGACCTCGTCGCGCGCGACCAGCGTCATCGCAACCTTGACGCCGGCCCAGGGATGGGCGGTGAGGTCGCGCGTGGTCTGCGCCGCACCGCTGCGGGTGCGCGCCTGCGGCAGCGTGAGCGGAAATTCCGGCGCTTTGAACAGCGGATGCATCGACGCGCCGGCCGGCGCGTCGTCGTCCTTGAGCGCGAAATCAGCATGCGCCTCGACCACGCCGTAGTCGTCGTCCATCTTGTAGTCGAGCCGCAGCGAACCGTGCGCCTGCCGCTCCGGATCTTTGATCAGCTCGATCGTCGGCGCGCGGTCGGGGATGGCGGTGAACGTCCAGGTGAGATCGCTGCTGCCGACCCCGTGCAACACCGCCGAGCCGTCGCCTTTGATCAAAAAGCGGCGCTCCTCGCTGCCCGCCGGCAAAGCTGCGTGCGGCGAGCCTGCGCGCGCATCCGACGGTGCATCCTCAAGACCGCCCTTGCGCGCCACCTCGAAGCGCACATTGCCGGTCGCGCGGATCACCAGCTGGCTGCCGGCCGGCACAGCGACCAGTGCCGTGACTTGCGCGGTTTCGCCCGGGCGCAGCCCCGCCAGCATGACCGGCGGGCGGCCGGTATAGACCGGCGGCGTGACCCAGGCGTCGATGCGGAAATTGGCCGGCGCCACCACGCCCTGCCAGTCGAACGCGGCAATGACGCGCTTCAGGCGTTCGCCGCCGGCGGCGAAGAAGCTCGCGACCGCCAGAATGAGCACGAGCGCGCGCAGCGCCATCGGATCGCGCAGCGATAACCGCGGCGACGGCCAGCCGGCCTTGAGCTTGCGCGCCGATATCAGTGCGCGTTCGACATGGGCGCGCCAGAGCGCCTGCGCGACCGGATCGTGCTGGTTGGCCGCAATCTCGTCGGCGACCGCGGTGGCCGGCCGGTGCGTCTGGCCGCTGCTGCGGTCGAGCCGGCGCAAGCCGTCAGCGACGCTGGGCAGCCGCAGCAGCGCCAGCGGCGCCGTCGCAATGGCGGTGACGACCACGAACAACAGCAAGCCGATGGCGCGCGGCAGCGGCGGCAGCACCAGCCATAATCCGGCCCAGGAGAATGCGAGGAACAGCCCGAGCGCGGTCGCCAGCGTGGCTAGGGCCGGCCAGAGTTTCTCCCACAGCAAACTGCCGCGCGCGCGCTTGAGCGCCCGCGCGAGCAAAACCCTGGTCGGGTGTTCACGCTGCTTTGGCTGCTCGTCCAAACCGTTCAAAAGCCGCTCCGTCGCTCAGGGCTAAGGAGAATCTGTCGCACGACAGGCTAACACGCAGGCAATTCCCAGGCCATGCGCGGGGTCCAAGCGCCTACAGCCAATCCGGCATGCGATCGAGCGCAATTAATTGGTCAACTTCAAGGCGGGGGCGGACCACGGCCCATTGCGCGCCGTTAACCAGCACTTCCGGCACCAGCGGCCGCGTATTGTAGGTGCCGGCCTGCACCGCGCCATAGGCGCCGGCCGACATCACGGCCAGCAAAGCGCCGCCCGCCGGTTCCGCCAAATCGCGGTCGCGGGCGAGAAAATCGCCGCTCTCGCACACCGGCCCGACCACATCGGCGCGGATGCGGCGCCCGGATACGCCCGGTTCTGCGACCGGCCAGATCTCGTGATGTGCGTCATACAGCGTCGGACGGATGAGGTCGTTCATGGAGGCATCGACCACCACGAAATTCTTCGCCTCGCCGCGCTTCACGAACAGCACGCGCGTCAGCAGGATGCCGGCATTGCCGACGATCAGCCGGCCCGGTTCGAAGATCAGCCGGCAATCGAGATCGCGCGTGGCGCGCTTGACCATCTTGGCGTAATCGTCCGGATGCGGCGGCGGCTCGTTGTCGTCGAGATAGGGAATGCCCAAGCCGCCGCCGAGATCGACATGGGTGATCGTGTGGCCGTCGCCGCGCAGCGTGCGCACGAACTCGGCCAGCAGCGTAAACGCATTGTCGAACGGATCGAGATCGGTGATCTGGCTGCCGATATGCATGTCGACGCCGGCGACCTTGATGCCGGGTAATTTCGCCGCCCGCGCATAGACCGCGCGCGCACGGCTGATCGGGATGCCGAACTTGTTCTCGGCCTTGCCGGTGGCGATCTTATGGTGCGTCTTGGGATCGATGTCGGGATTGACGCGCACCGAAATATTGACGGCGCGCCCCTTGGCCGAAGCAATTGACGACAGCAATTCGAGCTCCGGCTCGGATTCCACATTGATGCAGAGAATGCCTTCATCGACCGCCAGCGCGAGTTCGCGCGCGGTCTTGCCTAGCCCGGAGAACATGATCTTGTCGGCCGGCACGCCGGCCAGCCGCGCGCGCATGAGTTCGCCTTCCGACACCACGTCGGCGCCGGCGCCGAGCTTGGCCAGCGTGGCGACCACCGCCTGGTTGGAATTCGCCTTCATGGCGTAGCAGACCAGCGCGTTCACCTCGGCGAAGGCGCCGGCGAACACCTTGTAGTGCCGCTCCAGCGTCGCGGTCGAATAGCAATAGAACGGGGTCCCGACAGCCGCAGCAAGCGTATCGAGGCTAACCGCCTCGGCGTGCAGGACGCCGTCGCGATAAGCGAAGTGGTGCATCACGCGCTCAGTTCAGCAAGACGTCGAGAGGGATTTGTTTTTTCGGACCTTTGGGCGCCAGCGGCTTGCCGTCGGGCCCGACGCCCGGATTGCCGCCCCTGACCTGCCCGCCGATCGGCGTGACAATGGGATTGCTCATCGGATTCGTGCCGACCTGCGGCTCGCCGGCGAGCGAGGCGCCGGGCGGCGGATCGAGCGGCCCCTTTCGGCCGCACGCGGCCAGCCCGAGCGAGGCGGCGAGCGCGCCGATCAGGGCGAGACGAAGAAACGGGCGGTCAAAAAAACGGCTCAAAAAACGCACTCCTAGGGTGAGCGGCACCATAGCAAACCAGGCAATCAAGGCCAAACATGGCTGGATAAAAGTCAGGATTTCTCCTTTTCCAGCTTGCGCAGCCATTTCTTCGCCTGCGCCCGCACGTTTTTAGGCGCCGTTCCGCCGAAACTGGTCCGGCTCTTCACCGAGCGGTCGACCGAAAGCACCCTGAACACGTCCTCGCTGATTCGCGGCTCGATCTCGCGCATGGCTGCGAGCGGCAGCCGATGCAGGGCCAAGCCCGCTTCCGCCGCCTTGCCGACGATGCGGCCGGTCAGATGATGGGCGTCCCGGAACGGGATTTTTAAGCTCCGCACCAACCAGTCGGCGAGATCGGTGGCGGTGGCGTAGCCTTCGCCCGCCGCCTTCTTCATGCGTACCGCATCGGGCTCGAGATCAGCCACCATGCCGGTCATCGCCGCGAGCGACAGGCTGAGCGCGGCGAGTGCGTCCATGGCGCCCTCCTTGTCCTCCTGCATGTCCTTGGCATAGGCGAGCGGAAGGCCCTTCATCACGATCAGCAGCGCGGTGAGCGCACCGATCACACGGCCGGTCTTGGCGCGCACCAATTCGGCGGCGTCCGGATTGCGCTTCTGTGGCATCATCGAGGAGCCGGTGGTGAACTTGTCCGACAGCTTGACCAGGCCGGTGAGCGGCGAGGTCCAGATCACGATCTCCTCGGCCAGCCGCGACAGATGCACCGCCGCGATCGAAGCGGCGGAAAGCGTCTCCAGGACGAAGTCGCGGTCGGACACCGCGTCGAGCGAATTCGCTGCCGGCCGATCGAAGCCAAGCGTCTCCGCCGTCATGTCGCGGTCGAGCGGAAACGGCGTGCCGGCGAGCGCGCCGGCGCCCAGCGGAGATTCATTGAGCCGTTTGCGCGCATCGGCAAAGCGGCCGCGGTCGCGCGCCGCCATTTCCACATAAGCTAGCATATGATGGCCGAAGGTCACTGGCTGCGCCGTTTGCATATGAGTGAGGCCCGGCATCACGGTGCCGGCATGCGCGAGCGCCTTCTCGGCCAGCGCGCGCTGGAAGCCGGCAAGCGCCGTATCGAGCGCGTCGATGGTGTCGCGCATCCACAGCCGGAAATCGGTCGCCACCTGATCGTTGCGCGAGCGCGCGGTATGCAGCCGCCCGGCTGTCTCCCCGATCAGTTCGGCGAGTCGGCCCTCCACGTTCATGTGGATGTCTTCGAGCGCCCGCTTGAAGGAAAACTTGCCGGTCGCGATCTCTGACAGGATCGTGTCTAGACCGTGAGCGATTTTTTTCGCATCGTCAGCCGCAATGATGCCTTGCTTGGCCAGCATGTCGGCATGGGCCTTGGATGCGGCGATGTCCTGGCGGTAAAGAGCCTTATCGAAATCGATGGAGGCGTTGATCTCCTCCATGATGGCGCCGGGGCCAGACGCGAACCGCCCGCCCCACATTTTGTTGCTCATAACCTTACACCGAGATCTCGCCGCTCATGACCGAACGTCCTTCGCCCCGCTTCGCCAAAAGGCACCTGGCCATGATCCTGGCAGGCGGCGTCACAGGTGCGGTCGTCGGGCTGGCCGGGGTATACGGGATTGCGACCCTGACAGGCAATGCAGGCGGCGATACGGCATGCCGGCCGGCCGTCGAATTGGCGCGGAAATTGGCCCCTTTGGCGCGCGGCGAGGTGGCCGCCGTCAAAGTCGCCAAGAGCGGACTCAAGGTACCTGCCCTCGCTTTCCAGGATGCCACCGGCAAGCCGCTCTCCTTGGCGCATTGGCGCGGGCGCACAGTGCTGCTCAACCTGTGGGCCACCTGGTGCGTGCCTTGCCGCCAGGAAATGCCCGCGCTCGACGCCTTGCAGCAGCGGTTGGGCAGCCCCGGCTTCGAGGTGGTGGCGGTCAATATCGACACCCGCGATCCCGACAAACCGAAGGCTTGGCTGAAGGAGGTGGGCATCGAGAAGCTCGCCTATTACGCCGATCCGACCGCCAAGACGTTCCAGGACTTGAAGGAGATCGGCCGCGCCTTCGGCATGCCGACCACTCTTCTGGTGGACAAGCAAGGCTGCGAGATCGGTACCATCGCGGGACCGGCGGAATGGGCGAGCGACGACGCGGTCAAGCTGATCCAGGCGGCCATCAGACAATAACAAAAGGGTGATCGTCAGCTTCGCCGCCGCGACTTGACCGGCCAAGCGGCCAGAACTATACTTAACCAAATGGTTTACTATAGATCCGCCCCACTCGACCGCACCTTCGCCGCGCTCGCCGACCCGACGCGGCGCGCTCTGCTCGCCCGACTGAGCCAGACCGACAGCCTGTCGATCAGCGCGCTGGCCGAGCCGTTCGCGATGTCGCTGCCGGCGGTGATAAAGCATCTCGACGTGCTGTCGGATGCCGGGCTGGTCACCCGCAACAAGAGCGGGCGCACGGTCTCCTGCCGGCTGCGCGCAGAGCCCATGCATGAAGCTATTGAATGGCTCAACCGCTACCAGCGCTTCTGGAGCGATCGCCTCGATCAACTCGCCGCCTTCCTGGAGGAAGACTTATGCCCACCATCACCAAGCCCAGCATCACCATCAAGCGCCGGTTCAATGCGGCGCCAGCGAAAGTCTTCAGCGCCTGGACCGACCCGGAATAGATAAAGCGCTGGATGGGCCCGGGGGAGATCAAAACCGTGCGCGCCGAAGCCGATCTGCGCGTCAGCGGTCATTACCGCATCGTCATGCTCGCGAAGTCGTCCCGAACGAGAAGCTGGTCTTTAGCTGGGCCTGGAAGAGCACGCCCGAGCGGGAAACGCTGGTCACCGTCACCTTTAAGGGCGAGGGCTCAGGCACGCTGCTCACCATCACCCACGAACAGTTCTTCGACGAAGAGGCGCGCGACCGCCACAGGGCGGCTGGAACGGCGCGATGGAGAAGCTGGAAAAATATCTTGCCGCATAGTCACGGGAGTTACACATGGCACACGCAATCGTGTCGCAAGATGAATGGCTGGCCGCGCGCAAGGCGCTGCTGGCAAAGGAAAAGGAATTCACCAAAGCGCGCGACGAATTGAGCCGGCAGCGCCGCGAGCTGCCGTGGGTGAAGGTTGACAAGCCCTATGCGTTTGAAGGACCGGACGGCAAGCAACCACTCGCCGACCTGTTCGACGACCGCGGCCAGTTGATCGTCTACCATTTCGTGTTCGGCCCGGACTGGGAGGCCGGATATCCGCACTGCTCCCGCTGGGCCGATAATTTCAACGGCATCATCGTGCACTTGAACCAGCGCGACGTAACCATGGTCGCCATATCGCGGGCGCCTTATGCCAAGCTGGCGGCCTACCGCAAACGCATGGGCTGGACATTCAAGTGGCTCTCCTCTTTGGAGAGCGATTTCAATATCGACTTCAATGTATCGTTCACGCCGCAGGACATCGCCGCCAAGACGCGCTGTATAATTTCCAGCGCCAGGATCCCTTCGCCTCCGAGCGTGAAGGCGTCAGCGTGTTCTTCAAGGACCCCGCCGGCGCCGTGTTCTACACCTATTCGACCTATGCGCGCGGCATCGACATGTTGAGTGTGGACTACAACTATCTCGACTTGGTGCCCAAGGGCCGCGATGAAGGCGGCCGCGGGCCGTTCTGGGTGCGCCGGCACGACGAGTACGCAACCGTGCCGTAACCCGATTGCTGCAGCTAAAAATCTTTAGGGAGAGACGAGACACCGATGTCGGTATCGATCACCGCGCTCTACGGAGCGATCTTGGGCCTTATCGTGATCACGCTGGCGATCAACGTCACCGTGCACCGCGTGAAGCTGCGAGTCCCGCTCGGCGACGGCGGCAACGCAGAAATGAGGCGCATGATCCGCCTGCACGGCAACGCTGCCGAATACATCCCGCTCGCGATCGTGCTGATGCTGATCTACTAGCTCAACGATGGCGGGCACACGGCGCTGCACATTATCGGTATCGCGCTGATCGCGGGCCGCGTGCTGCAAACCTGGGGTATGTGGGCAACCGACATGACGACCCGCGGCCAAAGCCTGACCTGGCTTTCGGTTGCGGCGCTGGCGGTGCTGAATTTATTGAAGCTCACCTGAGCTAGCGCGTCGGCACCGGCTTCTCGCCGCGATAGTCGTAGAAGCCGCGCTGCGTCTTGCGGCCAAGCCAGCCGGCCTCGACGTATTTCACCAGCAGCGGACACGGCCGGTATTTCGAATCGGCCAGCCCCTCGTGCAGCACCTGCATGACGGACAGACAAGTATCGAGGCCGATGAAATCGGCTAGCTCGAGCGGCCCCATCGGGTGATGCGCGCCGAGCCGCATCGCGGTGTCGATCGCCACGACATTGCCGACGCCCTCATAGAGCGTGTAGATCGCCTCGTTGATCATCGGCAGCAGGATGCGGTTGACGATGAAGGCCGGAAAATCCTCCGACACCGCGATGATCTTGCCCAACTTGCTGACGAAGGCCTTGCTGGTTTCGAAAGTGGCGTCGTCGGTGGCGATGCCGCGGATCACCTCCACCAATTCCATCAGCGGCACCGGATTCATGAAATGAATGCCGATGAAACGCTCCGGCCGGTCGGTGGACGTCGCCAGCCGCGTAATCGAAATCGACGACGTATTGGAAGCGATGATCGCTTCCGGTTTCAGCGACGCGCATAGGTCGGCAAATATCTTGCGCTTGATGTCTTCCTTCTCGGCCGCGGACTCGATCACGATGTCGCAACCAGCCATAGCGTCGAATTTTTCTGCCGGCTTGATGAGCGCCAGCGCGTTTTTGCGGGCGTCCTCAGTGATCGTTTTCTTGGCGACCTGCTTCGCCATATTGCCGTTGATGGTCGCCATGCCGGCCTTGATGCGATCGCCCGACACGTCGTTCAACATCACGGAATAGCCCGCCAGCGCGCAGACATGGGCGATGCCGTTGCCCATCTGCCCGGCGCCGATCACCCCGACACTCTGAATATTCAATGCCATGTTTTTGTCCGATCGATGCGAAGACCCGGCTCTTGGCTTCGGTTTTGGTATTTATACCCGTTAGTCCTATTGCCGTTTTACGACGAACCGCCCGATGACACCACGGGCGGAACAGCTAATTTGCGGCATGGTCAACGCTTGACCTTGTCGAGTTCCGCCGCCAGTTCGGGCAACGCCTGATAAAGGTCGGCGACCAGACCGTAGTCGGCGACCTGGAAGATCGGCGCTTCCTCGTCCTTATTGATAGCGACAATCACCTTGGAGTCTTTCATCCCGGCGAGATGCTGAATGGCGCCGGAAATTCCCACCGCGATATAGAGCTCGGGCGCCACTACCTTGCCGGTTTGGCCGACCTGCCAGTCGTTCGGCGCATAGCCGGCGTCGACCGCCGCGCGCGAGGCGCCGACTGCGGCGCCGAGTTTGTCGGCGATCGGCTCGATGTATTTGGTGAAGTTCTCGCGGCTCTGCATGGCGCGCCCACCGGAGATGATGATCTTGGCCGAGGTGAGCTCGGGACGATCGGATTTCGACAACTCCTCGCCAACGAACGTGGAGAGCCCCGGATCGGCCGCCGGCGCAGCATTCTCCACGCTCGCAGCGCCGCCTTCGCCGGTTGCCTGGAACGTAGAGGTGCGCACGGTGATGACCTTCTTGGCGTCGCTCGACTTCACGGTCTGGATCGCATTGCCGGCATAGATCGGCCGTTCGAACGTGTCGGGCGCGATCACCTTGATGATCTCGGAAATCTGCATGACGTCAAGCAGCGCGGCAACGCGCGGCATTACGTTCTTGCCGTTGGTCGTCGCCGGCGCGACGATGGCGTCATAGCCGCTGGCGAGCGAGACGATCAGCGCGGCGAGCGGCTCCGCGACGGAGTATTCGTAAAGAGCGGCATCCGCCAGCAGCACCTTCTTCACGCCATCGAGCTTGGCGGCCAAATCCACCACCGCTTTACAATCCTTGCCGGCGACCAGCACATGCACATCACCGCCGAGGGCCTTGGCCGCGGTGAGCGCTTTGCTAGTTGCGTCCTTTAGCACCTTGTTGTTGTGCTCGGCGACGAGAAGCGTTGTCATCTAGATTACCCCCGCCTCGTCCTTGAGCTTGGCAACCAGTTCAGCCACCGAGCCGACCTTCGCACCGGATTTGCGTCCCGGCGGCTCCGTCGTCTTGAGCACCTGCAGGCGCGCCGTGATGTCGACGCCATAGTCCGCCGCCGTCTTGTCCGCGATCGGCTTTTTCTTCGCCTTCATGATATTCGGCAACGAGGCGTAGCGCGGCTCGTTCAAGCGCAGATCGGTGGTGACGATCACCGGTGCCTTGAGCTTCACCGTTTGCAGCCCGCCGTCGACCTCGCGGATCACCGTCACGCTGTCGCCATCGATGGCGATCTTGGAAGCGAAGGTGCCCTGCGCCCAGCCGAGTAGCGCCGCCAGCATCTGGCCGGTCTGATTGCAGTCGTCGTCAATCGCCTGCTTGCCCAGGATGACCAGCCCGGGCTTTTCCTCATCGATGATGCCTTTGAGAATTTTTGCCACCGCCAGCGGCTCGATCGCGCCCTCGGCCTTCACCAGAATGCCGCGGTCGGCGCCCATGGCGAGCGCGGTGCGGATGGTTTCGGAAGCCTGCGCCGGTCCGATCGACGCCGCCACGATTTCGGTCGCTTTGCCGGCTTCCTTCAGGCGGATCGCCTCTTCAACAGCGATCTCGTCGAACGGATTCATCGACATCTTGATATTGGCGAGCTCGACGCCGGAGCCGTCCGGCTTGACGCGGATTTTGACGTTAAAGTCGACCACCCGTTTAACGGGCACCAGAATTTTCATAAATCTCCATCCCAGACGAACGCTAACAAGAGCGGGCGGAAGCTAATGGCCGCACCATTGGCATGTCAACGTTTATGCTGCGCCGCACGCTATGCGTTGCTAGCCGATCTGGTTTGACGCCGGCTGCTCCTTGGCCGGGCGGAAGCACTCGAAAAGCCGCACCGCGCGATAGCGCAGCAGAGAAAAAAAGCGGCGCCGGAGACCAATCCGCCCACATGCGCCAAGTAGGCGACATCGTCCTGTGTCTGCACCGAAATCGACCAGAATTGCATCAGGATCCAGGCGCCCAGAATCCAGAAGGCGTCGAGCCGCACCAACGGGCGGATGACGAGCCACCGCAGAATATACGGCACAAATACCGCCACCTTCTGGCAGGGGCGGAACATCAGATAGGCCGCCAGCACACCGGCTATGGCGCCCGAAGCGCCGACCAGCGCCTGTTGCGAATGCGGCGCGCTGGCGGTGAACGCCAGACCCGCCACGATGCCGCTGCCGACATAAAAAGACGATGAAGCGCAGCGGGCCCATGGCCTCCTCCCACATCATCGCCGAACACCCAGAGGAAGATCATGTTACCGAGCAGATGCCAGAAATTGGCATGCAGGAACATGTAGGTGACGAGGGTCAGATCGGGCGCGACGGGAGTGGCGTTGATCGGCACGCCGGTGACGTTGGCTGGAGTCAGCGCAAAATTCATAATCGCGGGCAACATCTCGGGAGGAGTGCTCGCCGTGAAAATGTAGACCAGCACGTTCGCGACAATCAGGCCCCAGGTCACCAGCCGCAGTTTCGGCAGCATCAAGGGATTGTCGTCCCACAGCGGCATCACCATGACGTCCCCCCAACACCTACGTCCGATCTAGCCCGATCGTTTTACCGGTTCTGCCCCGGCGCCCACAGTACGTCGCGCGCGCCCTTGTCGTTGGCATAGCGGCCGGCCACGAACAGGTAGTCCGATAGTCGGTTGACGTATTTGAGCGAGGGCTGCGACACGCCCTCCCCGGGCTTGTCCTTGAGTTCTGCCATGATCCGCTCGGCGCGCCGGCAGACCGTGCGGGCCAGATGCAGATAGGCCGAGGCCGGACTGCCGCCAGGCAGGATGAAGGATTTCAGCGGCTCCAGCTCAACATTGAGCCGGTCAATCTCGGCCTCGAGCCAGGCGACCTGGGCCTCGGTGACCGTCAGCCGGGCGCCGCCGGGGCCTTTTTCGGCGAGGCACAGATCGGCTTCGACGTCGAACAGGTCGTTCTGGATGCGCCCCAAGGCGGCATCAAGCGCGGCATCGCCGGCAGTATGTAGCCGCACCAGGCCGATCACCGCATTGGCCTCGTCGACCGTGCCGTAGGCCTCGACCCGCAGGTCGTATTTCTTGCGCCGCGCCCCGCTGCCGAGCGACGTGGTGCCGTCGTCGCCGGTGCGGGTATAAATGCGGTTGAGCACGACCATGGGGACCTCGCCTAGCGCTTCGGATTCGGAGTAGGCTTGCTATTCTAGCCGGGTTTTCCTCACAAATAATGGGGGGTGAATGCCATGCGAATTCTGCTGATTGCAGCTGCCGCGGCGCTGCTGATGCTGCCCGCCACTCGGCAGGCGAACGCCTGTGAGGGTGCGACGCCTTTGGCGCAGGTCACGATCACCGAATACTCCGCCAAGACGGACAAGAAACCAACGAAGAAGGCGAAAAAAACAAAGCACCATAAGAAAAAAGAGAAGGTGGAATATATGCGCGCGGCGCCGATGAAGTGAGCGCCCGACCACGCCGCGACTTTCCCGCCCGTCGCTAGCGGCCCATCGCCCAGATCGTCACCATGATCACGATGATGGCGACGAACTGCAGCAGCACGCGCAGCCGCATGAGCTGTTGCGAGCGGTTGGGCGAACCGCCGCGCATCATGTTGACAAGGCCGAGCAGCAACACGATCGCCACCGCGACGGTCGCGGCCGGCACTAGATAATGCGACATGAATTCCGACATGGAGCAGGCCTTTTAGCAGCGAAGACCACGTACGGCTACCGTGGGATACAAGGCCAAGGCCCATAATATCGATCCCGCCGACCGGCAGTCGCATTCCCGCGTCGCCGCGTGAGATTGAGCGGCGTGGCAACCAATTAAATATCGCTGCCGCCGGGCAGAGCTACAGATAGCGCCGCAGATCGGCCGCCGCTTCCTCAGGCTTGCGGTTGAGCTTGAACGGCGCGACGAAGCGCCCCTGCTTGTCCATCAGATAGACCAGCGCGGTGTGATCCATGCTGTAGTCGCCATTGTCGGTGGGAACTTTCTTGGCGTAGACCCGGTAGGCCTTCACCACCGCGTCGATCGCCTTGGGATCGCCGGTGGCGCCGCGCAGATGCGGATCGAAGCTCGACAGATAGTCCTTCATCACCGCCGGCGTATCGCGCTCCGGATCGACGGTGATAAACAACGCGCCGATGCGGTCGGCGTCGTTGCCGAGCGCGTGCATGACCTCCGACATTTCGAACAGCGTGGTTGGGCAGATGTCTGGACAATGCGTGTAACCAAAGAAAATCAGGAATGGACGGCCCTTCATGTCCTCCTCGGTGAGCGGCTTGCCGCCCTGGTCGATCAGCTTGAAGGGTCCGCCGATCGCCGACGGGCCGAGGCCCGTTCCCTGATAATGGGTCGTGAAAAGAATAACGCCGAGAAAGATGACGAGGCCCGCCAGAAAAGCGGAGAAGACCAGAAGAATGTGAGATGTTCGGGCCGTCATCGGGCGTCACTTCGACTGCACTTGGGCTGCATCAGAAGCACGCGACCCAGCCGGCGCGCACGATTTCGAAGAACACGGCAGTGCCGTAATAGGCCCAAAGTCCCAGCGTTGCCGCCACAATCAACCCACAAATAAATGTGAGTATTAGAAGTGGCTGCAAAAGCTTGGCCGTGGACACAAACGCGGGCATTGCAAGCCTCCGGGCGGAACCCATAGTCCAGATAGGACCTATCCCACGCGGCGGCAACACGCCGAACCTGCGCCCACCTGTCTCCGCCGGAATTAACCATAGTGCAGCAATAAATCCCTGTGATTTCGACGTTTTCGGGGCCTGCGTTGACTTGACCGTTCAAAGTCGCGATGAATAGGCAGGTTTCCAATTTCAGCCACTGAAGGGTATGGAGAACGAGATGCGTAGCGCTTTGGCGATAGCTCTTGCGATAACGATGTCGACGGCGGGCGCCGCCGTATGGGCGCAGAACGCCCCGGCCCCTGCCGCTGCGCCGGTCCCCGCCCCTGCCGCCGCACCGGCCCCCGCAAAGGCTGCGTGTAACAATCCGAACGCCCTCGGCGTCGAACGCGTGGTGCAGATCGACACCACCGGCGGCCCGGGTTTTGGCTTCGAGCACTTTAAAGCCTACGACTTCCTGCGCGACAAAGAGGTCGTGCTCACCTTCGACGACGGCCCGTGGCCGGGCAACACACCGGCCGTACTCAAGGCACTGGCCGACCAGTGCACCAAGGCGCTGTTCTTCCCGATCGGCAAGCATGCCGGCTGGCATCCCGAGATTCTCAAGCAGGTGGCCGCGGCCGGCCAAACCATCGGTTCGCACACCTGGTCGCACAAGGACCTCTCCAAGCTGACGCCGGAAGAGGCCAAGAACGAGATCGAAATGGGCATCGCGGCGGTGAGCATCGCGCTCGGCAACCAGCCGGTAAGCCCGTTCTTCCGCTTCCCGGCTCTGCGGCATCCGCCGGAGATGGTGAAATATCTCGGCGAACGCAATGTCGGAATCTTCTCCACCGACATGGACTCATTCGACTTCAAACTGCGCAAGCCGGATCAAGTTATCAAATCCGTCATGACCAAGCTCGCCAAGCACGGCAAGGGCATCATCCTGATGCACGACTTCCAGCATGCGACTGCCGAAGCGGTGCCCGAGCTGTTCAAGCAGCTCAAGGCCGGCGGCTACAAGGTGGTGCAGGTGGTCGGTAAGACGCCGGTCGAGCCGCAGAAGGAATACGTCGCCATCGTACTCAAGGAGATGGGCGGCGGGCTGGACGAGGCACGCCCGATGTCGAGCGTGATCAAGACCATCCAAGGCAACTGAAATCTCGCTCGCAAGTTAGACCGGCCGCGCAAGTATCGCGCGGCCTTTTTTTATGGCGCGGCGCACGCGGCGTTATGCAGCATCGCTTGAAAGGCCTTGAAGACTTTTTCCATCTGCCGCTGCTTATAGGGAAACAGATCGGGCGGATCCATCGAGTGCACGATCATTGCGGTTCCCACTTCCTAATACCAAGAGCTTGCCATCCTGCGTCTCGCCGCAATCGATCGGCAGGTATTCGAGCCCGCTGCGTTCCGCGATTGTCCTGAAGGCTTCGCATGCCGAACGCCGAAGTCGCACTTGAAATTCGCCATGAAGCGGGCTTGGCCGCATCGTTCCGCATATCGGCGTTGAGGTAATGGATCATCCAATGCTGCGAAATCGCCATATGGCACACGAACGGACGGCCCTCGATAATGGCGATGCGGGCTTTGCGGAATAGTCCATCGCGGCTGCGATAATCGACAAAGGGCGCCAAGTAGAATTCCGCGTCCACCCATTCGCGCAGGTAAGCCTCGATAGCCGATGCAGTCTCGAGTTTCACCAGTCCCATTCCGGCCTGCGACCAGAATGGTCGCGCGATAATCGGGAATCCACTGCCATCGAGAACGGATTCGATCGCAACGTCGCCGGCGCCGATGTCCGCAAGTGTCTTGCGATCGATGCGCGCATTCATCGGAATGACGATATTGGGCGCGGATTTCAGCAGCTCCCAGGTTCCGGCCCGTGTCAAGCGCGCGATTCGATCGGGCGCATTGATGACCGGGCGCGGCCAGGACTTAACGAGTTGCGAAATTTCGCGCAGCACCGGCGCGGTCTCGTCCGATTCATCGATCGCCACCAGGGCGACGTCATGCTCCGGCGGCTCCGGCAACGCCGTGCCAGGCACGACATACATCATATCGAGCACGATGCTCGAGCCTTCCAGCATGAACTCGAGCGGCGTGTTGGCCATGAAATCGCCGGGCGCCATGAAGGCGAGCAGCCGGAGCGGGCATTGCGCATCGATGGCCGTAGGCCGCCGGTAAACTTGTTACAGCTTCAAGGCGGCCGCTTGCAAGACGACGCGATCTTGCGGTCGGCCTTGCAACTGGGCGATGGTCGAAAGATCGAGCAGCGCGGCGGCGTCATCCAACTGCGCGTTGACCCTTTGGACCAGTTTATTCCACACCGCTAGATCGAGGCCATCGAAGGCCATCTTGCAAAGGGTGTGCAATCCGATCGGCGTTGCCGGATAGGGTTCGTTTGCGACGGCCAAATTTGTGTTCGTGGAAATCACCTACGCTCCTTTGGCTCAAGCAGCGCAGCTTGTTGTCGCATCGGCGCCGAATATCGACACCGTTTTCAGCAACGCATCGATATCGCGCGGCTCGGTGCGGTGATTGACGATCGCCGCGCGGATCGCCAGGCGATTGCCGATCATGGTGGTGGACGGCGGCGCGATGCCGAATTCGTGCATATCCGCAACAATCCTCGCATTCAGCCGATCGGGATCGTCGCCGCGATAGCGGAAGTAGACGATGTTGAGCGACACCAGAGCGAGCAGTTCCAGTTCCTTCGACGTGGTTATATTTATCTCAAGGTAGCGCGCCAGTTCGCAGGTTCGCGATATCATCGCGCCCAGCGCGTCGGTGCCGTAGACTTTCAGCGTGAACCAGGTCTTCAACGCGCGAAAGCCGCGCGACAGGTCGGGACCGAAGTCGCACGGCCAATGCGCGCCGGCCGCCAGGCCGCGCGTTTCGCGCCGCAGATAGACCGCCGGCGGAGCGAAAGTGTCGCGATGTAGCGTGCCGTCGCGCACCAGGATGAAGCCGGCGTCGTAAGGCACCTGCCCCCAATTGTGGAAATCGAGCGCGATCGAATCCGCCTGCTGGATGCCGGCGAGCCGCGGCGGCGATGTCGGGCGCCATGATGGCGAGCGCGCCGATGGCGCCGTCGACGTGAAACCAGAGCTGTTCTTGGCGCGCGATGGCAGCCAGTGCCGCCAAATCGTCGATGGCGCCGGTGTCGACCGTGCCCGCCGCTCCAATCACCAGAAACAGCGTCAGGCCCACGTTGCGGTCCTGCGCGATCGCCGCCTTGAGCACGTCGATGTCGATTTGATGGAGCTCGTTGGTGGGAATGACATGCAGCGCCGCACTGCCGAGGCCGGACAAATTTCATGGCCTGCGCGATACAGCCATGCGCGGCGGCCGACGTATAGGCGACCATGCGTTTGTTGCTCGAAGCGACGCCGTTGCGGCGCACCTCGACACCCAGTTCACGCGTGCGCGCGATCAGCCCGCCGAGCAGATTGGCCATCGACGTGCCGGTGACGAACAGCCCGCTCGCGCTGCTCGGGAAATCGAACAACTGACGCAGCCAGTGCACGATCTGCCGTTCGACTTCGATCGGCATATGATCGCGGCCGCCGAGATTGGCGTTGAGGCCGGCGGCGAGCATCTCCGCCAGCATCCTGGGCACGTTGCCGCCGCCATGCACCCACCCCATGAAACCGGGATGGTTATTGCCGGTGGTGAAAGAGAGAATGTGGCGCATGAACTCGTCATGCACGACGGCGAGATCGGTCGGCCCGGTCGGGACGGCCTCGCGAAAACGGGCGCGCACGCTGTCCGGAATCGGCTGCCATACCGGGCGTCGCGGATATTCTCGATGTAATCGAGAATATCGTCGAGCATTGGTGCCCTTGGGCGCGGGCACTCTGCCAATCCGCAGGGTCGAAATTGCCGCCGGAAATCGAGAAAGGTTCTGTTGCCATCCCGCCGGCAAGTTTTCATTAATAGATTAATAAAATGTATCGTTAATGAAACGCCAATACGCCGCGGCTTAAGGCACAGCGCGCCGTGTGAAGGCAGTGAAAATCGCCGAGGCCGCGGTGGCGTGATCGTAGGCGATGCGGCTCGCCACGATGAACAGCGTCGCCGCCAGCACCAGCCGCAAGGCGCGCTCCGGGATGCGGATGGCGAAATAACTGCCGACGAAAATGCCCGGCAGCGAGCCGACCAGCAGCGAGGCGATGATATGCCAATCGACCGAGCCCATCATCCAGTGGCCGAGACCGGCGATCAGCGTGAGCGGCACCGCATGCGCGATATCGGAGCCAATGATCTTGGCTATCGGCATTTGCGGATAGAGCAGCACCAGCATGACCACGCCGATGGCGCCGGCGCCGACCGAGGAGATCGAGACCAGCACGCCGAGCAGCGCGCCGACCAGCACCGTGATAATGGCCGTCCGCCTGGGATCGAGTGCGCTGACTCGCGCGCGGTAGAGCGCCACGATCGGGCCACCGAACACCAGCACGAACGCGGTCGCGAACAGCGCGACGCTGAGCACCAACGTAATCAAGCCGCGCGCGGCATCGCCGTTGAGATTGAAGTGCGACAGCACCGCCAGCGTGACCACCGTGGCCGGGACGCTACCGCTCGCCAGCCGTCTGACCACGCGCCAGTCGATGCTGCGGGCGTAACCGTGCACCAGGCTGCCGCCGGTCTTGGTGGCCGCCGCATAGAGCAGGTCGGTGCCGACCGCGATCGCGGGATGAATGCCGAACAGCAGGATCAGGATCGGCGTCATCAGCGCGCCGCCGCCGACGCCGGTCATGCCGACCAGCATACCGACGGCAAAGCCCGACAGCGAGTAAAGCGGATCGATCATGAACATAGAAAGGGCTCTGCGCGATGGTCGTTTGTGGGCACGATTTGATCTAAGCACAGCGCGGCGCGCGCGTCATCTTCACGATCTGGCGAGTTCCATCGCGGCATGCTCGCCATGGCCTTTTTCGCGAAATTTTCGTAGCGGGATGGCTATGATCACGAAAAAAAACACCTGCTTGTTTTTCTACATAAATTTTTTGTCACGCAGGGTTTCATCGAGCAAACGGATGCCGTGAAGTGGCTGTTGCCGAAAGTGAAAATCCGCGAGGTCGAGGCGGCTATTCTCTAGACGCGTGTTCGTTGCGCGCCTGTTCGTGGCAATAGCTGGCAGCGTATTTCTCCGACAGCTTCTGCATTTCCGCGCCGTAAGTGTTGCGGTCGGTGCCGGTCCATTCGCGCGCCAGATCGCCAAAAGTCACCGGCCGGTGCAATTTGCGCATGGCATCCTGCACGTCGTCCTGCACCTGGCGCGTGCGCTGGGCAACCGGATCGGGGATGCGCGTGGTCGAATACATCAGGACGTGTTGCAGATGTGCGAGCACGCCGGTCGCGACGTCCTTGAAGCGCTCGCCCGGCCGGCCGGAGACGGTGGCGCCGACGCCGGCGAAATTGTTGTCGGTCGGCACCACCGCGGCTGGCACGCCATTGGGCCGGCGGAACGTAAGATAGTTGGTCTCGATCAGCATCTGGAAGAAGGCATAATCCCAGCGCACGGCAACGCATTGTTCCGGCGGCCGCGCCACGCATTGACCGATGCGCTGGTAGAGCGCAGCGAGGTTGGCGAAACGCGGCTCGATTACGCGCGGCGGCTGGTGCTGCGCGTTGCGCTCGGCGACGAAATCCATGAGCGCGGCCGGCGCCACGCATTTCGGCACTTGGTTGTCGGCGCTGGCTACAATGAGCGGCAGCCCGGCGGCTTGGCCCGCGTGCGGCATCATCAACAGCGCGAGCAGCAGCAATAATCTGACTGTCATGAGAGGCCCGCCCCGGTCCTTATCCGGCGGGCACTTAAACTGATTCTGGTTAATTTTGCGCGGATGCGGCAGCCCCCAATGCGGCGCAAATTGTCCAAAATAGTGCGTTTCAAATGCGGCGCAAATTGGCCGCAATAGTGCGTTTCACTTGGCTGGATGAAACCACCGGCCCGCCCGATCAAAGTATCCTGGAACTACAACCGCGCCGAGATCATCGCCGACGGCATCGTTCACGCCATCGGCGCTGCATTGGGCATCGCGGGAGCGGCGGTCCTGTTGGCGATCACGTTCCGTTCGGCGCCCAGCGCCGAAATCGCTTCGGTCATAATTTATGTCATCGGCCTGTTGTCGATGCTGGGCCTTTCCATGGCCTATAATCTCTGGCCGGTATCGCCGCGCAAATGGCTGCTGCGCCGCTTCGACCATTCGTCGATCTATCTGCTGATTGCGGGCACCTACACGCCGTTCATCTGGCAGATGAAGAGCGAGATCATGACCGTTCTGCTTGTCGTCGTGTGGCTGACCGCCGCCGCCGGTATCGCGTTCAAGCTTTTTTGGCCGGGGCGCTTCGACCGTCTCTCCATCGCGTTCTATCTGATGCTCGGCTGGAGCGGCGTACTGGCTTACGAGCCGATGGCCGCGGCGCTCCACTCGACGACGCTGTGGCTGATCGCCATCGGCGGCGCACTTTATTCCATCGGCGTGGTGTTTCACGTCTGGCAGCGCCTGCGCTTTCATACCGTGATCTGGCACAGTTTTGTCGTGACCGCCGCGCTGGTTCACTACGTCGCCGTTCTGACCAGCGTGACCTCGGCCATTTAAGATGAGCGTTTGGCGCAGGAGGCAGTAGCCCGCCTTCGCTAATGCTACGGCAGACAACCTTCGCACTCTATGGCTTGCCGAGCCGAAGCTCCGAAGGAGCGAAGGCTGGA
>DATISB010000126.1:0-21464 GCA_035469145.1 Pseudolabrys sp.
TAAACGCCAAAAGGTATTCAAAACCAGCAGTTGGTACGAGAGAGCTGCATCATCGATCAAGGCAGCGCCGAGCCAGCCTAGGCGTTAATACGGACGTGCCCCGAGCCGCAAATTGACATCCGCTCTCGGGTGCAAAGAGAAAACAAAGTTAGATTTTGGCCCGCGATGGTTTGTCCGCTAATGACCCAAAGCGCGGACATGACCGGCTGCTCAATGACCTATGCCTAACCTCACACGAGCATTGCCTATACTATTTACGCAACCTTTATTTGAAAATTAATTTCTTTATCACTATGGTTGTTCCGCCGGTGTTGGCGCCTCTCGTGGAGGACGACACCGTGAAAAGTGCCCTTAGACACGCCTTGTTTTGCGGCCATGTTTGTTTAGCGCTGGTGCTTTCATTGCTCGTGACAGCGCTTTTGGTTTCAGCCGAGGCCTATGAGGCTGGCGGTCACATGGCACAACTACTCGAAACAGCCTTTTGATGTAGCCGCCGCCAGAACAGCGCCTCCCGCCATCGCCACCAGCATGAGCGATGCCGTCAGCGATGCCCGTACGCGCTTTCACTAAAGCACCTGATCGGATTTTGGAGAGACCGCCGCGCGCTTAAAACGCATGAGCGGTAAACCATTGGCTTAAGAATTTTCATGCAGGCGCGTCATATTCGCCCCGTTTGCCTGTGCGGACCGCAAACGGCGCAGATATGGAAAGGCCGCCCTGGGGGCAATATTTTGCCGTATGGATAGGGGGATGAGTAAGACCAGTAAAATGGCAAATACGCTTTATAATCAATATGATATTGCGGAAGACTACTCCGCCGCTTGCACGCCCTTCTTGCGCTTGTTCTCCCGCCGTCCCAGCACCGGCGCCAGAAACGCGCCGGTGTAGCTGCGCTTCACCTTCACAATATCCTCCGGCGTGCCCTGCGCGACGATCTCGCCGCCGCCGTCGCCGCCTTCCGGGCCGAGGTCGATGATCCAGTCGGCGGTCTTGATCACTTCCAGATTGTGCTCGATGACGACGACGCTGTTGCCGGTTTCCACCAGCTCGTGCAGCACGTCGAGCAGCTTGGCAACGTCGTGGAAATGCAGGCCGGTGGTCGGCTCATCCAGAATATAGAGCGTACGGCCGGTGGCGCGCTTGGACAGCTCCTTGGCGAGCTTAACGCGCTGCGCCTCGCCGCCCGACAGCGTGGTGGCCTGCTGGCCGACATGGATGTAGTCGAGGCCGACGCGGTGCAGCAGCGCCAGCACGTCGCGCACGCGCGGCACCGCCTTGAAGAATTCCAGCGCCTCTTCCACCGTCATGTCGAGCACGTCGGCGACCGACTTGCCCTTGAACAGCACCTCCAGCGTCTCGCGGTTGTAGCGCTTGCCCTTGCAAACGTCGCAGGTGACATAGACGTCGGGCAAAAAGTGCATCTCGATCTTGATCACGCCGTCGCCCTGGCAGGCCTCGCAGCGGCCGCCCTTGACGTTGAACGAGAAGCGGCCGGGCTCGTAGCCGCGTGCCTTCGATTCCGGCAGCGCGGCGAACCATTCGCGGATCGGTGTGAAGGCGCCGGTGTAGGTTGCCGGATTCGAGCGCGGGGTGCGGCCGATCGGCGACTGGTCGATGTCGATGATCTTGTCGATGTGCTCGAGGCCCTCGATGCGGTCGTGCGCGGCGGGCGCCAGCGAAGCGCCGTTGAGCTTGCGCGCAACGGCATTGAAGAGCGTGTCAACCAGAAGGGTGGACTTGCCGCCGCCACTAACGCCGGTGACGCAGGTGAACAGGCCGAGCGGGATCTCGGCGTCGATGTTCTTGAGATTGTTGCCGCGCGCGTTGACCACCTTGATGGTGCGTCGCTTGTTGGGCGGCTTGCGCTCGGTCACCGGCACGCTGAGTTCGCCGGAGAGATATTTGCCGGTCCAGGAGCGTGGCGTGGTGATGATGTCGTCCACCGAGCCTTCGGCGACGATGTGGCCACCGTGAATGCCGGCGCCCGGGCCGATGTCGAGCAGGTAATCGGCGCTGCGGATGGCGTCCTCGTCGTGCTCGACCACGATCACTGTGTTGCCGAGGTCGCGCAGGCGCTTGAGGGTTTCCAGCAGACGCGCATTGTCGCGCTGGTGCAGGCCGATGGAAGGCTCGTCGAGAACGTATAAAACGCCGGTGAGGCCGGAGCCGATCTGAGAGGCGAGCCGGATGCGCTGGCTCTCGCCGCCGCTCAATGTGCCGGAGGGGCGGCCGAGGGTGAGATAGTCGAGCCCGACGTCGACCAAAAATTTCAGCCGCTCGCGGATTTCCTTCAGCACGCGCACGCCGATTTCGTTCTGCTTGGCGGTGAGCTGCTTAGGTAACTCGGCGAACCATTGACCGGCGCGCCGGACCGACAGCTCGGCTACCTCGGATATGTTATTCCCGCCGATCTTGACACAGAGCGCTTCCGGCTTGAGCCGGGCGCCGTGACAGGCGGTGCAGGGCACGTCGGTGAAATATTTCAGCAAGTCCTCGCGCGCCCAGTCGCTTTCGGTCTCCTTGAAGCGGCGTTCGAGATTGGTGATCACGCCCTCAAACGGCTTTTTCGTCGTGTAGCCGCGCAAGCCGTCGTCATAGACGAATTTGATGTCGTCCTCGCCCGAGCCGTACAAAATGGCGTCCTGTGTCTTCTTTGGCAGGTCCTTCCATTTGACGTCGAGCGTAAAGCGGAAATGTTTGGCGAGCGCGTCGAGGGTCTGGATGTAATAAGGCGAGCTTGATTTCGCCCAGGGCGCGATGGCGCCCTTGCGTAAGCTGGTGTCGGGATCGGGGATCACCAGGCCGGCGTCGATGTGCTGCTCAACGCCGAGCCCGCCGCATTCCGGACAGGCGCCGAACGGATTGTTGAACGAGAACAGCCGCGGCTCAATCTCCGGAATGGTGAAGCCGGACACCGGGCATGCGAATTTCTCCGAAAAGATCAGCCGTTCGGCATTTGCATTGCGTCCGCGATTGGCCGTCGCGCCGGTCGCCTTCGTGTCGGCGAGTTCTACTATTGCGAGCCCGTCGGCGAGCTTGAGGCATTGCTCGAGTGAATCCGCCAGCCGCACCGAGATGTCCGGCTGCACCAGCAGGCGATCCACCACCACGTCGATATCGTGGGTGAATTTCTTGTCGAGCGCCGGCACGTCGGCGATCTCATAAAACTTACCGTCGATCTTGACGCGCTGGTAGCCCTTCTTGAGGAACTCGGCCAATTCCTTGCGGTATTCGCCCTTGCGGCCGCGCACCACTGGGGCCAGCACGAAGATGCGTGTGCCCTCGGGCAGCGCCAGCACGCGGTCGACCATTTGTGAAATGGTCTGGCTCTCGATCGGCAGGCCGGTGGCCGGCGAGTAAGGCACGCCGATGCGCGCCCACAGCAGGCGCATGTAGTCGTAAATCTCGGTGACGGTGCCAACAGTCGAGCGCGGGTTCTTCGAGGTGGTCTTCTGCTCGATCGAAATCGCCGGCGACAAGCCGTCGATCTGATCGACATCCGGCTTTTGCATCATCTCGAGGAATTGCCGCGCGTAAGCCGACAGGCTCTCGACGTAACGGCGCTGGCCCTCTGCATAAATGGTGTCGAAGGCGAGCGAGGATTTGCCCGAGCCCGACAGGCCGGTGAACACGACCAGTTGGTCGCGCGGAATGGCGACGTCGATGTTCTTGAGATTGTGCTCGCGCGCGCCGCGGATCGTGATGGCGCGGGCGTCGCGGGGCGGCTGGCTTGGGCGTTCGGGCATGCCGCCAGAACGTAGTAAGAACGGGCTGGTTTTGCCAGGGCAGGCCCAGCTGCGGTTGAAAACTATCCGCGCCAAAGCTAAGGGCCGGCGCGAGGCCGGCCCTGCTCAGGTCTTTGCAGGCGCCGCGGTTAGAAGTGGTAGTTTATGCGACCCAGAACGATGCTGGTCTTGAATGTGACGTCGGTGTCGACGCCGCAAGTGACCGCGCTGCAAGTCGCCTTGCCGAGATCGACTTAGAGATATTCGACCTTGGCGGACCAGGCGCCTGGGAAGGCGTATTCGAGGCCGCCGCCGACGGTCCAACCGATATTGGTCTTAGACTCGGAGGGAAAGCCGACCGGCGTCATCTTGATGTCGCCAAAGGCCGCGCCGCCAGTGAGGAAGGGCAGCCAGCAACCGAAGGCACAGCCGATGAAGCCACGCGCCGTTGCGAGCCAATCGTTTTTCGTTTCGCAACAGATGGTGGCGTCGGTGCGCTTGATCCAGCTGGCGTCGATGTCGGCTTCCGCGCCCCAGACCCGGAGGCCGGTCTGCAGATTGTAACCGATCGTGCCGCCGACGTTGGCCCAGTTTGATAAGCCAAAGCCGTAGCCGCCGTTGATGCCGACATAGAACCAGGTCCAATTCCACGGTGCGTCGGAAGAGGGCGCCTTAAAGGCGGGCCGCGGCATGTCGGCGGCAAACGATGGCAAAGCCATCGCGGCAACCAACAGGCCAGCGCAAGCCGCGAGAGTGAAACGCTTCATCGTGTGATCTCCTGAAAATTTCGGCCCAAGCGAATTCGAAAGAGGAGGCGGACGCTATATATTGTGGAAGATTCGAGTTGTGCCTATTAGGAAACAGAAAACTCAAATTAGTGAGCCGAATCAAAAGCCTAAATGGTTAAAATCAGCTAGAACAAAAAAAGAACAAGACTGCGTCCTAGGATTTCGTTACAACCCAAGCGAGGTGTCAGAAGCCCTGTGGATTAAGGCCGAACGAGCTTGCCGTATGAGGGCCGAAGTCTAGGGTGAGAAGTTAATTTTCGGGGTCGCGCGCGGCGGGCGCCCCTATTACCGGCGAGCGGCGGCGACTTGGGAAAGAGGTCGCGCGACTGCAGATCGCCACGCGGAGAGCATTATGGCAGGTAGCGTCAACAAGGTGATCCTCATCGGCAATCTCGGTGCGGATCCGGAAATTCGCCGCACCCAAGACGGCCGTCCGATCGCGAATTTGCGGGTGGCTACCTCGGAAAGCTGGCGCGACAAGACCACTGGCGAGCGCAAGGAAAAAACCGAGTGGCATCGCGTTGTGATCTTCAACGAGGGCCTGTGTAAGATCGTCGAGCAATATCTCAAGAAGGGATCGAAGGTTTACCTGGAAGGTGCGCTGCAGACGCGCAAATGGCAGGACAAGGACGGTCACGACCGCTATTCGACCGAAGTCGTGCTGCAGGGTTTCAATTCGCAGCTCACCATGCTCGATACCCGCGGCGGCGGCGGCGCGAGCGCCGACAGCGGCGATGACTTCGGTTCCAGCGGCCCGAGCGTTGCGCGCGAGCGCAAGCCGGCGCTGGCCGGCGCCGGCAAATCGGGCGACATGGACGACGAGATTCCGTTCTGAGCGGTAAATGCGAAGCGTGATTTCAAAGTAACCGGGGTCGCGGGCGCGGCGCATCATACCGCACGTCGCGCCGATGAAACCTTCGGTGCGCGCAAACCTTTATCCAACAATGGGGCTGCGAAACGGTGGCGATGTGTGGCTGTTTTATGGCCCGTTGCGCCGCTTTCTAAAATCCGAATAAGGCATTGAAAATTAACAGAAAATAAGCCTGTATCCGGTGTGATTTCGGGTGGCATTGCAGGGGTGAATCAGTTACAAAAATTCATCCGTAAAACACGCGCGGGAAATAACCTTGGCCGACGTTGAAAATCCCAAATCGGGGGACACGGGTCCCACCGACATCCGCCCAGTCTCGATCACCGAGGAGATGAAGCGCTCGTATCTCGATTACGCCATGAGCGTGATCGTGTCGCGGGCGCTACCCGATGCGCGCGACGGCTTGAAGCCAGTGCATCGGCGCATCCTGCACTCGATGAACGAGCAGGGCCATACGCCCGACAAGAAATACGTGAAGTCGGCGCGCGTGGTCGGCGACGTGATGGGCAAATATCACCCGCACGGCGACCAGGCGATCTACGACGCGCTGGTGCGCATGGCGCAGGATTTCTCCATGCGCCTGCAACTGATCGACGGGCAGGGCAATTTCGGTTCGGTCGACGGCGATCCGGCAGCGGCCATGCGCTACACCGAATGCCGGCTGGCCAAGCCGGCGATGGCGCTGCTCGACGACATCGACAAGGACACCGTCGACTTCCAGGCCAACTATGACGGCAACGAACACGAGCCGGTTGTGCTGCCGGCACGCTATCCCAATCTGCTGGTAAACGGCGCCGGGGGCATCGCCGTCGGCATGGCGACCAATATTCCGCCGCACAATCTCGGCGAACTGATCGACGCCTGCGTCGCGCTGATCGCCGATCCGGCGCTGAGTATCGACGATCTCAACGCCATCGTGACGGGACCGGATTTTCCGACCGGCGGCATCATTCTCGGCAAGGCCGGCATCCGCAACGCCTATCAAACCGGCCGCGGCTCGATCGTGATGCGCGGCAAGGTCGCATTCGAGACCATCCGCAAGGAACGCGAAGCGATCGTCGTCACCGAGATTCCCTATCAGGTGAACAAGGCGAGCATGGTCGAGCGCATCGCCGAACTGGTGCACGAGAAGAAGATCGACGGCATCGCCGACCTGCGCGACGAGAGCGACCGCGACGGCTACCGCGTGGTGATCGAGCTCAAGCGCGACGCCGAGCGCGACGTGGTGCTCAATCAGCTCTACCGCTTCACCCCGCTGCAGTCCTCGTTCGGCGCCAACATGGTGGCGCTCGACGGCGGCCGCCCGCTGCTGATGACGCTGAAGGACCTGCTCGTTGCCTTCGTCGCCTTCCGCGAAGAAGTGGTGTCGCGGCGCACCAAGCATCTGCTCGGCAAGGCGCGCGACCGTGCTCATGTGCTGGTCGGCCTCGCCATCGCGGTCGCCAATATCGACGAGGTGATCAAGCTGATCCGTGCCTCGAAAGACGCTAACGAGGCGCGCGAGGCATTGATGGCGCGCGAATGGCCGGCGACCACGGCGGCCACGCTGATCGAATTGATCGACGATCCGCGCCACAAGGTGAGCGCCAAGGGCACCGCGCGGCTGTCGGTCGAACAGGCGAAGGCGATCCTCGATTTGCGGCTACAACGGCTCACTGCGTTAGGCCGCGAAGAGATCAAGGCCGAGCTCGACAAGCTCGCCAGTGAGATCGCCGATTATCTTGAGATCCTGCGCTCTCGCGTGCGCATCCAGACCATCATCAAGGACGAGTTGACGGCGCTAAAAAAAGAATTTGCCACGCCGCGCCGCACCGTGATCGCGGAGCAGGAGGCCGAGGTCGAGGACGAGGACCTGATTCAGCGCGAGGACATGGTCGTGACCGTCTCGCATCTCGGCTACATCAAACGCGTGCCGCTTTCGACCTATCGCGCGCAGAAGCGCGGCGGCAAGGGCCGCGGCGGCATGCAGGTGCGCGAGGAAGATTTCGTCAGCCGGCTGTTCGTGGCTTCGACCCACACGCCGGTGCTGTTCTTCTCCTCGGCCGGCCAGGTCTACAAGGAAAAGGTCTGGCGGCTGCCGCTGGCGGCACCGCAGGCGCGCGGCAAGGCGTTGATCAATATCCTGCCGCTCGATCCCGGCGAGACCATCACCACCATCATGCCGCTGCCCGAGGACGAGACCACCTGGGGCCAGCTCGACGTGATGTTCGCCACCACCAGCGGCACGGTACGGCGCAATAAACTCAGCGATTTCGTCGACGTGCGGCCGTCCGGCATCATCGCCATGAAGCTCGATGACGGCGAGGCGATCGTGGATGTGGCGATCTGCACCGAGAAGGACGACGTGCTGCTCACCGCCAATGGCGGCCAGTGCATCCGCTTCGCGGTGCCGGAGGTGCGCGTGTTCCAGGGCCGTACCTCGCGCGGTGTGCGCGGCATCACGCTCGCCGACAAGGATCACGTGATCTCGCTGACGATCCTGCGCCATGTGGACGTGACCGCCGAGGAGCGCGCCGCCTATCACAAGCGCGCCAGCGCCATACGCCGCGGCAGCGGCGTGGAACTGGAAGCAGCGCCCGAGGCCGAGGACGTGGCGGAGGCGAACGTCAACGGCGGCATCGAGCTGGGCGAGAAGCGCTATGTCGAGCTTTCGGCGGCCGAGCAGTTCGTGCTTACGCTGTCGGAGCGCGGCTACGGCAAGCGCTCGTCGTCGTACGAATACCGCACCACCGGCCGCGGCGGCAAAGGCATCGTGGCGATGTCGCTGACGCCCAAGACCGGCAAGATCGTCGGCTCGTTCCCGGTCGAGGAGTCCGACCAGGTCATGCTGGTCACAGACGCCGGCAAGCTGATCCGTACCCCGGTCGCTGGCATCCGCATCGCCGGCCGCTCGACGCAAGGCGTGATCGTGCTCAACACCGCCGAAGACGAGCACGTGGTGTCGGTCGAGCGGTTGAGCGAGGATGACGGTGAGTAATCGCCGCGTTCAATCGACTTTCAAATTGAGCGCCTCGACGATCGGCGCCCATTTCTTCTGTTCGTTCACCATGTGATCGGTGAGGTCCTGCGGCGTACCGCCGCGCGGCTGCGCGCCCAGCTTGGCGAGCGTGCTTTTCATCGGCTCGGATTGCAGCGCCTTGTTCACGTCGTCGTTGAGCTTGGCGATGATCGCCGGCGGCGTGTCCTTCGGCGCCAGCAGTGCGGTCCAGGCGCCGACGGTGAACGACTGATAGCCGCTTTCGGCCATGGTCGGCACATCGGGCAGCGCAGATACGCGCGCGGGTCCAGCGATCGCGAGCGCGCGCAACTTGCCGTCTTTGATCATGGGCAGCGAGGTGGCGAGCGGATCGAAGGTCATCTGCGCTTCGCCGGCCACCACGCCGATCAGGGCCGGTCCGCCGCCCTTGTAGGGTACATGCACGATATCGGTACCAGTCGTCCGCTTGAATAATTCGCCGGCAAGATGCGGCAAGGTACCGTTGCCGCCGGTCGAATAGTTGAGCTTGCCGGGATTGGCCTTGGCATAGGCGACGAGGTCGGCGATCGATTTGAATGGGAGCTGTGGATTGATCACCAACAGCTGCGGAGTTTCCGTAATCAGCGCCACGGCTGTGAAGCTCGATGCGTCATAGCCCGCGGTCTTGTAGATGATCGGGCTGATGATCAGGCCGCTCGCCGCCGACACCATCAGCGTGTAGCCGTCCGGCGCGGCCTCGGCCGCCAGGCGCGAGCCCAGCGTATTGCCGGCGCCCGGCTTGTTCTCGACGATGACATTTTGTCCAAGGCTCGCCAGCAGCGCGCCGGCGACCAGCCGCGCCATCACGTCGACCGGGCCGCCGGCCGGAGTCGGCACGATGATGCGGATCGGGCGGTCCGGGTAGGCCTGGGCCAAAGCCGGCGCCGCCGACAGCAATGCAAAGGTCACGAGCGCGAGCCGGCGCATGACGTCCTCCCCGTGGGATCTTGGATGTCCCTAGCGGGCAGCCTAACGCATGAGCATGAAGCGGGGGAGCGGGTTTATGGCGTGATGCAGTCGGTGGTGACCAGCCGGATGCGCGGGTTGCCGTAGAGCGTACCGACGCAATTGAGATACGGCCAGGATCGCTGGGTGCAGGCCTTCAAGGCGGTCTCGGCCGGCAGCGCCAGCGGACCAGCATCGACCGGTGAGCTCGGCGACAGCACGGTCACGGCGGCGGCGATGGCAGCGGCGACCATGACGGCGGTGGTTGTTTTGAGCATGATGGCCCCCTGTTTTGGCATCTTGCCGGTTGGTCGCGGGGGAGGGCCAAAAGGTTCACGGGAAGCAGCCTTGCGGGAGGCAAAAACCCGGGCTAGACCCCCGCTTATGCCGCGGATTGCCCTTTACGCCGGATCATTCGACCCCGTCACCAACGGCCATCTCGACGTCGTGCGCCACGCCGTCCTGTTGGCCGACAAGCTGGTGCTGGCGGTCGGCGTCAATCCCGGCAAGGCGCCGCTCTTTTCCGCCGACGAGCGCTTTGGGATGCTCAAGGACATCTGCGCGCCGCTCGCGCGCGAGGCTAAATGCGAACTGGAATACATGACCTTTTCCGGCCTGGTGGTGGAGGCCGCGCGCAAGGCGGGCGCCACGCTGCTGATCCGCGGCCTGCGTGACAGCACCGACTTCAACTACGAAATGCAGATGGCGGGGATGAACGAGGCGATGGCGCCCGGCATCCAGAGCGTGTTCCTGCCGGCGTCGCCGATGGCGCGCCCGATCACCGCCACATTGGTGCGTCAGATCGCCGGCATGGGCGGCGATGTGTCGGCCTTCGTACCGGCCGCCATAGCCGCGCGGCTGAAAAAGAAATTCTCGCGCTAAAGCGCAAAACAATCGGGAGACCTTATGATCCGTATTCTCGCTATCATCATCGCGCTTGTGTGCGCCGCGCCCGCCATCGCGCAGGTGAAATTGCCGGCCGGGCTCGATCCGCAGAATACCGTGCTGCTCGACACCACAAAAGGCCGAATTGTCATCAAGCTGCGCAACGAGATCGCGCCCAAGCACGCCGAGCGCATCAAGCAGCTTTCGCGCGACGGCTTCTACAACAACGTGCCGTTCCACCGCGTGATCACCGGCTTCATGGCGCAGACCGGCGACGGGCAGAACGGTGACGGCACTGGCGGTTCGAAATATCCGCCGCTCAAGGCCGAGTTTTCCAATGTGCCGTACACGCGCGGCGTGGTCGGCATGGCGCGCACCTTCGATCCGAATTCGGCCAATTCGCAATTTTTCATCATGTTTGCCGAAAATTCCGGCCTGAACGGCCAATACACCGTGATCGGGCAGGTGGTGTCCGGCATGGACGTGGTCGACAAGATCAAGAAGGGCGAGCCGGTGCAGGATCCGGATAAAATTCTAAAAATGCAAGTCGCCGTCGACGCGAAGTGAGTTAGCAACAACAGGAACAAGCCAATGGCCAAGCCGGAAGATACCCTCACGCTGGAAACCACCAAGGGCAAGGTTGTGATTACCATGCGGCCCGACCTTGCTCCCGGCCACGTCGCGCGCATCAAGGAGCTGGTGAAAGAAGGCTTCTACGACGGCATCGTGTTCCACCGCGTAATCGACGGCTTCATGGCGCAGACCGGCTGCCCGCAGGGCACCGGCACCGGCGGTTCCGGCAAGAAGCTCAAGGCCGAGTTCAACAAGGAGCCGCATGTGCGCGGCACGGTGTCGATGGCGCGCGCGGCCAGCCCGGATTCCGGCGACAGCCAGTTCTTCATCTGCTTCAACGACGCCCGTTTCCTCGACAACCAGTACACCGCCTGGGGCAACGTGATCGAGGGCATGGAGAACGTCGATAAAATCAAGCGCGGAGAGCCGGTGAGCAACCCGGACAAGATCGTCAAGGCGACGATGGGGGCGTAGGGATTTGTCATTCCGGGACGCCGCGAAGCGGCGGGCCGCGAAGCGGCGGGCCCGGAATCCCTACTCCGCAGCGCCGGGATTATGGATTCCAGGTTCGCGGCCTTCGACCGTGCCCCGAAATAACGACATCAAATGCGCACCGAGCTGTTCGACTTCGACCTGCCGGCGGACCGCATCGCGCTGCGGCCGGCGGTCCCGCGCGACGCCGCGCGGCTCATGGTGGTGCGGCCGGGCGGGTCGCCCGAATTGGAAGATCGAGGCGTTGGCGACTTGCCCGACCTGCTGCGGCCTAGCGACTGTCTGGTTGTCAACGACAGCAAGGTGATCGCGGCGCGGCTCACGGGCCGGCGGATCGGGCGCGGCGCGACCGAGCCTTCGATCGAGGCGACCCTGCACAAGCGGTTGGATGGCTCGCATTGGCGCGCTTTCATCATGGGGGCGAAGAAAGTGCAGGTGGGTGATACCTTGCGGTTCGGCACCGAAGGGCGGGTCTGTTTCCTCGGCGAACTCGATGCTCAAGTTTCACAGAAAGATGAAGGCGGGGGCGGGGAGGTAACCCTTTCATTTTCCTTCCATGGTCCGGTGCTCGACCAGGCCATTGCCGAGCGCGGCGCGATGCCGCTGCCGCCCTATATCGCCTCACGGCGCGCCCCAGACGAGCAGGACCGCGCCGACTATCAGACGGTTTTTGCCACTCCGGAGGGTTCGGTGGCGGCGCCGACCGCGGGCCTGCATTTTACCGACACGCTGCTGGCGCGGCTCAAGGAGCGCGGCGTGGCCTTGCACAAAGTGACCCTGCACGTGGGCGCCGGCACCTTCCTGCCGGTGAAGGCCGACGACACTGAAGGCCACAAAATGCACGCCGAATTCGGTTCTGTTTCCTGTGAAACAGCAGGCGCGCTCAATAAGGCGCGCGCCCAGGGCGGGCGTATCGTGGCGGTCGGCTCGACCGCGCTGCGGTTGTTGGAAACCGCGGCTGGCGAGGATGGCCAATTGCACGCTTTTGCGGGCGAAACCGCGATTTTTATCACACCGGGCTACCGCTTCCGCGCCGCTGACCTGATGCTGAGCAATTTCCATTTGCCGCGCTCGACTCTGTTCATGCTGGTGGCGGCCTTCAGCGGGCTTGCGACCATGCAGCGCGCCTACCGCCACGCGATCGAGGCCGGCTATCGCTTCTATTCCTATGGCGATGCGTGTTTGCTATTCCCCGGTCATTCCGGGACGGCCCACTAGCTAGGGCCGAGCCCGGAATCCATAACCCCGGTCTGTGATTATGGATTCTGGGCTCGCTCGCTACGCTCACGCCCCGGAATGACAGAGAGGCAAATGCCCGACCCCTTCTCCTTCCGGCTGATCGCATCCGACGGCGCCGCGCGACGCGGTGAGATCGTCACGCCGCATGGGCGCGTGCAGACGCCGACCTTTATGCCGGTGGGCACGCAAGGCACCGTGAAGGGCCTGATGCCGGAGGCCGTAGCCGCGACCGGCGCCGAGATCGTGCTCGGTAACACCTATCATCTGATGCTGCGGCCGGGCGCCGAGCGCATCGCCGCGCTTGGCGGGCTGCACACATTCATGAACTGGCCGCTGCCGATCCTCACCGATTCCGGCGGCTTCCAGGTGATGTCGCTGTCGGCTTTGCGCCGGCTCGAGGAGCACAGCGTCACCTTTCGCTCGCATCTCGACGGCGCCTTGGTGGAGCTGTCGCCCGAGCGCGCGATCGAGATCCAGGCACTACTCGGCGCCGATATCTCGATGCAGCTCGATGAATGCCTCGGGTTGCCGGCCTCGCGTAAGGAGATCGAACGCGCCATGCAATTGTCGCTGCGCTGGGCCGAGCGCAGTAAACGCGCCTTTGAGGGCCATAGCGCTAACGGCTATGCGTTGTTCGGCATCGTGCAGGGCGGCGACAATTTTGCGCTGCGCGCGCAGAGCGCGCGGGCCCTCGCCGATATCGGTTTCAACGGCTACGCCATTGGCGGCTTGGCGGTGGGTGAGCCGCAAGAGGTGATGTTGAAGATCGTGGCGGAAACCGTACCGATTCTCCCGCAAGACCGCCCGCGCTATCTGATGGGCGTCGGCACGCCGGCCGATCTCATGGCAGCGGTGGCGCGCGGCATCGACATGTTCGACTGCGTGCTGCCGACCCGCAACGGCCGCCACGGCATGGCGTTCACGCGCTACGGCTCGATCAATCTCTCCAATACGCGCCACGCCAGCGATGCTCGTCCGCTCGACGAGCAGAGCGCTCATCCGGCCGCTCGAACCTATTCGCGCGCCTATCTGCATCACCTGACCAAGGCCAACGAGATGCTGGGCGCGGTGCTGCTCTCGACCATAAATCTCGCCTACTACGAGGTGTTGATGGCCGGCATGCGCGAGGCCATCGCGGCCAAGCGGTTCGCGGAATTTCAGGCTGCCACCAAGGCGCAGTGGGAGCAGGGGGATATTGTTGCGATGTGAGGAGGGTTGTCTAGCTCACTTCCCTTGGTTAAAGGCAACGCATGAACGGTCACCCCGAATTTCTCGCCAAGCGCCGCAAGCCGCGTTTCAAGCTTCCGGCCGGCACGACCGACGCCCATTGCCACGTATTCGGGCCGGCCGACAGATTTCCCTATGCGCCGAGCCGGCGCTACACGCCGGAAGACGCACCGAAGGAGATGCTGGCGGTGCTGCACGCTCATCTCGGCGTTGACCGCGCCGTGGTCGTGCAGGCGAGTTGCCACGGCACCGACAACGCGGCCATGCTCGATTGCATCGCGTCGGACCCGAAACGCTATCGCGGGGTCGCCATCGTGGATGACAGCTTCACCGATGCCGACTACGATCGGCTCGATGCCGGCGGCGTTCGCGGCGTGCGCTTCAATTTCGTCAAGCACTTGGGCGGCGCGCCCGACATGAGCGTGTTCAACCGCGTCATCGACCGCGTCAAAGGCCGCGGCTGGCATGTGGTGTTGCATCTTGACGCCCCCAACATCATTCCGCTCTCCGACACGATTTGGAAACTGCCGCTGCCATTCGTGATCGATCATATGGGCCGCGTGCCGTCGGCGGCCGGCGTCGATCAGCCGCCGTTGCGCGCCTTGATCGAACTTTCGGCCCATGAAAATTGCTGGATCAAGGTGTGCGGGGCCGAGCGCATTTCAATGCCGCCTTATGCGGCGGCGGTGCCGATCGCCCGCGCCCTGCTCGAAGCGGCGCCCACGCGCGTGCTGTGGGGCACCGATTTCCCGCATCCCAATGCCACCCACGCGGCCGACGAGGCCGATCTGGTCGACCTGGTGCCGCAATTTGCCGCAACCCCGCTGGTGCAAAAGCGCTTGCTGGTGGACAATCCGGCCCGTCTTTATGGTTTCAGCTAACAATAAAAAAACGGACGAACGACAGGGAGGATCACAATGAGGAAAGTGTTTTTCGCGCTGCTGGCAGTGCCGGCGGTTTTGTTTCTTTCGCTGGCACCGGTTGGCCAGGCGCAGGCGAAATGGCCGGAGAAGCCGGTGCGGCTCGTGCTGCCATTCGGCGCCGGCGGCGTCGCCGACGTCACTTCGCGCATGCTGGCGGCCAAGCTCACCGAAAAATTCGGCCAACAGGTTTTGGTCGAGAATATGCCCGGCCCGGGCGGCATCAATGCAGCGCGCGCCGTGATCAATGCGCCGCCCGACGGCTACACAATGGCGCTCGTCACCAACGGCACCTCGATCAGCGTGGCGGCGTTCAACAAGCTTCCGTTCGATCCGGTGAAGGACTTGCAGATGGTGTCGATGGTCGGCACTTTCGATCTGGTGTTCGCGGTCGATGCCAAGTCCGAATACAAGACGCTCGGCGATTTCATCAAGGCGGCGAAGGCTAACCCCGGCAAGTTCAATATCGGCACCACCTTGCTGGGCGGCACGCAGAACCTCGGCGCTGAATTGTTCAAAATCGTGGCCGACCTCAACGTGCAGGTCGTGGTCTACAAGACTTCTCCGGACATAGTGGTGGCGCTGTTTCGCAATGACGTGGAAATGATGATCGATTTTCCTCCCGCGGTGCAGGGCCAGGTGAACGACGGCAAGGTGCGCCTTTTGGCGAGCTCGTCGCCGAAGCGCTCGGCGCTGCTGCCGAATACTCCGACGGTCGAAGAAGCCGGCGTGAAGGGCTACGAGGTGGTCTCGTGGAACGGCATCGCGGTGCCGAAGGGCGCGCCGCAAGAGGTCATCGACAACATGAACAAGGCCATGCACGAGGTGCTGGGGTCGCCTGAACTCAAGGCGCAATTCGAAAAGGTCGGTGTGGAAGCGCATGCCAGCACGCCGGCCGAGCTGCTGGACCGGCTCACCTCCGACATCAAGAAATGGGACGCGGTCATCGTCAAAGCCGGGATCGCGAAGAAATAGCGGCGTTGCGCCTGCTGACGCTCGGCGAGGTGAGGGCGCTCTCTTCTCTTTCTACCTCCCCCTGAAAAGGGGGAGGTCGGCGAGCAGCGCTCGCCGGGTGGGGGTCAAGCGAACGGCGTGATGGGGTTGTTGCTTTTTGCAAGTGACCCCCTCCCTGACCCTCCCCCTTTCGGTGGAATGGGACGCAAGTCTCACGGCCCGCCGTACAGCCAGGCGATACCGTCATAGGCCTGCTGCGGCGTGCGCCCGGCGAGTGCAAGATCGCGCAATTCGGCGGTGACCCCGCGCGCGTGATAAAAGTCGCCATAGACGCGCGCCATGATCTGCACCCGGCCTGTGCGCAAATAGCGCTCCTGTTCATAGGCCTTGAACGCCGCCGGCAGATCGTTGGGCGTCGCTGCCGCTTTCTCCGCCAGCACCACGGCGTCCTCGGTCGCCATGCAGGCGCCTTGCGCGAGATATTGCAGCATCGGATGTGCGGCATCGCCGAGCAGCGTGACGCGTCCGCGCGACCAGTTCTTCACCGGCTCGCGGTCGCACAGCACCCACATCCGCCAGGTCTCGATGCGCTCGAGCATACGCAGCACCTCCGGGCGCTGGCCCTTGAAATGCTGCCAGAGCAGATCGGCGCTGCCTACCTCATTCCAGCCTTCCTCGTAGCGATCGGAGTGAAACACCGCGACCAGATTGTAGAGCTCACCCCGGCGCAATGGATAATGCACGAAATGGGTGCGCGGGCCGGCCCACAGCACCACGTCCGGCCGCCACAGGTCCTCAGGCACCTCGGAGCGCTTGAGCACGGCGCGATAGGCGATGTGGCCGGACACGTGTGGCTTGCCGTCGCCGATGATGCGCTCGCGGATTCCCGACCACATGCCGTCGCAGCCGATCAGCGCGCGGCCCTCAACCCGTTCGCCGCTTTTGAGCGTGACGACGACGCGGTCGCCGCGCTCCTCGAAGCAGTCGACGCGCCGGCTGGTCTCCAACGTGATCAGGTCGTTGCCGAGGCAGGCGTTCAGGAGGATACCGTGGATGTCGGCGCGATGGGTGACCGCATAGGGCTGGCCGAAGCTCTTGATGAACGCGGCATCGAGCGGAATGCGCGTGATCAGCTTGCCGGTGAGTGCATCGCGCATTTCCTGCGCCGGCGGGCGGTGGGCGTCGCCCAGCACGGCTTCCTTGAGCCCGATTTTATCCAGCACACGGAAGATGTTGGGGCCGAGCTGGATGCCGGCGCCGACCTCGCGGAATTCGGGCGATTGCTCGAGCACGCGCACCGCAAAGCCCTGGCGCGCTAGCGCGAAGGCCGCGACCAGGCCGCCGATGCCGCCGCCGGACACCAGAATGGGCGTCGAGTCACCATCGTAACGGACCATGATCGCACCTTCGGGCAGGGGTGATTGACGAAATGATCTCTGCACAAAGCATTAAACGCCGGCACGCCGGCCGCCAAGGGCGGGCGAGAGTTGCATCGGCAACGAAAAACCCGCCGGTCGTGTGACCGGCGGGCTGCTCGTTTTAGTTGGCTTGCGGTGGACTATTTTGTCAATTGACCGCGGATTTCGCCGCCTTTGTTGGCCGCGGTGTGGACATTGACGTACATGTCGCCGTCCATCAGGGCCTTGGCTTGCGCGTCATTGAGCGTGGCCGAGCCTTCGAACGAGGGACCGCTCGGGCTGATCGGAACCATCACGCCGGCATTCTTGCCTTCAGACGCAGGCCCGTGGAAATGAGCCGCGGTGGCCGGGCCGGTTAGGCCGCTATAGCTGCCTTTCCAGGTCAGCTTCTTGCTGTCGGTGTCATAGGTCGCGGTGACAGAGCCGGTGGCGGCGACGGTGTTCGGGGGCACTTCGCTCTTGCCACTTAGGCTGGCTTTGAAGTTCATCATCGCCGACATGGACGGCGTGGCGAGCGCGAGAGCGCCGGCAAAGGCGATGGCAGCCGCGGTGGACCGCAGGATGGTGAATGTCATGTTTGCTCCTCCCCTTGGATCAGGCCGTGATTAGCTTGTCCGGGTAACATTGCATCATAACGCCTATTCCGGATAACGCCGATCAATGGGTCGTGAGCGGGATGGCGGTGGTGGAGCTTGCCCCGCAGGCGTCGCATTCCCAGTGGTGGCGGATTTCGCCGCCTTCGACGAATTCGGACAGCACGGGGGCGACCATCGGATCGCCGCAATGCGGGCAGCACACCGGCGTGGAGAAGGAGCGAATACCGGCGAGCATTGCCGCGTGGCTCTGAAGCTGCATGGTTTCGGTCTCCTCTGGATCGTTTCCCCGCCTCGGTGGTTATAGGGACAACGTGGCGAGGGCGCGACCCTTTGGTGAAACTGTGGTGACCGGAACTATAAAGTTTTGCGACACGAGATGGGCTGCCGCGTAGGAAATTTGCGCTACATGGTGCGTGGAGCCAAGTCTTTCGCGGCGTTACGGCCAACGCGCAGTGCACTGCGGCGAACAAATTCTCGACGATTTTGTTAAAGGCGGCCCGCTTACCTCTATTCAAGTCTCAGGGACCAGCGCGCCTTGACCACCATAGCAGAAGCTTCGCTCGCAGCTTTTGCAACTGGGCCCGCAATTCCGGCAGGCTCGGCCGTCGTTGCATGGAAATGACCATCGCTGACAGGACCATCGCGATTGCCATGGCGGCGCTGCGCGAACTCACCGTCAGATGGTATTGGGTGTGGCTGGATAACGCTTCGAACCAACGCGCAATTGCAATAACCTCTCAATCGCGGTGGTACAAAAAATCCGTCAGGTCAACAGGTTCGACTGGGACTGCGTCCGCCACCAATAAATTCAATCGGTTGCGAAGACAGTGCGCGGCGCTGCTGTTGCTTGATTAACGGTACGACCAACGATACGGGCTCTTTTGCGACGGTTTGTTCGGTCCCTGGTCATCCGGGGGAATTTCGGATTAAAAGTGGTCTCGCTGGGGGTCGACAATGATTTTGAATGCGTGGCGGCAGCGCCTGACTTACACAGTGATGTCGGTGTTCGTTGCGTGGCACAGTCTTGCCATCGTAGTTGCGCCCGCGCCGGAAAGCAGCGTAACGGTGAAAGGGTTGCGTATTCTGTTGCAGCCTTATCTGACGCTGCTCCGGCTGGACAATGCATGGAATTTCTTTGCACCGACTGTCGGTAACATATTTACATTTCGTCAATTTCGCTACGTCATTGAAGATAAAGCCGGAGAGAAACTTACTTTTATACCGGGAGCAGAATTTAGCGGGCTCAATCCGAGTTATTTTTGGTTCAGGGCTTGGCATGGTGCGATTATCGACAATCCTGAAGATTATGCCGATATTGCCGCCGCACTGTACTGTCGAAAGCACGCCTCGCTGCACCCGGTGTCAATCACCCTCTTGGAGATTCAAGCGAAGTACTTCACGCAAAACGATTTCTTGGCCGGCAAACAGCGCTGGGACCCCGAGTTTGTCACCATGAACACGATTGAGCACGTCAAATGCCCCGCCGAGTGATATTCGGATGCTTTGTCCGAGAACGGGTTGCGGCACTAGGCGAAGCCTGGTCGCAGATTTGGTTTCAGCACAGGCCGACGTCGCCATTGGAACTTGCCCGTATGGGCATCGGTGCGGCGCTTCTGCTCCACTACGGGATGGCAACGCCCTATCTATTCGATTTTTGGGGCGACGCGGGCTTGATGCCCCGCGCAATTGTCCTCAGGGATATCGCTGATCCTTGGACTCAATCGGTATTCTTCTATTTTACTGCGCCCTGGCAGTGGGTCGCCTTTCACGCCCTTTTCCTGGTCTGCTGCGCTGCCTTCATGGTCGGGTGGCGGACGTCATGGGTCAAGTGGATCGTGTTGATCGGGCAAATTTCCTACGATCACCGCAATCCGGTGCTGACCTACGGCGTCGACTGGCTTCTTGCCGGCCTGCTTATAATTTTGTGTCTCGCGCCGATCGGGCGGGCGATGAGTTTAGACCGCGTCCGCGCTGTGCGCGCAGCTAAACGCAGCAATCTTAGCGCGACGCTGCCGCCCTACAGCAGCCCTTGGACGGGCGCTTGCACGCGGCTGATGCAAATCCAGATGGCCGTGTTGTTTTTCTACAGTGCCATCAACAAATTCGGGGACGATTGGTGGAACGGCTATGCCCTCTGGGTCGTGTTTACGACCGATGAGCATTACAGCCGCGTTATCTTAAACGTGCTTGCATCGCAGTACTGGCTGGTCAATGTCGGGACCTACGGCACGATTTTGATCGAGATCGCCTTTCCATTCCTGATCTGGCAGCAGGGCACGCGGCCTTACCTGCTTGCTGCGGCCCTGTTCCTGCACGCCCTATTCGCCGTCTTGATGGGTTTGTTCTATTTTTCGTTCGTCATGATGATGGGTCATATGAGTTTTGTGCGCCCCGAGTGGCTCACACGCCTTAGCTTGGCGTGGAAGCGAAAAATGGGCGACATGGAGATGATCTATGATGGCGGATGCGGCTTCTGTGTCCGATCGATGATCTGGTTTCTGGCATTCGACGGACTCGGACAGATCAAGACGCGCGATTTTCGCACCAATCCTTCTCCCGAGGTCAGTGATGCGCAATTGGAAAAGGCGCTCTATCTGGTCCTGCCCGACGGGCGGGCGCTGCCGGGCTTCGAGGCTTATCGATACGTCGTGTTGCGCGTGCCGGGATTGTGGTGGCAGATTCCGTTTTTTTATGTGCCGGTGTTCAGCCGTCTTATCGGGCATTCGATATACAATTGGATCGCCGGAAGCCGAAGTTGGCTCTCGTCTATTTTGATCAGCCCACAGCGAAGTTGAGCGGCGGTCTCGGGCCATCCTAATCGTTAGACTGATTTTAAAGTGGGAATCCGCTGCAAATGGCTTTCCTGAAACGCACACAGTCAACGTCGAGGGCAATCCGCGCTCATGCAGAGCGTTCCGCGCAGATCGACGATTATGTCGCCAGCCAAATTGAGGCGGATGGCCCGGGGTTCGCGCTTGCCGTCGTTGCTTACGGGACCGTCGTTCATGCAGCCGCCTATGGATTAGCCGATGTGCGCAGCGGCCTACCGATTGAACAGGATACGATTTTTCACTTGGCGAGCTGCGGAAAGCAATTTACCGGCTTAGGCATTCTGATGCTTGCCGAGGAACGTAAACTCCATCTCGACGATCCGGTCGGCAAGCATATCCCCTTGGTTACCGGATTTGGCCCGAGGGTGACCATTCGGGAATTGTTGCATCACACCTCCGGCATCCGCGACCTCTATGACGAAGACGGCGTCAAACAAGTACTGGCGCGCTGCGAGCGGCCGACCAATGCCGATGTTATCCGCACCTACGCCGATCTTGGTTGCCCGATGGCGGAAGAGGGAATCGAACCGGGCGACACGTTCAGTTACAGTAACTCCGGTTACGATTTGCTCGGCGCGGTGATCGAGGAGGTGTCGGGCCAATTGTACCATGGCTTTTTCGCAAGGCGCGTGTTCGATCGGCTGGAAATGAAAGACACATTTTCAGTCCCAGATCGCAGAATTGACCGTCCCCGTTGCGCAACCGGATACACGCTCGACGACGGGGGTGAGCTCATAGAGGCCGGCAGCAGCGTGCTCGACAATCTGGTGGGGTCCGGCTCTTTTTACACTACAGTGACCGATCTGTGCCGCTACGATAGAGCCTTGAGAACGAATAGTCTCGTAAACGAAGCCGGCATGGAGGAAGTCTTCACCAGCGGCCAAACGAACGATGGCAACCCCACCAATTATGGCTTCGGTTGGTACCTGGGGGCTCAGGACGGCATCTCCTTCGCGGATCACGAAGGTGCCTGGAATGGTTTCC
>DATISB010000127.1:0-2359 GCA_035469145.1 Pseudolabrys sp.
TCGGCGGTGGCCACGTTGTTGATGGCGACCAGCAGGTTGGCGACGTATTTTATCTTGCTGCCATTGCCGAAGGCACCGACGTCGTAGACCTCACGGCCGAAAGCTCGGAACATCGGTCGCAGCCGCTTGATCAGGCGGGGATCGCCGCTGGCGTAAAATATCAGGTCGCAGTTTATGGCCTGCGAGCCGGTGCCGCTGACCGGCGTATCGAGCATTTGATGGCCGGCCTTGGCGAGTAAGCGTGCGGCTTTCTCCTTATCCGAAATTGCGAAGGTGCTCATTTCTACTAGCAGTTTGCGCGGCAGCTTGGCAGCGGCGACGGCGCGCACCGTGTCCATGAGCGCCTGCGGCTTGGGTAAGCTGGTAAGCACGGTCGGCACCGCGGCAGCTACGCCGGCGGCATCGCGGGCGATCTCGACGCCGGCGCGGGCGGCTTGCCGGCGGCGCGCCGCGCTGATGTCGTAACCGACCACGCGCCAGCCGGCGCGGGCGAGGTTTTTTGCGAAGGCCCCGCCCATGATGCCGAGGCCGATAATGCCGACCGTGCCTTTGCTTTTCTTGTTCGCCTTTTTGGCCGCAACCATTCAAATTTCTCCCGCTGAAAAACGAAACGTTGCAGTGCGCCGACGCATTACGGGTTCCCCTCTTAGTGGGTCGGGGGCGGGGCTGTCGAGTGGGCAAATGCCGCAGGGCCGGCTTTCAAGCCGCGCCGTGATCGCCTATCGTCCCGGCAAAACAGAAAGGGTGAAGTCATGCATATCGGAGTAGCGGGTCTCGGAGCCATGGGCGGCAACGTCGCCGCACGGCTGATGGAAGTTGGCCACCAGATTACCGTCTGGAATCGCTCGCCGGAAAAGACCAAGCCGCTGGCGGACGCCGGCGCCAAGGTCGCCGCCACCCCGGCCGCCGTCGCCGCCGCCTGCGAGGCGGTCATCACCATGCTGACCGACGCCGCGGCGATCGATGCTGTGTACAACGGGCCGAATGGGCTGCTGTCCGGCGACGTCAAGGGCAAGCTATTCATCGAGATGAGCACGGTGGCGCCCAAGGTCGAGACCGAGCTCGCCCCCAAGGTGCGCGCTAAGGGCGCCGCGTTGGTGGAGTGTCCGGTCGGCGGCTCCACTGCACCGGCGCGCAAGGGCCAATTGCTGGGGCTGATGGGCGCCGAGTCGGCCGATGCCGCGCGCGCCAAGCCGATCCTCGAACAGCTCTGCCGCAAGGTCGAGCATTGCGGGCCGGTCGGCGCCGGCGCGGCAATGAAGCTCGCGATCAATCTGCCACTGATGGTGGCCTGGCAGGCCTATGGCGAGGCTTTCGCTATTGCCAGGAGCGTCGGCTGGGAGCCCAAGCGCCTGCTCGATCTGTTCGTTGAGAGCAACGGCGCCAACAAAGCGCTGGCGATGCGCGCCGACATGATCGTCAAAATGCTCGAGGGCAAGGATCCCGGACCGACCACGTTCAGCATCGCCAACGGTGTCAAGGATCTGCGCACTATGGTGGCGACCGGCGAGGCGCTGGGCGCCGACATGATCGCCACCAAGGCCGCGCTCGCCGGTTTCGAGGACGCCACCAAGCACGGCTTCGGCGGCGGCGACGGCTCGCGCATGACGGTCTATTGGACGCAACGCAAGAAGTAATCGATCGCGAACCAGGGCCGGGGAGGCCATTCATGAAACTCTTTTCGTTCTGGCGCTCGCTAGCGACGTTCCGCGTGCGCATCGCGCTCAACCTCAAGGGCATCACGCCCGACGAGGTGATCGACGTCAACTTGATGAAAGGCCAACAACGCGAGGCCGAGTTCCGCAAGATCAATCCAATGATGGCGCTGCCGGCGCTGATCGAGGACGACGGCACGGTGCTGTTCGAGTCGCTCGCCATCCTCGAATATCTCGATGAGACGCATCCCGACCCGCCGCTGCTGCCGAAGGCGCCGAAGGCGCGCGCGCGCGTGCGTGGCCTGGCGCAGATCATCGCCTGCGACACCCATCCGCTGATCGTGCCGCGGGTGCGCGAATACCTGGCGCACGAATACAAAGTCGACGAGGCCGGCGTGCTGAAATGGGGCCACCATTGGCACGTGGAAGCCTTGAAGGCGCTGGAGACCAACCTCGCCGGCTCGAAACAGACCGGGCGCTATTGCCAGGGCGACCAGATTACCATCGCCGACATTTGCCTCGCCGGCCAGGCGGCGGGCTCGACCTATTTCAAGGTCGATCTAGCGCCATTCCCGACCGTCAAGCGCATCGTCGACACCTGTATGGCGAACGATGCCTTCGCGCGCGCGCATCCGATGAAGCAGCCCGGCGCGCCCGCGGCGGCCTGACCGCATGCTCAACACGGCGATCGTCGGCCTCGGCTG
>DATISB010000128.1:0-35074 GCA_035469145.1 Pseudolabrys sp.
TGCAGGAAAGGCCGCCGCGCGATGTCGCGGTCAAATGGGTGCGCGCCGAAGAAGTGAGCCAGACGGCGCAGGTACGCGAACTTGTGCTACCCATGTTACGCCGGTTCCGCTCGCCCCACGATCGGGTCCCGCGTAGCCATCTTCTGTCGAACGGCCGCTACGCCGTTATGATCACCGCCTCCGGATCGGGGTTCAGCCGCTGGCGCAATCTCGCCGTATCGCGTTGGCGCGAAGACGTCACCTGCGATCCTTGGGGGTCGTATGTTTATCTGCGAGATGTCGAAAATGGCTCTGTCTGGTCCGCGGGCTTTCAGCCGAGCGGCGTCGAACCGGACAGTTACGATGTGGCGTTTTCGGAGGATCGCGTTGAAATTGCGAGACGCGATGGAACTCTTGCGACGACGCTCGATGTCGTCGTATCGCCGGAGGATGACGGGGACGTTAAACGTGTGTCGATCTCGAATCTTGGGGCACGCACGCGCGAGATCGAGGTAACGTCTTATTCCGAGGTCGTCTTGGCGCCATCGAGCGATGATGCGGCGCATCCGGCGTTTTCAAAGCTATTTATACAGACCGAGTTCGTGCCTGAACTGGGCGCACTTCTGGCGACCCGTCGAAGGCGGGCACCGGAGGAACCGGAGGTATGGGCCGCCCATCTGGCCGTATTGGAAGGCGAGGCCGCCGGCGAGCTGCAATACGAGACCGACCGGGCGCGCTTCCTTGGCCGTGGCAACAGCGTCCGCTCGCCGATATCCATGAGCAGCAGCCGGTCTCTCTCGAACACGGTCGGGACGGTGCTCGATCCTATCTTCAGCATCCGCCGACGCGTTCGCGTCCCACCCGGCGCGACCATTCGTCTGTCTTTCTGGACGCTTCTGGCTCGTTCGCGCGACGAGGTTATCAGTCTCGTCGATAAGCACCACGATGTCGCAGCGTTCGAGCGTGCCGCCACCTTGGCCTGGACCCAGGCTCAGGTTCAGCTCCATCATCTCGGAATAACGCCGGACGAGGCCCACCTCTTCCAGCGTCTCGCCAATCGCGTCATGTATTCGGATCCGACCCTGCGTCCGTCGCCGGAAATCTTGAAGCGTAACGATCTCGGGCCATCGGCGCTTTGGGCGCACGGAATCTCCGGCGATTTGCCAATTGTCCTGTGCCGGATCGACGAGGCCGAACACTTGGAGACCGTACGTCAATTGATCCGCGCCCATCAGTATTGGCGGATGAAGCAGCTCGCGGTGGACCTGGTGATCGTCAACGAGAGAAGCACCTCCTATACTCAGGATCTGCAAACCGAACTAGAATCGGTCGTTCGGGTCAGCCTGTCGCGATCGCCATCCGAGAAAGATGCCGCTCCGGGTGCCATGTTTCTGCTGCGCGCCGATCTGCTGTCTGCCGAGGTGCGAAGCCTGCTGCAGACAGTGGCGCGCGTGGTGATTGGAAGCCGGCGTGGAAGCCTCGCTGAGCAAGTCAAACGTCTGCAAGAAATAGCACCGGCCGCCGAACCGCCGCGTCTGGCGCCGCGCAGCGTGAGCCCGCCTGAGTTCGTCGCGCCGCCGCAGCTCGAGTTTTTCAACGGAATCGGTGGATTCGATAAGGATGGGCGGGAGTACGTCACCATCCTCGATGGGGATCAGGTGACGCCCGCTCCTTGGGTGAATGTCATCGCCAATCCCTTGTTCGGCTTTCAAGTCTCCGCCGAGGGCAGCGGTTACACATGGTCGATCAATAGCCGCGAGAATCAACTCACTCCCCGATCGAACGATCCTGTCAGCGACAGCCCCGGTGAAGCTATTTACCTGCGTGACCAGGACAGTGGAGAGGTCTGGACGGCGACCGCGCTTCCCATCCGCGACGACGCCTCCCGATACATTGCTAGACATGGCCAGGGGTACAGCCGATTCGAGCATGTTTCGCACGGGATTGCGCTCGATCTTCTGCAGTTCGTTCCGCTCGACGATCCCATCAAGATTTCTAGACTGAAAATCAAGAACGTCTCGGGCCGCCGGCGGCGTCTATCGGTAACGGCCTATGTGGAGTGGGTGCTGGGACCTTCGCGCATCACTTGCGCACCTTATGTCGTCACGGAGATCGATCTCGAAACCGGTGTGTTGCTCGCGCGAAATCCGTGGCGCATGGAGTTCGGTTCCCGTGTGGCCTTTGCCGATTTGGCCGGCCGGCAACGTTCATGGTCCGGCGATCGCACTGAGTTCATAGGCCGCAATGGTAGCTTCGCATTTCCGGCCGCGCTCGCAAGCCGGAATCCGCTGTCCAACCGCGTCGGTGCCGGTCTCGATCCTTGCGGCGTTCTGCAAAACGACGTGGAGATTTCGCCAAACCGTGAGGTAGAAGTTACCTTTTTGTTGGGCGACGCGGCGACGCGAGTGGAAGCCCTGTCGCTGGTCGAACGGTTTCGAACGGCTGACCTCGATGAGGTCTTCCGCGAAGTAACAAGGTACTGGGACGATACGCTGGGCGCGGTCCGGGTGCGCACGCCCGACCGCGCGATGGACATCCTCTTGAACTGCTGGCTTCTATACCAAACGATCGTTTGCCGATTATGGGCTCGATCGGGCTTCTATCAGGCAAGCGGTGCATATGGCTTCCGCGATCAGTTGCAAGACGGGATGGCAATCTGCTTGTCGCGGCCGGGGCTGACACGGGAGCATCTGCTGCGCGCGGCAGCACGACAGTTTACCGAGGGCGACGTTCAACACTGGTGGTTGCCATCCTCGGGCAAGGGCATTCGCACGCGCGTTTCCGATGATCTTCTCTGGTTGCCCTACGCCACGGCGCAATATGTGACGGCGACTGGCGATCTCGCTGTCCTTGACGAGGAAATTGCGTTTCTCGATGGAATGACCCTCGCGCCTAACGAGCAGGATGCGTTTTTTCAGCCTATGCCCTCGGATGAGCGGGCCACTCTGTTCGAACATTGCGCTCGCGGTCTTGATCGCAGCCTTACGCTCGGACGCCATGGTCTTCCGCTGATCGGCGGGGGAGATTGGAACGATGGATTGAACCGGGTCGGTGCGGGCGGACAGGGCGAAAGCATTTGGCTGGGTTGGTTTCTTCACGCCATCATCGGGAATTTCGCCGCGTTTGCGGACCAACGGGGTCAGCATGATCGCGCAGCATCATGGCGGCAGTGCGCGACGTCGCTGCGCGACGCCCTTGAGCGAGACGGTTGGGATGGCGATTGGTATCGCCGCGGCTATTTTGACGATGGAATGCCGCTCGGGTCAGCATCGAGCAGCGAGTGCCGCATAGATTCTATCGCTCAATCCTGGGGAGTTATCTCCGGCGCGGCAGACCCGGCACGCGCCGCGCGTGCCATGGCGGCGGTCGACGAAAATCTCATCTTGCGTGATGACCGACTTGCTCTGCTGTTCACGCCGCCCTTCGATCAATCCATGCCGGATCCCGGTTACATCAAGGGCTATCCGCCGGGAATCCGCGAGAATGGCGGGCAATATACTCACGCGGCTATCTGGTCAGTTCAAGCATTCGCTAAGCTTGGCGATGGGGACAAGGCAGCGAATTTGCTTTCGTTCCTCAATCCAATCAACAACACTCGCACTTGGGCTGCCGCGCAACGCTACAAGGTGGAACCATATGTGGTGTGTGCGGATGTCTACTCCGTTCCGCCACACGTGGGGCGGGGCGGCTGGACTTGGTACACGGGCTCGGCCGGCTGGATGTATCGGGCAGGTCTAGAGTCGATTTTGGGATTCACCGTGGAGGGCGCCACATTGCGGCTCGATCCCTGCGTGCCCCGCGCGTGGCGAGACTTCGAAATTGCATTTCGCCACAACACAACGCGGTATGAGGTGTCCGTTGAAAATCAAACCGGGGTAAACCGCGGCATTGTACGCTTGGAACTGGATGACCAGGTGATCCCTCACGGTCCGACCTACATCACTCTGGTTGATGACGGCAAAACCCATCATGTCCGAGTGACACTCGGATGATCTGCCTGCAACGCGCCACACCCAGAGCTTTGCTAGTAGACGGCCGTGACGCCACTAGGCCGCCTTGGGATCCGACACTTGGCGTACATTGTGGTTATGGCTCACAGTACACGCCTGCTCACGGCCGCACTTTATGCAGACGAATATTTCGTTGTCCAAATCAAGGGTACGGTTGGCTGACTCAATCTGCTTGAGTCGCAACTCACCACCGCAGAGGTCACAGCGCGACGAGGGCGGCGGCTCGACAAGGGTGCGCATGGGATTTCCTTTCGTCCGACATGCCTCGGAACGAGGAATGGAACACTCAAAAGGGTCCCAGTTAAAAAGTTGAATTGAAAGCCCGAACGCTTTGCGTTGGCGTCTCTATCGGCATGAGGCTGCGCGTTTAAGAAGGGTGTGTCCAGTCACATTTCCGGAGGCGCACGCGAACATGCTCGTCTCCGAAATAGAGAGTTTTAAGCTAGGTACCTGGAACTGCTCCATAATAGAAGAAAAGGCCGCGAAATACTGATTTTGAATCGGTTCTCGGTAAAATTTTTCGTAGCCAGTCTTTGACTGTACGTGAGTATGCAAGATCGCTCCGGTAAATAGCCCGCAAACCGAATCCATCCGCCGGCGACGATCAAAACCGAAAAAGCGATGGCATCAGGCCACGTTCCGCGTGGCGATCTGCACGCGGTGCCGGCGCACGCGATCCTCGTCGACCTCGATGCCGAGCCCCGGGCGGTCGATACTGTCGGCGTGACCTTTATCGGTGTGGATCGGCTGCGCGGTCACATCCTCAGCGAGCCCGCTATGGGTCAGCGTCAGCCCCCAGGCGATGTTGGGAATGACGGAGGCTACGTGCAGCGCCGCCGCGCAGGCGACGCTCGATTCGCCGGTCTTGCAGGAGATATTGACGCTCATGCCGAGGCTGTCGCACAGCTTGCCGGCCTCTACCACCGCCCGGATGCCACCGAGCTTGATTGCCTTCAGGCTGACGCCGCGTGCGGCCTTGCGTTCGTGATGGCGCCTAATATCGGCGAGCGAATGGATGCCTTCATCGGCGCCGATGGCGATCTCGGGCGCGGCCGCGGCGACCGCCGCCATGCCGGCAAGATCGTCGGCCACAACCGGCTGCTCGAAGAAATCGAGGCCGCAGCCTTTCATGGCGCGCACATAGTCGATGGCCTGCTCGGTCGTGTAGCCCTGGTTGGCGTCGGCGGATATCAGCAGGCCCGGGCCGAGCAGCTTGCAGATCGCGCGCGTGCGGGCGGCATCGTTGGCGGCGGTGTCGATGCCGACCTTGATCTTGTAGGCGGTGATGTCGGCCGCTTTCTTTTTTTCGGCGTCGCGCAGATCGCCCTCTAAGTCGCCGCCGCCGATCACGCCGAGAAGCGCCATGCGGCTGCGTTTCCTGTCGCCGAGCAGCGCGTGCACCGGTTTGCCGGCGGCGCGGCCGGCGAGATCGTGCAGCGCGATCTCGATGGCCGCCTTGGCGCCGTGGTTGCCGTACATGCGGCCGTCCATGGCGGCGAGCGCGCCGGCGATATCGGCGCCGTCGCGCCCGCGCAGCACGGGGTCGAGATAATGCACGGCGGACACGATGCTCTCGAGCGTATCGCCGGTCATGATCGGGGCCGAGGCGGCCTCGCCCCAACCGACGAAGTCGTTATCGGCTTCGACTCGCACCAACACGTTGTCGGCGCGGCGTACTACCTCGCCCGCCATGATGACGGGGTCGAGCATGGGCAGGCTGACCGCGATCGGCTCGATGGTCCTGATGCGCACGGCCGCTTAGCCTCTACAGCTTCTTCATGCCGGACTTATCGATAATGTCCTTGAACATCGCGATTTCCTTGGTGACGCGCGCCCAGGCGGCATCGGCGCCCTTCGGCCGTACCTGGAAACCGGCTTTGTACAGTTTCTCTTTCATCTCCGGCGTGGAGAGGACCTTGAGCGTTTCCTGCTCCAGCCACATGACGTTCTCGGGCGGCGTTTTGGCCGGCGCCATCAGCACGGTGTCGGTCGCGAACACGAAGTCCGGGTAGCCGGCCTCCACCATGGTCGGAACATCGGGCAAGTCGGGCCAGCGCGTTTCGCCGGTGACCGCGAGGCATCGCAGTGTGCCAGCCTTGATGTGCTGTGCCGCCGGTGGCAGCGAGCCGGAGCTTAACTGTGTGGTGCCGCTGAGCAAAGCTTGAATGGCGTCGCCGCCGCCCTTGAACACGACGTCTTCCAGCTTGGGCAGATTTTCGCGGAGTTTCAAAACCTCGAGCTGGATCTGCGGTGTCGTGCCGATTGGCGGTGTCGCACAATTAAACTTCTCCGGATTGGCCCTGGCGAGCGCGACGAATTCCTTCACCGTCTTCGCTGACAAATCGGACTTGACCACAAATGTATTGGGCGAGGTCGCCAGTTCGCTGACCCCCACGAAGTCCTTGAGGGGGTCATACGGGATAGAGTTGTAAAGCGTAGCGTTGACCGAATAGGCGTTGGTCGCGAGTAGAATCGTGTAGCCATCCGGGTCGGAGCGCGCGACGTAGCCCATGCCGATATTGCTGCCGGCGCCGCCGCGGTTCTCGATGATGAAGGTCTTGCCGGTGGCCTGCTCGAGCGCGGCAGCGGTGATGCGTCCGACGATGTCGGACGGGCCGCCGGGCGTATTGGCCACCACGATCTTGACCGGGCGCTCCGGGTAGGCGGCATAGGCCATCCGGATGCGCAGAAACGCCGGTGCAGCGGTGCCGGCCGCCAGCACGCCAGCGCCCTTGATGATGCGGCGCCGCGACAGCGTCGAATTTCCTTGTGCTTTCTTCATGGTCCCCCCTTATTGCTGAGCAATATTTTCTCGTTAGCGCTCGTGTTGGTAATAGGGTAAGCTTTTGCGAACATTGGAGCAATGGCGTCGGATGCGGTGGTGCCGCGGCCGGCGGTGCCTTCGGCCAAAGCACACAATTTCCATGATATTCACACGTCGCCTGACGCGGTCCGCTTAATCCATGAACGACATGCAAACGCGAGCGGCGGCCTGGCATGAGATCGTACTTGCGACCCTCAAGAGCAACAACGTCACGCTCATCACCTATGTCCCCGACCGGGTGTTCACGCCGCTGATCAAGGCGCTGCACGACGATCCGTTTTTCACAACTTTCGCCACGACGCGCGAGGAAGAAGCCATCGGCATCATGACCGGCGCCTGGATGGGCGGGTTGCGCGGCGCGGTGCTGATGCAGACCAGCGGTTTCGGCACCATTCCGAATGCGCTCGCCTCGCTGGTAGTGCCGAGCCAGATCCCGGCGTTGATCTTTGTCTCCGAGCGCGGCACGCTTGGCGAGTTCAATCTCGGCCAGGCCATGGTGTGCAAGACCATGCGTCCGGTGCTCGATTCGCTAGGCGTCGAAACTCATACGATCACGCGGCAGGACGAGCTCGCCTTCATCATCGACCGCTCGATCAAGCAGGCGGTGGCGACGCAGGCCCCGGTTGTCTTCATCCTCTCGCCGCTGCTGACCGGCGGCAAAGTGTTCGAGGCTTGAGCCGCCCATGACCAAACAAACCGGAGCTCTCGGGGCGCATAACACCAAAGTGATGAACCGCTTCGACTTGACCAAGCGGCTGGTCGGCCAGCTCAAACGCGAGGAAGCGGTGGTCGGCGGCATCGGCAATGCCAATTTTGATTTGTGGGCGAGCGGCCAGCGGCCGCAAAATTTCTACATGCTCGGCAGCATGGGCCTCGCTATTCCGATCGCCTTCGGCGTCGCGATCGCACAGCCGCAGCGGCACGTGATCGCGCTCGAGGGCGATGGCTCGCTGCTGATGCAGCTCGGCTGCCTCGCCACCGTCGCGATGCGGGCGCCGAAGAATCTCACCATGGTGGTGTGGGACAACGGCATCTACCAGATCACCGGCGGGCAGCCGACGGCGAGTGCCTCTGCCGCCGATCTGGTCGCCATCGCGCGCGGCTCTGGGATCACCAACAGCGCCTGGGCTGCCGATGAAGACGACTTCGACGGGCTGGTCGCGGCTGCGCTTCAAAACGGCGGGCCGAGCTTGATCGCCGTGCGTACCGATAACAAGCCAGGGGTTGGCACCACCGACCGTGATCCGGTGCAGATTCGCGCTCGCTTCATGAATGGTCTTGGCGTGAAGCGCCACCAATAGTCGGGGCATGAGTCGAGACTGCGGTTCAGCGACCGCGCTTGCCGGAATTTTCCAGTATGCCCGCCATCATCGCCATGCGCACCAGATCGGACAGGCTGTTGGCCGCCATCTTGGTCATCAGATTGGCGCGATAGATCTCGACCGTGCGCGGGCTGATGCCGAGATCGAACGCGATGGTCTTGTTCGCGCTGCCAACCACCAAGCCTTCGAGCACCTGCCGTTCTCGGTTCGACAACGCCGCCAGCTTGTCGTGGATTTCTGCAAGCTTGGCCTTGCGTTCGGCCAGGTCGGCATCCCGACTGAGCGTGGACCTGAGTGCGGCGAGCAATTGGTCGTCATCGAAGGGCTTTTCCAGAAAATCGACGGCGCCGAGCTTCATGGCTTCGACCGCGAGAGAAATGTCTCCGTGGCCGGTGATCATGATCACAGGAATATCGGGGTCGAGTTCCTTGACGCGGCGTAGCAGATCGATGCCGGTAATGTCCGGCATGCGTACGTCGGTGATGATGCAGCCGGACCGTAGCCCGGGCAGGATTTCGAGAAAGGCCTTCGCCGACTCGAATCCGCGCACCGTGTGCCCGGCTGTTCGCAACAGGAATTCAAGCGATTGCCGGACGGCTTCATCATCATCGATCACGTAAATGATCGGCTCAGGCTGCATCGTCGACGTCCCCTTGGTTTACGACCGCAAGAGTGAAATGGAATATTGTTCCGCCGGTGGGATTGGGTTCCACCCAGATTCGTCCATTATGCGCTTCAACGATGGCGCGCGAAATCGACAAGCCGACGCCCATGCCGTGACGCTTGGTCGTGATGAAAGGCTGAAACAATTGCTCGGCGATCTCGGGTGAGATGCCCGAACCGCTGTCGGTCACGCTGATCCTGACTTGGCCGCCATCCGCCGGCGCGATGGCGACGACGAGGTCGCGCGTCTGCGACGTTTCCATCGCATCCATCGCATTGCGGATCAAATTGAGCACGACCTGCTGGACCTGCACGCGGTCGGCGATCACCAGATCGATTTCCGGGTTGAATTGGAATTGCACGCGGATACCGAGATCCTTTACGCCCACTAACGCCAAAGCGCTGGCTTCCTCGACCAGTTTGGTGATGCTTTCCACGCGCCGTTCGGTTTCGCCGCGCGCGACGAAATCCCGCAGCCGTCGGATTATATGCCCAGCGCGCATGGCCTGGTCGCCCGCCTTGTCCAAAGCGTCGCGCATGGTCGCGGACTTTTCGTCGCTGGCTCCCTCCAGCAGTCGCCGTGAGCCTTTCAGGTAGTTGGCGATCGCCGACAGCGGCTGATTGAGTTCGTGCGCCAGCGTCGACGCCATTTCGCCCATCGCCGTCAGCCGGGAGATGTGGACCAGTTCGGACTGCAATTCCTGTAGGCGCGCTTCGGTTTTCTGCCGCTCGGTCAGGTCGCGGATAAAGCCGGTAAAAAACCGCTGCTCACCCGATTTCATTTCGCCGACCGCAAGCTCCATCGGAAAGGTCGAGCCGTCCTTGCGCTGGCCGACCACCACGCGGCCGATGCCGATAATGCGGCGTTCGCCCGTGTTCAGGTAGCGCTGCAGGTAACCGTCATGGTTTTCGCGATACGGCGCCGGCATCAGGGTGCTGACATTCTGGCCGATGGCCTCGGCCGCCCGACATCCGAACAACCGCTCGGCGGCGCTGCTGAACGACTGCATGGTGCCGCGCTCGTCGATGACGATCATGGCTTCCGGCACGGTATCGAGAATCGATTGCAGATGCGCCTCGCGCGCCAGCGCATCGTCTGTCATGAACATCGCGCGCCTGCGGCTGCGGTGCAGCAGCCCGCCGCCCCAGGACACGCCTATACCGATGACGGCGAATGCGGCGGCATTGACCAAGCCCGTGTTTGAAATAGCCGATGCGCTCGAGAGCACGAAAAACGCGGCCACCAGGCTTAACGCGGTAGCCAGCAAGCCAGGTCCAAGACCGCCGATGCCGGCCGAAATCAACACCGTCGGTACGAAATAAAGAAATATCGAGTCATCGTGCAGAATCGGTGCGAGCAAGGCCCGTGCTGCAAGCGCCAGCGCGACGGCGGTCGGGGCGATGCCATAGCGCAAAATCTTGCCGCGCTCGGGCGCCGACGAAGTTCCAGATTTGATAATAATCTCAGACATTTAACCTGGCTAATCCAATAACGGCCGGCCGCGGCGGTGGCCCCGGTCGCCTCCGGTAAACCCCCTATGGAGATTATCTGAATTTCGAGCGTTCGGCTCCAGGGGTATCGATGACCACCGAATTCATCGAGGACCCAGCGCCATGCTCACCCAGACGATGCTACACCGCAGTTCTTCGCGTCATCCGGCAGGCCATGTTGCACGTCCGGTTCCGGCGGTGAATTCACACTCGTTCGGCACCTCAATCGAACTGATGGGCGCGCCGATGCCCTTCGCGCGCAATGCCGAAATCTACGGCGAAAACGAGCCGGCGGAATATCTCTATAAAGTGGTAAGCGGCAGCATACGCACGTATAAGGTGCTCAACGATGGCCGCCGTCAGATCGGCGCATTCTACCTGTCCGGCGACGTGTTCGGCCTCGAAGTTGGCGATGAGCACACGTTTTCCGCCGAAGCGATCGTCAACTCAAAAGTGTTGGTCATCAAGCGCAGCGCCCTTGTCAATTTGGCGGCGCGCGACAATGAGACTGCCCGCAAGCTCTGGACCATGACGGCCGGCGAATTGCAGCGCGTGCAGGCCCATATCCTGCTGCTGATCAAGACCGCGCAGGAGCGCGTGGCCGGGTTCCTGCTGGAAATGGCAGCGCGCGTACCCATGGGCAACGAGATTGATCTGCCGATGTCGCGCCAGGATATCGCCGACTATCTCGGCCTCACCATCGAAACCGTATCGCGCACGCTGACCCAGCTTGAAAATACCGCGGCGATCGCGGTGCCGAGTTCCCGCCGCATCGTGTTGCGCAACCGCGCGGCGCTCAACCGGTTGAATGCCTAGCGCGCGTAGAGTTTAACGCCGAACATCGTTCTCCCTGATAAATGTTCGGCTTTACTGCCCCGGCACCCCTCGCCGGGGCATTTTTTTGTGCGTGTTAACACATTCGCGACGGAATCGGTCCGTTGTCGCGTTGCCGCCGGCATAGTAGGTTCTTTCCCCAAATCGCGGCGCGATCTCGCAAGCGTCTGGCAGGGGCTACATGACGAGTTTCGATGGTGTTGTCATCGGCGCCGGTCATAACGGATTGACGCTCGCCGCTTATCTGGCGCGCGCCGGAATGAAAATCGCGGTGCTCGAGCGCAATCCCCGCATCGGCGGCGGTTGCAGCACCGACAGCGACCGGCTCCCCGGCTTCCGGCTCAATTTGCACGCCAATTTCTACATGGGCATGAGCCATTGCCCGTTGATCGAGGATCTTGAGCTTTATCGCTACGGCTTTTCCTATATCGAGCCGCCAGTGCAGCAGGCGGCCGTATTCCGCGACGGCACCGGGATCGTCATCCATAAAGATCTCGAAAAATCCTGCGCTTCGCTTGCGCGTTTTTCCAGGCAGGACGCGGAGACCTTCCGCGCGCTCTGGCACAGCTACTGCATCGAGATGCGGCCGCTGCTCGCCTCGCTGCTCTACAACGCGCCGCTGCCGCGCGAGCAACTGCTCGACCGGCTCAGCGGACCGCAAGCCAAGGAGCTACTTTCGCACGCGCAGCACGATTTGTTCAGTGTGGTGTGCAAGCATTTCGTCGACGAGCGCATCCGGACGCTGTTCACGTCTTATATGCACGTGATCACGACCGAGAACGTCGCGGGCGCCGGCATAGTGTTTCCGGCGATTTTCGCCAACATCGCCAGTTTCACCTTGCCGGTCGGCGGGGCGGTGTCCTTGGTGAACGCGCTGGCGCGGGTGGTGGAGGCCGGCGGCGGCGAAGTCGTCACCGGCGCCGACGTCAAGGAGATCAAGGTCGAGGGCAGCCGCGCCGCCGGCGTTACGCTCGCCGACGGCCGCTTCATCGTGGGGCGCAAATTCGTCGCTAGCGCCATCGATTTTCCGACGACGCTGCAAATGGCCGGCGAGGAACTGTTCCCCGAGCCGGTGCGCGAAAAGGCGAAAGCCTGGCACTGGGGCAACCACAGCCTGGTCACCTTGCACCTCGCGCTCCGCCACGCGCCGACCTATCGTGCGGCCTCCTTCGATTCCGATATCGCTCGCGCCTATAATATATTCTTCGGCATGGACCATATCGATGAAGTGGCCAGCTGTTTCGAGGATTGCGCGGCGAAGAAGTTTCCCAAGGTGTTGATGGGAAATGGCGCCTGCAACAGTCAGTTCGATCCGACCTATGCGCCCCCAGGCCAGCACGCGGCATTCTGGTGGCCGTTCGCGCCCTATTCGGTCGATGGCGGACCGCAGGAGTGGGACAGGAACCGCAAGGACTATACCCAGCGCATTCTGGATTACTGGCGCGTTTATGCCTCCAACCTGGAAGGTGACAATCTACTCTGCAGCACGCTGTTCGCGCCGCTCGATGTCGAACGGCTCAATATCAATATGCGGCAGGGCGCGGTGCGCATGGGCGCCTATGTGCCAAGCCAGCTCGGCATCAACCGGCCGCACCCGCTGCTGCCCGGTTCGCGCACGCCGGTGGAAGGGCTTTATCTTTGCGGCTCGTCCTCGGGCAATGGAGGCGGCGTCAACGGGGCGCCCGGCTACATCGCGGCCAACGCCATCGCCGACGACTTGCGGCTCAAGCGCACGTGGACACCAGTGCCGCCGCCGGAATGGAAGCATTGAGCGCCGCAACCGTCCGTTGACCTGCATCAAGGTCAAGACCGCGTTTTTGTGCTGACATAACATCAAACTGATGGAGGCTGCCATGAACGCCGAACACGTGATGACCAGAGATGTCATTTCGATCGATCCGGATGCGACGGTGTTACAGGCGGCGCGTCTGATGCTCCAGCATCACATCAGCGGCCTGCCGGTGATCGACAAAGACGGCAACCTGGTCGGCGTGCTGTCGGAAGGTGACTTCCTGCGCCGCCGCGAGACCAAGACCGAGCGGCGGCGCTCGCGCTGGCTCGAATTCCTGATGGGTCCCGGCCGCATCGCCGCCGAATACAGCCATTCGCACGGCAGCAAGGTTTCCGAAGTGATGACCCCCGAAGTGCAGACCGTCGATGAAGTCACGCCTATCGAAGACATCGTCGACCTCATGGAGCGCCGCCGCATCAAACGCGTGCCGGTCGTCTGCGGCGGCCAGGTGGTAGGAATCGTAACGCGCTCCAATCTCATGCACGCTATGGTCAGTCTGGCGCGCGCGGCGCAGCCCGTCGCCAAGGACGATGCCGCCATTCGGGAGCATCTGCTGGCGGAGATACAAAAAGAGCAATGGGCGCCAGCGGCGACCGCCAACGTCGTGGTGCATGACGGTGTGGTCGAACTGTGGGGCGTGATCGTGGACGAACGCCAGCGCGAGGCGCTTAAAATCGCCGCCGAAAACGTTCCCGGCGTCAAGGCGGTGAAGGATCACCTGGTCTGGATCGAGCCGACCACCGGCATGACCATCGAGCCGGAAGATGCCACGCTAACGCATTAACAGCGCACGCATATCCGTTGGTGGGTCCACCAGCGCGGACGTGGCTTTATTTTGATTCTTTTGACCTGGCGCAAGGTACGGTTGGGGTGTTTGTGCATTGGGTATTTTGACGCCACCAAAAGATGGCGCCGCAAAATGCGGAGGTTTTCCATGAATCTCAGATCACTCATGCCGATCGGCCGCGACCGCAATGTCGCTCGCAGTGATAATCCGTTCATGTCCCTGCAACGCGAAATTGATCGGCTGTTCGACGACTTTACCCGCGGGTTCCCTGCATTTTCTACCGGCGGCGCCGCCGAGCTGCTGCCGAACTTGGACGTGACAGAAACCGACAAGCAAATCGAGATAACCGCCGAACTGCCCGGCCTCGAGGAAAAGGACGTGCAGGTGAATCTCGCCGATAACGTTCTCACGATCCGCGGCGAGAAAAAGGCGGAAAAGGAAGAGAAGGATAAAACCTACCGGCTAGTCGAGCGCAGCTATGGTTCCTTCGTGCGCTCGCTAGAATTGCCGGAAGGAGTCAATGCCGACGCCATCAAGGCCAGCATCGACAAAGGCGTGCTCAAGGTGACCGTGCCGAAGCCGGCGCCGGCCCAAATCAAAAAGATCGACGTTAAGGCCGCCGCCTAAGTCAGGGGCGCCGAGCAAGGCGCGCCTCGCGGCCCAAGTGGCGCGGGGCGCGCCTTTTCTATCTTTCCGCCAGAGCCGCTACCGCAGTGCCCGTGCAGCGGTCAGCCGGCGAGTAATTTCAAGGCCATTAATCTTTCTCAACGCGCGCGTTCGCGTTGTGTGAATTCTGCATAAAACGGCTTTTTTCCTGGGGGAATCCATGTCCACCCTCGCTCAACCCACGGTTCGCGCGGCCACGCAGCGGAGCGTCAGGGAATCGAACTGGTTTGCCTCGAACTGGGGCCTGTTAGCCGCCGTTGCGGCGCTGGTTGTCATTCTATTGCTGCCGACGCCGGAGGGTTTGCCGGTGGCCGGCCACTCGGCATCATCGCGGCCTACGGCGTCAACAAACGCGGCGCCTTTGCCAGCATGTTGATGATCACCACGGTTCAGACCGCCAGCATCTGGAACGTCGGCATCAAGACCGCGGCGGAAACATGGTCGCCATCGGTTTCATCGAGAAGACGTTTGGCAAGACCATCACCTGGCTCGATTGGCTGATTGCCGCCGGGCCATTCGCTGTCCTGATGTGTATCGCGCTCTATTTCGCCATGACGCGCATGATGCCGCCGGAAGTGGCGGAAGTGACCGGCGGCCGCGAAGGCATCCGCAAATCGCTCGCTGCGCTTGGTCGAACGAAGGCCTCAGAAATTAAGCTGTTGGCGCTGTCGTTGATATTGATCGCGTTCTGGGCGACCGAAGGCGTGCTGCATAAATTCGATACCAGCACCACCACGATCACGGCGGTGGCGCTGATGTTCATGCCCGGCTTCGGCATCATGACCTGGAAGGAAGCGCAACCGAAGATTCCGTGGGGCACCATCGTCCTGTTCGGTGTCGGCATCGGCCTCAGCACCGCCTTGTTGCAGACCAACGCGGCAACTTGGCTCGCCAACATCGTGGTGGCGGAGCTCGGTCTGAAGAACGCCACCGTGCTCTTCATCCTCGGGGTGATGAGCCTGTTCCTGGTCGTCATCCATCTCGGTTTCGCCAGCGCCACCGCGCTGGCCTCGGCCATGATCCCGATCGTGATCGCGGTGCTCAAAGGCGTAGCGACGCCGGGCATCAACATCATCGGCATGACGATGTTGCTGCAATTCGTGGTCAGCTTCGGCTTCATCCTGGTGGTGAACGCGCCGCAGAACATGGTCGCCTATGGCATGGAGACGTTTAACGCACGCGACTTCGTGCGCACCGGTTTCGTGCTGACGGTGATTGCACTCGCGCTGGTGATGCTGCTTGGCGCCACCTATTGGCATTGGCTTGGCTACGCCTGACCGGAGCAGGATGGTGCCGGCACCTCGATCGAGGAGGTTGGGCGGCAATTCGCCCTCCGCGCCTGAGCAGCATTATCGATCCGGGCAGCCCCGGTGGATATCCGGCCGGCCCGGGCCCCAGCGATCCACCGGCCGCCGGCGCCCGCGCCGTCGAGGTTGGCGCGATGGTTGATGGTCCAAAACACGCTCATTTGACCTGCGTCAAAGAGAGTACCCGGGCCTTGGCGGATAGTTTTCGCTGCGGCCCCTTCATTTTCCAGGCCAACCAGACAACGGGATAGCAGCATGGCGAACGCGTTCGCTCCTAAAAAGCCCATGGCTCTCGGCGAGGGAGGATTGGCGCTGGCCATGGCGGCATTGGCGCTTCTGTCGATCGTGGTGGCGGCCAAGGCCTATACGCCGGAATTCGCGTTCCACGCTTATCTGTTTACGGCCGCCAGCGTCGCCGCGGTGTTCGCCATCGTCAATCGTTATTACGAGCGGCCGGCCGAGCAGCCACCGCTGACCATCGACGGCAAGCCAAATTACAACATGGGCCCGGTCAAGTTCGCGACCGTCGCCGCCATGTTCTGGGGCATCGCCGGGTTCACCGTCGGCCTCTACATCGCCAGCGAGCTGGCCTATCCGATTCTCAATCTCGATCTGCCGTGGACCACCTTCGGGCGCTTGCGACCGCTGCACACCTCGGCGGTGATCTTCGCCTTCGGCGGCAACGTGCTGATCGGCACGTCGTTTTATGTCGTGCAGCGCACCTGCCGCGCGCGGCTCGCCGGCGACCTGGCGCCCTGGTTCGTCGTGCTCGGCTACAATTTTTTCATTCTTATTGCCGGCACCGGCTATTTGCTCGGCATCACCCAGTCGAAAGAATATGCCGAACCGGAATGGTACGCCGATCTCTGGCTGACCATCGTGTGGGTGACTTATTTCCTGGTCTTCCTCGGCACCATCATGCGGCGCACCGAGCCGCACATCTACGTCGCCAACTGGTTCTATCTCGCCTTTATTCTCACCATCGCGGTGCTGCATCTCGGCAATAACGCAGCGGTGCCGGTGTCGATGTTCTCGCCCAAGTCCTACATCGTCTGGTCGGGTGTGCAGGATGCCATGGTGCAGTGGTGGTATGGCCACAACGCGGTGGGATTCTTCCTCACCGCCGGCTTCCTCGCCATCATGTACTATTTCATTCCCAAGCAGGCGAACAGGCCGATCTATAGCTACCGGCTGTCGATCATCCATTTCTGGGCGCTGATCTTCCTCTACATCTGGGCCGGCCCGCATCACCTGCACTATACCGCGCTGCCCGACTGGGCACAGACGCTCGGCATGACGTTCTCCATCATGCTGTGGATGCCGTCATGGGGTGGCATGATCAACGGAATCATGACGCTGTCGGGCGCTTGGGACAAGCTGCGCACCGATCCGGTGTTGCGCATGATGGTGGTGTCGGTCGCCTTCTACGGCATGTCGACCTTCGAGGGTCCGATGATGTCGGTGAAGATCGTCAATTCGCTGTCGCACTACACAGACTGGACCATCGGCCACGTCCATTCCGGCGCACTCGGCTGGGTCGCCTATATCTCGTTTGGCGCCATCTACTGCCTGGTGCCGTGGCTGTGGAAGCGCAAGCTTTATTCGCTCAAGCTGGTCAACTGGCACTTCTGGATCTCGACAATCGGCATCGTGCTCTACATCACCGCGATGTGGGTGTCGGGAATTCTGCAAGGCGTGATGTGGCGCGCCTACACCAGCCTCGGCTTCCTCGAATATTCCTTCGTCGAGACCGTGGAGGCGATGCATCCGTTCTACGTCATCCGCGCGCTCGGCGGTCTGCTGTTCCTCATCGGCGCGCTGGTCATGGTGTGGAACCTCTGGAAAACAGTGACTTCGGCGGAAGCCGTCGAGCCGGCCGGCGTCGTGCTGGCGCCGGCGGAATAGGGCGGGGAAAAAGACAATGTCGCTTTGGCAGAAACACGCCATCCTCGAAAAGAATTCGATCATTCTGGTGATCGGCATTCTGATCGTCATCGCCATCGGCGGACTGGTCGAGATCGTGCCGCTGTTCTACCTGAAGAACACGATCGAAAAGGTCGAAGGCGTGCGTCCCTATACGCCGCTCGAACTCGCCGGCCGCGACATCTATGTGCGCGAAGGCTGCTATCTCTGCCATTCGCAGATGATCCGCCCGTTGCGCGACGAGGTCGAGCGCTACGGCCATTATTCGCTCGCTGTCGAAAGCATGTATGACCACCCGTTCCAGTGGGGCAGCAAGCGCACCGGTCCCGATCTCGCCCGCGTCGGGGCCAAGTATTCCGACGACTGGCACCGCGACCACTTGCGCGATCCGCGCTCGGTTGTGCCTGGCTCGGTGATGCCGAACTATTCCTGGCTGGCGGACACCGATCTCGACTACGCGCATATCGCCGATAATCTGAAAGCGCTGGCGCTGGTCGGCGTACCCTATACGCCGGACATGATAGCCCACGCCACCGCCGATGTGGTGACGCAAGCGACCGCCGACAGTCCCGAGGCCGCCGATCTTGCCAAGCGCTACCCGAAAGCGCAGGCGCGCGACTTCGACGGCAATCCGGCCCGCGTCACCGAAGCTGACGCATTGATCGCCTATCTGCAGATGCTCGGTACACAGTTGGATTTCAAGCTCTACGTCGACAAAGCCAACATCCGGTGACCACGATGGACGTAACCTACAAAGCCGTGGCCGAATTCGCCCAGACCTGGGGCCTCGTCTATTTCGTCGTCATTTTTGTAATGGTGCTGCTCTACGCGCTGTGGCCCTCGCGAAAAAAACAATTCGACGAGGCAGCACGCATTCCGCTGCGGGAGGACTGACCGGTGGCCCAAGAACTTAATGAACAAGAACATAAAGACATCGATCCAGTCACCGGCACCGCGACCACCGGTCATGACTGGGACGGTATCCACGAGCTCAATACGCCACTGCCGCGCTGGTGGCTGTGGACGTTCTACCTGACCATCATTTGGGCGATCGGCTATTGGGTCGTCTACCCGGCCTGGCCGTTGTTGACGTCGGCCACGCAGGGCACCTTCGGCTGGCATTCGCGCAGCGCGGTGGTCGATGATCTAAATGAGCTCAAGCTGCTGCGTGGGCCGATGATGGACAAGCTGACCAATGCCTCGCTCGCGGACATCGTCAAGGACCCGCAACTGTCGGATTTTGCCCGCGCGCTAGGCCGCCCGGCGTTCGCCGATAATTGCGCCCCCTGCCACGGCGCAGGTGGCGGTGGCGGCAAGGGCTATCCCGATCTCAACGACGACGATTGGCTGTGGGGCGGCAAGCTCGAGGACATCGAGCGGACCATCCGTCACGGCGCGCGCGGCGGCGACGATGATGGGCACCAAGGCAGGATGCCCGCGTTCGGCCGCGACGGCATCCTGAAGGCTGACGAAATATCGACGGTTGCTGATTACGTGCGCTCGCTGTCGGGCCTGTCAACCGAGCCGGGCTTAGATCTCGCCAAGGGTAAGAAGATTTTCGCCGACAATTGCGCGCTCTGCCACGGGCCGGAAGGGAAGGGTAATCGCGAAGTCGGTGCGCCGGACCTCACCGACAAGCTCTGGTTCTATGGCTCCGACAAGAAGATCATCATGGAGGGCCTGCAGAACGGCCGTGGCGGCGTCATGCCGGCTTGGGGCGGACGCCTGAGCGATCCGACCATCAAGGCGCTCACCGTCTATGTCCACGGCCTTGGCGGTGGAGAGAAGTGATTGTGCAGGCCGTCCGCACCTTATCGCGCGACCAGGCGGCGCCCGCGGCGCCGGACTTGGCGCGGCTGGTAGCGGCAGCTGAAGTAGGCCACCCGCCGCCCGACGACAACATCCCGCTCTATGCGCCGCGGCGCAAGATTTATCCGCAAAGCGTGCAAGGCACGTTCCGCAAGATCAAATGGGCGGTGCTGCTCGTCACCCTCGCCATCTACTATCTGCTGCCGTTCGTGCGCTGGGATCGCGGGCCGAATGCACCCCACCAGGCGGTACTGATCGATTTCCCCAGCAGCCGTTTCTATTTCTTCTTCATCGAGATTTGGCCGCAGGAGGTCTACTACCTCACCGGCCTGCTGATCCTGGCGTCGATCGTCCTGTTTCTGATGAATGCGGTCGCTGGCCGGGTCTGGTGCGGCTATCTGTGTCCGCAAACGGTATGGACCGACCTGTTCTTCGCCATCGAGCGTCTGGTCGAAGGCGACCGGCGCGAGCACATGTTGCGCGACCAGCGGAAATGGACGCTCGAGACCTACGCGCGCAAGGGCGTGAAGCACTTTCTCTGGCTGATGGTGGCGTGGTGGACCGGCGGCGCATGGGTGCTCTATTTCGCCGACGCGCCCACGCTGGTGAAGCAACTTGCCACCTTGCAGGCGCCGTTCGTGGCCTATGTCTGGATCGGCATTCTGACGTTCACGACATACACGCTCGCCGGCCACATGCGCGAGCAGGTCTGTCTTTATATGTGCCCGTGGCCGCGCATTCAGGCCGCGCTCACCGATGAGTATGCGCTCAACGTCACCTATCGCTACGACCGCGGCGAGCCGCGCTGCGCGGTGACGAGGGCGAACGAATTGCGCGCGCAAGGCAAGCCGGCCGGCGACTGCGTCAACTGTAAGCAGTGCGTTCATGTCTGTCCGACCGGCGTCGACATTCGCCAGGGCGCCGATCTCGGCTGCATCCAATGCGGCCTGTGCATCGACGCCTGCGACGCGATGATGTCGAAAATCGGCCGCGCAACTGGCCTCATTGCCTTTGACACAGACATCAACATCAAACGCCGGATGGAGGGCCAGCAGCCTTTCGTCAAATTGGTGCGAGTACGCACGGTGCTCTATGCCGCGGTGATCGCCATCGCCGGCGGCATCATGATCTTCACGCTGGCGACGCGCGAGGGCGAGGGCATCAGCAGCATCCACGATCGCAATCCGATGTCCGTGCGGTTGTCCGACGGGGCGGTGCGCAACGGCTACACCATCCGCATAGTCAACAAACAGCTGCGCAAGCGCGATTTCATCCTGGCTTTCAACGGCCTGCCGGCCAGCCTGATCGATTTTGTCGGCGTGCCGCCGCGCGAGGACGGCCAGTTGCTGATCGACGTCGGCCCCGACCAGACCCGCGAAGTGCGCGTGCTGGTGACCGACTATGGCGATACACCGCCGGCCTCGACCCGCATCGTGTTTCGCCTGACCGATGTGGCAACCGGCGTACAGGCCGAGGCGCATGACCACTTTTTCGGGCCGTGAACGGAGGGGACAAGATGAAAACCACTTCCAACCGAAAACAACAACAGCCGCGCGAGCTGACCGGCGGCAAGGTTTTACTTTGGCTAGTGGCGTTTTTCGGCATCATCTTCGCGGTGAACGGGGTGCTGGTTCAGGCTGCGATTTCGACCTTCGGCGGCGTCGAGACGCTGAGCTCGTATAAGGCCGGCCTGCAATTCGAGCAGGAAGTCGGCCTGGTGGCGCGACAGGATGCGTTGCATTGGCAGGTGAACGGCACGCTCACGCGCGATGGCGCAGGCGTTGCGGTGCTCGACTTGACCGTGCGCGATGTGCAGGGCACGCCGCTCGCAGGCCTGAGCGCGGATGCGCGGCTGGCGCATCCGACCGACGACCGGCTTGATCGTGTCATGGCGGTTCGCAGCGTGGCCGGCGGCGCCTTTCACGGGTCGGCCGAGGCGCAGCCGGGGCAGTGGGAATTGATCGTCGATTTTTATCGCGGCGATCAGCGGGTGTTCCGCTCGCGCAGCCGCGTTTCGTTGCGCTAGCGCCGGCAAAGAGAGCCAAAAGAAAACCATGAGCGAAGCCCTCGATCTCTCGCTCTTTGCCAAGCCGTCCGGCGACGGCACGCTCGGCATGGATCTCGCGGTCGAAGGCATTACCTGCGGCGCCTGCATCGCCCGCATCGAGGGCGCGGTGAAGCGCCTGCCGGGGGTGACCGAGGCGCGGCTCAATTTCACCAATCGGCGTCTGCACGTGGATTGGACCGACGGCGCCATCGCGCCGGCCCAGATTCTGCAAACGCTAGAGGATGCCGGCTATCACGGCTATCCGTTCGCGCCCTTACGCGCCGAGCAGGAGGAGGCGGCCGAGGCGCGCCGCCTCACGCGCTGTCTGGCGGTCGCCGGCTTTGCCGCCATGAACATCATGCTGCTGTCGGTGTCGGTATGGTCGGGTAATGCCACCGACATCACGCCGGAGACGCGCGATTTCTTCCATTGGGCCTCGGCGCTGATCGCGCTGCCGGCGGCGGCCTATGCCGGCCGGCCGTTTTTCGCCAGTGCCTGGCGCGCCTTGCGCAGCGGCGCGCTCAACATGGATGTGCCGATCTCGCTCGGCGTGACCCTGGCGCTCGGCATGTCGGTGGTCGAGACCGCCCATCACGCCAAGGACGCCTATTACGATTCGGCGATCATGCTGCTGTTCTTCCTGCTGGTCGGGCGCGCGCTCGATCACGCCATGCGCCGCAAGACGCGGGCGGTCGCCGGCAACCTGGCGGCGTTGAAAGCCGAAACAGCGCACCGTTTCATGGGCGACGAGCTGGTCAGTGTGCCGGTGGCGGCGCTGCATGCCGGCGACCGGCTGCTGGTGCGGCCGGGTGAACGGATACCGGCCGACGGCAGTGTGCTCGGCGGCGTGTCCGAGCTCGACGAGAGCCTGATTACCGGCGAGACCGCGCGCCGCAAGGTCGAGGCCCGCGCAGTCATTTATGCCGGCAGCATGAATTATTCCGGCGCGCTCACCATGCGGGTGACCGCCGCCGACCGCGCCACGCTGCTGGACGAGATCGAACGGCTGCTGGAGAAGGCGGCGAGCGCGAAGTCGCGCACCATGCGGCTGGCCGACCGCGCCGCGCGCTTCTATGCGCCGATGGTGCATGCGACGGCGGCGCTGACGCTCGTGGGCTGGCTGCTGGCCGGCGCGTCCGTGCATGACGCGGTGGTGACGGCTATCGCCGTCCTCATCATCACATGTCCCTGCGCGCTGGCGCTGGCGATCCCGGCCGTGCAAGTGGTGGCGTCGGGCGCGTTGTTCCGTGCCGGCGTCATTTTGAATGCCGGCGACGCCATCGAGCGGCTGGGAGAGGCCGATGCGGTCATCTTCGACAAGACTGGCACGCTCACGCTGCCGGAGCCGCGCGTGATCAATGCCGCCACGCTCGATCGGGACCTGTTGCAAATGGCGGCGCGGCTGGCTCTGTCGAGCCGGCACCCCTTGGCGGTCGCGCTGGCGCGTGAAGCGGCGACGCGCACCCCGTTCGACGGCGCGACCGAAGAGCCGGGGCAGGGCGTGCGCGCCATGATCGACGGTGTCGAAGCGCGGCTCGGCAGCGCCGAATTTTGCGGCATCGCGCAAGGTACCGCGCACGAGCCGGGCGCCTCGCACATTTATTTTGCCCATAGCGGGCAATCGGCGACCATCGCGATCAGCCAGAAGCTGCGGCCGAACGCGGTCGAGGTGGTGAAGGCGCTCAGCCGGCTTGGGCTCGATCTGCACATCCTGTCCGGCGATCGCGCCGACGCGGTGCGACCGGTGGCCGAGACACTCGGCATTACCCAGTGGCTGGGCGAATTGAAACCGGCGGAAAAGATAGCATTCATCGAAACGCTTAAAAGCCAAGGCCGCCGCGTGTTGATGGTCGGCGACGGGCTGAACGACGCGCCGGCGCTGGCCACCGCGCATGTGTCGCTGTCGCCAATAGCCGCGGCCGACGTCACGCAGGCGCAGGCCGACGCGTTGTTCCTGGGCGAGCGGCTGGCGCCGGTGCTGGACGCTGTCGTGATCGCCCGCCGCGCACGCGCGTTGATGAAGCAAAATCTTTGGCTGGCGGTGGTCTATAATGCCATCGCGGTGCCGGTCGCCATTGCCGGCGCGGTCACCCCGCTGATCGCCGCGCTGGCCATGTCGGGCTCGTCGATTATGGTGACGCTGAATGCGCTGCGCGCGCGTCTCTCTGGGATAGAGACATCATGAACGTACTCATTTACCTCATCCCGATGGCGCTGGGCTTAGGCCTGATCGGTCTGTTCGGGTTCCTGTGGGCCCTACGCAGCGGGCAATACAGCGACGTCGAAGGCGCCGCGTTACGCGTGCTGTCGGACGACGATATTGAGCCGCCATCGCGCGAGCCGCGCTAAAACCTTATTCCACCAGCGTCACCGTCTCGAAATCGGCCGGCAGGACGATCTCGAGCAGTTCGCAATCGTCGGAATAGCCGAGCACGGTGTGCTTGATCTTCGGCGGCTGGATCCAACACGAGCCGGCGTGGAACGTGTGCACGCCTTCGCCCTCGAATTCGCTCGTGATCCAGCCCTTGAGCACGTAGATCATCTGAAAATCGACGTCATGATAATGCGGCGTCGAGACTTCTTCCGGCTGGAACGGCGGAATGAAGCGGATGACGTGGGCCTGCACCATGCCGCCGGTCGCCGTCGCGATCCCGAGATCGCGGTATTTGGCGTAAGTGCGTAGGCCCTGGTCGAAATCTTCGTCGCGGTGATGGCTGACCGTGAATTTATGTTTCGGCCGCGGCTTGGCTCGCGCCTTGGCTTTTGCCTTCGCTGGGCGCCGCGCGGTTGCTTTGCGGTCTGCCGGTTTGCGCCGAGCCTGGACTTTCTTGCGTGCCTTGGCCATTGATGCCTCCCTGAATTTGTTCGATTGGAGCACGACGGCGCAGATCATGGAAGAGCCGGAAAAGCCCGCGATACGCATCTTCGTCGATGCCGATGCCTGTCCGATGAAGCCTGAAATCTATCGGGTGGCGGAGCGCTACGCGCTTCATGTCTATGTGGTGGCCAACGCCTTTATGGCGGTTCCGCGCAGCGAACTGATCGAGCGCGTCGTTGTCGCGGAAGGCCCCGATATAGCCGATGATTGGATCGTCGAGCGTGCCGGCGCCAGCGATATCGTGATCACCGCCGACATTCCGCTGGCCGGCCGTTGCGTGCGCAAGGGGGCGGCGGTGATCGGTCCGACCGGCAAGCCCTTCACCGACGATTCGATCGGCATGGCGCTGGCCACGCGTGACCTGCTGACGGATTTGCGCAGCGCCGGCGCAACCACGCGCGGTCCGCCACCGCTCAGACGTCAGGATTTTTCGCGCTTTCTCTCGGCGCTCGATCTGGCGGTGACGCGTTTGCAGCGCAAGTTGAAGTAGCGTCACTCCGCCGCCGTTGCCACCCCGCCATGCGCCTTCGACCAGCCGGTGGGGTCGTGCATGAACTTCTCGACCTCACCCAGCATCTTGCTGTCGAACTTCCCACTTGCCTTGGCGACGGTGAGCACGTCCCACCAGGTGGTGAGGGCATGCAGCGTAACGCCGAGATCGGCGAGAATTATTTTGCCCTCGGGATAGATGTCGTAAAAGAAAATAACGAAACAGTGCTCGCACAGGCCGCCGGCATCGCGGATCGCCTTGACGAAATTCACTTTGCTGCGGCCGTCAGTGGCGAGGTCCTCGACCAGCAGCACGCGCTGGCCGGGGATCAACTGGCCTTCGATCTGCGCATTGCGGCCAAAGCCCTTCGCCTTCTTACGCACATATTGCATCGGCAGATTCAGCCGCTCCGCCACCCAGGCCGCAAACGCGATGCCGGCGGTCTCGCCGCCCGCCACCGTGTCAATTTTGTCGCGGCCGATGTCGCGGTCGATGGTGGTGACAGCGAAGTCCATCATGGTGCTGCGCACCTTGGGAAACGAAATCAGCCAGCGCGAGTCGTTATAGACGGGGCTCGCCCAGCCGGAGGTAAAGATGAACGGCTTGTCCTCCATGAAGCGGACGGCGCCGACGTCGAGATACATCTTCGCCGTCTGTTCGGCGATGGTTTTCGGGTCGGTGATTTTGGCCGGGGTCATGAATTCTTGTCATGCCCGGCCTTATGCCGGGCATCCCGCTTGGGTGAGCACAGTGCTTAACTAAGCGGGATGGCCGGGACAAGCCCGGCCATGACTGCATGTGGATTACGGCGCCTTGGGCCCGGTCTTGGCGTACCAATCCGCTATCTGTGCGCCGGTCCAGAACAGAACATCCTTCTTCTTCCGGATCTTCTCGAAGATCTTGCGGAAATATTTAGCGCGGTGCGGCGCGCCCATGATGTAGGGGTGCACTGAGATCGCCATCACCCGGGCCGAGCCCTTGGCGTCCTTGTAAATCTGCTCGAACTGGTCCATCGCCCGCTCGTAGAATTCCGAGGCCTTGTGGTGCTGGATCAGCATCATGGCGACGTCATTGCATTCCTGGGTATAGGGGATGTTGAGTATCGGTTTGCCGCGCGTCTTCATCCAGACCGGCTGATCGTCGAGCACCCAGTCGGCGACATAGCCGTAGCCCTCCTCGGCCAGGATATCCGGCGTCTCCCAGGTTTCGGTCAGGCCGGGGCCGAGCCAGCCGCGCGGACGTTTGCCGGTGGCCTTTGCTAGGACCTCGACACATTTGCGGATGTCGGCGCGCTCGTTCTCCACCTTCTGCATGTTGCGCTGGGTGTAGCCGTGGCCGACGAACTCCCAGTTGCGCTCGACGCAAGCTTGCACGATCTCGGGATAGGCTTCGACGGCGACGCCGTTGATGTTCATCACGCCGGGAATCTTGAACTCGTCATAGATTTTCAGCAGGCGCCAGAAGCCAACCCGGTTGCCGTATTCGTGCCAGCACCAGTTCGGAATGTCGGGCATTGGCGAGCCGCCGGCCGGCGGCGTCAACACGGTGCGCGGCATGGTCTGGGTCGGGTCCCAGTCTTCGACATTGGTGATCGTCCACACCACCATGCGCGCGCCTTTCGGCAGCTTGAGCGGCTGGCGCGAAGGGATCGCAGAATAAGCGAGGCGGTCGTTCGGCAGCATGCCGACGGCGGGTTTGGGGAAGTTCATGGCAATCAGCTTCCGTTGAGATCGTAAACCTCGGGAAAGAAATAATCCTTCCAGGAGGCCGCTTTCACCTTCAAGCTGCCGACGCCGGCCATGAAATCCGCGAACTTCATGGTGGCCTCCGGCGTCAGCGTCCACTGCACCTGCGGGCCGGCGACGATCTTGGCCACCATTTCGGGTGGCAGCTTGGATTTGGAATCCTCGATCCACAGCGCGCTGGCGGCAGCCTTGTCCTTGTTGACGATGTCGGTGGCTTCCTTGAGCGCCGCGATAAGCGCCTTGTAAAGAACCGGGTTCTTGTCGCGGAATTTTGCCGAGGTCCACGCCACGGTGAACGAATGCGAGCCACCCATGACGTCGAACGAATTGAGCACGGTGTGCACGCCGGGTTGCTCCAATTGCTGATATTGGAACGGCGGCACGCTGAACGCGGCGTTGATTTCCGATTTCCCGCCCATCAGCGCGATGGTGGCGTCTGGTGGCGACAGCGACACGGTCTGCACGTCGAACTTGGCGAATTCCTTTTCGCCGTATGCTTTGGCGGCCGCCATCTGCAGCATGATCGCCTGCACGGAAACCTTCACCGCCGGCACGGCGATACGGTCGCTCTCCTTGAAATCCTTTATAGTCTTGACGTCCGGATTGCGGCTGTTGAGCAGGAACGGTTGCGAGCTCAGTGCCGATACGCCGCGCACTTCCTGCGGCGTTCCTTTGGTCTTCGCCCACAGCACCAGCATGCCCGGCACTCCGCCCGAAGCGATATCGATGTTTCCGGACAACAGCGCGTCATTGACCGCCGCCGGTCCATTGAATAATTCCCAAGATACTTTCACTTGGGGAATGCCGAGCAATTTGGCGTGCTTTTCGATGAGCTTCTGATGCTCGATCACGTTGAGCTGCAGATAGCCCATGGAATATTGCTTGGCGAGGCGGATTTCCGGCACTTGCGCGACGGTCGGTGCCAGCAAGCCGAGCATTAAGGCGCTGCCCGCCAGCGCGCTTAGAAAAGTATTGAAACGCATGGTGTTTCCTCCCGAGTGGGACTTGTAATTATTTTTAGTAGTCGCTTAACGCTAAGCGGCAGGTTAGATTTTGGCAATGCTCCGGTACCAGTCGAGAATCTGCTCGCCGTTCCAGTGTAGTACGCCGTCGTGCTTGTTCACGTAGTCGTAGATCGCTTCGAGATATTTGATCCGATGCGGCTGGCCGCTGATGTAGGGGTGGATCGCCAGCGCGCAGATTTTCGCGCGCTTCTCGCTCTCGGCGTAGAGCCAGTCGAATTGGTCGATCGTGCGCTTGAGCAGGTAGTCGCTCTCGTGATGTTGGATTAGCATCATCGGGATGTCGTTGAGCTCGATGCTGTAGGGCAGGGTGACCAGCGGGCCCTTGGCGGTGCGAATCACGGTCGGCTCGTCGTCATAGACCCAGTCGCCGATGTATTTCACGCCAGCGGCGGCGAGCAGGTCCGGCGTCTCCAGCGTCTGGGTTAGGCCGGGACCGAGCCAGCCGACCGGCCGCTTGCCGGTGAACTTCTGCATGATGTCCATGGTGCGGTTGATCATGCCGGTCTGATCGGCCTCCTTGTGGATCGGGCCCTGCTCGTAGGCGTGGCCCATGAACTCCCAGCCGTCGTCGCGCGCCTGTTCGGCGACGCGCGGATAGTCCTCGCAGATGCGCGCATTGGCGGCGAGCGTCGGCTTGATGCCGAGCCGCTTGAACAGCTCGAAGAAGCGCCAGCAGCCGACCCGCATGCCGTATTCATGGAACGACCAATGCACCACGTCGGGCATCAGCGGCACGCCGGTGGGCGCGGGGAGCAATTGGCGCGCCATCGGCTTGCCGATGTCCCAGACCTCGTAATTGACGGTGGTCCAGAAAACGATGCGGGCGGTGCCCGGCAGCTTGAGCGGCGGCCGGTCGACGATCGCCGAATAGTCACTGCGTTCTTTGGGAATCATCGGACCGGCCATGGCCTACCTCGCTGGGGGGATTCCCTCCCCCTGAAAGGGGGAGGGTCGTGGTGGGGGTCGGAAGCGATCCCCACCCGGTTTGCTTCGCAAACCGACCTCCCCTTTTCAAGGGGAGGTAGAGCCCATTCGTCAGTCGCCCGCTAACCGTACTACCGGCATCTCAGTGCGCGGGGACGTTCGCCTCTTTAATCACCTCGCCCCAGACCTGCGTTTCCTTCGTGATGAAGGCCTTCGCTTCGGCGGACGTGCCGCCGGCGGCGTACAGGTTGATCTTTCCGAAGTGATCCTGCGCCTCCGGGCTCTTGAGCACGTCGTTGATCGCCTTGTTGAGCTTGGCGACGATCGCCGGTGGGGTCTTCGGCGGCGCGGCGATGGCATTCCAGGTGGCGGATTGGAAATCCTTGACGCCGGCCTCGTCGAGCGTCGGGATGTCGGGCAAGTTTGAAATGCGCGCCGACGTCGCCACCGCAAGAATGCGCGCCTTCCCACCTTGGTGAAGTTTGATCGCGGAAGCGAGTTCCATGAAAATGAAGTCCACATGGCTCGCGATAATATCGGTGGCCGCCGGCGCGGTGCCCTTGTAGGGCACGTGCACCAGCCTGGTGCCGGTCACCTTTTCAAATAGCGCCGCGGTCAGATGCGAGGTCGTGCCGATTCCCTGCGAGGCATAGTTGATCTTGCCGGGATTGGTCTTGGCATAGGCGATGAATTCCTGCGCGGTCTTGGCGGGAAAGTCCGGCCGCACCAGCAGCACATTGGCGACCGTGGTCATGATCGCCACCGGCTCGAACTTGGTGGGATCGAAGGGGATGTCTTTGTAGAGCAGCGGATTGACCGTGAGCGGGGACGGCTGCGCGGCGAGCAGCGTGTAGCCGTCCGGATCGGACGTGAACACGGCCTCCGCGCCGATATTGCCGGCGGCGCCGGCGCGATTCTCCACCACCACCGGCTGGCCGAGGCGCTGCTGCAAGCCATTGGCGACGATGCGCGTGACGGTATCGACGCCGCCGCCGGCCGGAACGCAGACGATAATCCTGATCGGCCTGTTGGGATAGTTGGCCGCGGCGTTCTGTGCGGATGCGCTGGACGCGTAAAGCAGAGCTGCGGACATCAAAGCCAGAACTGCGCGCACATTGTCCTCCCTCGGCCGCTCCCACGCCGGCAACGACCTTTAAAGTATGGCACCGAACCACTGGCCGCAGCAACGTTGCGGCACCTTTGTCGGTGCGCATCTAGCGCTGCGGGCTTTGATATGATCGAGTAAACTGAAGCAATTCTCGGTGTCAGGATTTGGTGTTATGAAAATCGTCGATCTCTCCCACGTCATGAACGTGCACACGCCCGGCTGGGTCGGCTACGCCGGCAACAAGATGTATTACGCGCAGAATCTGCAGACCCAGATGATCGTGGCGCAGCGCATAGACACCGCGCTGCATGTCGGCACCCATTTCGACGGCGCCATGCACGCGACCGATAACCGCAAGGGCGACATGGCGCATCTGCCGCTCGATTACCTGGTCAACCGCGGCGTTATTGTCGATATCTCCAAGCACATGCGCGATTGGGCGGTGATCACGCCCGAGATCATCGAGTCCGCCGGCGCCGACATCCGCGAGGGCGACATTCTCATCCTGCACACCGGCTGGCACCGCCATTACGAAGGCCAGCCGCAGCAGGATCTGGTGAAATATTTCTGCTACCACCCGGGCCCCGATCTCGCCACGCTGCACTGGATGCTGAAGAAGAAGATCAAGTGGTGGGGCATGGACACCGGCTCCTGCGACCACGCCATGAACACCTCGATCCGAAGCATGCGTCCCGATTTGACCGCGCAATTCACCAAGCAGCACGGCAAGACGCCGGGAGAGTTTTTCGGGACCTTCGAATTCACCCACAAGAAATCCGGTCGCCGCGTGTCGCAGGACGTATTCCCGTTCCATAGCTGGGCGTTCCAGGAGGGCTTGCTGCACGCGGAAAATCTCGGCGGCGACATCGAGATGGTGCTGGGAAAGCGCTGCCTGATCGGTGCCTTCCCCTGGCGCTTCGAGGGCCTGGAAGGCTGCCCGTGCCGCATCGTCTGCTTCCTCGATACCGACATGTCGGTTGAGGCAGTCGGCGACGCGGCGAAGGCAATATTGCGGAGTTAATTAGCGCTTCTTTTTGCGCGACGGTTTCGACCCGCGTTCCTTGAGCCGCGGATCGGGCTTGTTGCTCTGTAAAGTCGATTGGATCGCCTCGCGCAGCAGCGCATATTTCGATTTCGGCCATTGCGCAACGTGAATGTCGGCGAGCAGCTTCGCCGACTGGCCGAACACCACGATGCGATCGCCGACGCTAATCGCCTCTTCCAATTGATGTGTGATCAGGATCGCGGTCGAGCCGCATTCGCGCGCCAGCGCCAGGAAGGTCTCGCGCAGCTCCGCAGCCGTCACCTCGTCGAGATGGCCGAAGGCCTCGTCAGCCAGCAATATATCGGGCTCGACCGCGAAGGCGCGCGCGATCGCCACGCGCTGGCGCATGCCGCCGGAAAGTTCGTGCGGAAAGGCATTGGTGAATTGGCCCAAGCCCAGCCGGTTCAGCCAGGTGAGCGCGCGTTCACGCTGCTTGGCTTCCGGCAGTCCGATCAGCTCGAGCGGCAGCTTCGCGTTGTCCAGCGCCGAGCGCCAGGGCAGCAGGCGGTCCTGCTGGAACACAGTCGCGATCCTGCCGCGAAAATGATCGAAGTCGCTGTGCGGGCTTTTGTCGCCGATCAGGATCGAGCCTTCGGTCGGCGCTTCCAGCCCGATCGCTAGATCGAAGAAGGTGGACTTGCCGCAGCCGGTCTGGCCGACGATCGCCACCACTTCTCTAGGTGAAATGGTCAGATTGAGCCGGTCGATCGCCACCACCGATTGGCCCGAGGTGGTCTGGCGAAACACTTTGCGCAAGCCGCACACTTCGATTGGCGGTGGGCCGCTCATTTGTGCGACGTTCATGGGCGCCACCGCAGCATGCGCGACTCGACGCGGGCGACGATGGCTTCGAGCAGGAATAGCAGGGTCACCAGCACCAGCGTCCAGGCGAACACGTCGGCGACCGAGAACAATTCCTGCGCCACTGACAGTTGATGGCCGATGCCGGTCACCGCGCCGACCAGTTCGGCGATGGTGACGACGCGGATCGCCAGGCTGATATTGACCTTCCAGCTGGTGAAGATGCTCGGCACGATCGCCGGCAGCATCAGCTTGGTGAAATATTGCAGCGTGGTCGGTCGGAACGACTGCATCATGTGACGCAGCTCGCGCGGCACCCCATGCATGGCGTCAAGCGAGTCGACCAAGAACACCGGGCCGCACACCACCACCAGCACGAAGCCGATGCGGAATTCGACGCCGGGGAACCACAGCACCGCGAACAATATCCACGACACCACCGGCACCGCCATCAGAATACGGATCATCGGGTGCAGATACTTATCCAGCGCATCCGAGCGGTACATCGCCATCGCCAGGGACACGCCGAGGACGAAGGATACAGCCAGCGCGCTGATGACACGCGCTAGTGTGACCGCGACGTCAATCGGCGTGATCTCGAGGGCGCTTTTTGCGATCCGCAGCAGGCTCGGGATGGCGAACGGCGGAATCCCGAGCGCCGGCGCGAGATGCGACAGCGCCTCCCAGCAAACGGCGAAGACCAGAAGGGAGACGAGAGTCTGGCGCGGGAAAATCAGATCCGGAACCGGTACCGGAGCCCGGACAGACTTAGCGTGCTCTTCGTTCATGGTACAGACGCGCTTACGCGCTTAAGGGGCATAGATGATCTTCTCGTCCGGCATGTTCGGGTAGAACCCGGCCTTCACCGCGCGCTCCATCATATCTGTAATGGACTTGCGGATGGCTGGCTCCCAGGCCGGCTTCACGATCATCTGCAGGCGCTTGCTTTCCAGCGCGGCGGTGAGAATGCCCGGCGGCAGCTTGAGCGTCTCGTTGGCGATCTTGTCGGCGTCGGTTGTGTCCGATTGCAGGTAGCTGGCGACATCCTGCAAGGCCGCGAGTAGCATCTTCGGCGCGTTGGGAACGCGCTGGATGGCATCGGCGCGCATGGCGGGCACGATCTCCCAGCCCGACTCGCCGGTAATTTCCTTCCAGCCTTCCGCGCCGTTGAAAATGGCGTGCCAGTCCGGATGCTGCTTGCTGCTGATGCTCGCCAGTGGCTCGATGACCAATGCCGCATCGACGCGTCCGGCCTCGAGTTGCGCACGGGCGACGCCGAAATTGGCGTTGACGACGGTGATGTCCTTGCCGAGGTCGATGCCCTTGGCATTGGCGTAGATCTTGACAACCTGGAATTGCGAGCCGCCCATGTCGATCGCCAATTGCTTGCCCTTGAGATCAGCCAGCGATTTGATTGATTTGTCCTTGGCGAAGATCACCAGATCGGCCAGCGTGAAGCCGGTGCCGATGATGCGTAGCGCAACGCCTTCCTGATAAAGCTTCTGGAAGATCGTCGGTCCGCCGATCAGAGCATCGGTCTCGCCGGTGGCGAAGCCCGCGTAGAACCCGGAGATCGACGGATAGGCATGAATATCGAGCTCGAAGCCGTGCTTGGCGTCAAAGCCGCGCGCCTTCATGATGTTCCACACCAGCGGATTGAACACCGGCAGCGTGAGGCTGGAGACCTTGATAACAGGCTTTTGCTGCGCCAGCGCTTGCGACGCGGCGAGACCGGCAACCGCGAAAACCATAACTGCCGTAGTCGCGGCGAGGCCACGTCGAGATATCTTGAACATGAAAACTCCCCCCTGGTGTATTTTTTAGTCGTGGTCGCGTTGCCGCGATCCTTGTAGCGCAATCCGGGCAGCGAGACTTTACTCCGCTTTCATTTGCGTGCAAATCAACGCTGACGGTCAACCGGAGGGCGAGATGCCGCACATTACCGCGCGCGATGGCGTCCGGTTGTATTACGAGGAAGCAGGTAGCGGCTCAGCCGTCGTCTTCGTGCATGAATATGCCGGTGACTACCGCAGCTGGGAGGCGCAGATGCGATACTTCTCGCGCGCGCATCGCTGCGTCAGCTACAGCCAGCGCGGCTATCCGCCTTCCGACGTGCCGGAACAGGCGGCCCGCTACGGTCAGGACATCGCGCGCGACGACGTGTTGGCGCTGATGGACGCGCTCAAGATCGACAAGGCGCACGTGGTCGGGCATTCGATGGGTGCTTACACCGCGTTGCATGTCGGCATGCACGCGCCGGTACGCTGCATTTCGGTGGTCGCCGCCGGTTGTGGCTGGGGCTCGACGCCCGACGTCAAGAAACGCGAAGAGATGAAAGCGCTCGCCGCCGAAACCGGCAAGATGTTCGCCGAGGAGGGGATAAAGTCGGCTTCGGCGAAATATGCCGACGCGCCGATGCGGCAGGCGCTGAAGAACAAGGATCCGCGCGGTTACGCCGAATTCGCCGGCATGCTGGCCGAGCATTCCGCGCTCGGCCATGCGCAGACCATGTTCAATCTTCAGCTCAAGCGTCCGACGCTGTGGGAGATGGAAGCTGGCCTGAAGACATTCGCGGTGCCGCTGCTGGTGATCGTCGGCGACGAGGACGAACCCTGCATCGACGGCAGCGTGTTCCTCAAGCGCACCGCGCCGACCGCCGGCCTGCTGGTTGTTCCGCGCACCGGGCATAATATCCTTACGGAAGAGCCGGCCGCGTTCAACGCCGCGCTTGCCGATCTGTTCGCCGCAGCCGAAGCCGGCCGCTGGCTCGCGCATAAACCGGAATAAATTCGGGAGGAACCATGGACCTCAAGCTCAAGGGCAAGACCGCGCTGGTCACCGGCGGCAGCGAAGGCATCGGCAAGGGCATCGCGCTGGCGCTGGCTAAAGAAGGCGTCGATGTCGCCATCTGCGCGCGGCGCAAGGAGCCGCTCGAAGCCGCGGCCAAGGAGATCGCCAAGGCAACCGGTAGCAAGATCGTCGCCTTCCCCGCCGATCTGTGCAAAGACGCCGACGCCAGGAATTTCATCGAGCAAGGCGTCAAGGCGCTCGGCCGCGTCGACATCATGGTCAACAATGCCGGCTCGGCTGCCGGCGGCGTGATCGAGCATCTGACCGAGGACGACTGGGAGAAGGGGCTGCAACTCAAATTCATGGGTTACGTGCGCTGCCTGCGCTACGTGCTCCCCATCATGGTCAAGCAGGGCGGCGGCCGCGTGGTGAACCTGATCGGCAATGACGGGGTGAAGCCGTCCTATTGGGAAATCTGCCCGGGCGCGGCTAATGCGGCAGGGCAGAACCTCACGCTCTCGCTCGCCGGCCAATACGGCCGCGACAAAATCAGTTTCGTCGCGGTTAATCCCGGTCCGGTGCGCACCGAGCGTTGGGCCGGGCTGGTGGACGCCATGGCGCGCGACATGAATATCCCGCGTGCAGAAGCCGACAAATTGGCGCCCGCTTCGATCCCGATGGGCCGCATCGCCGAAGTGGAGGAGGTGGCCAATCTCGTCGTCATGCTGGCGTCGCCCTTGATGGAGATGGTCAACGGCACCATGATCGAGATCGACGGCGGCCAGGACAAGCCGCTGATGGACCGCTTCCGCGA
>DATISB010000129.1:0-6718 GCA_035469145.1 Pseudolabrys sp.
GCCAATTTGTTCACAGCATGCGGCCGAAGGCGCTATTGAGAAGCGCGACGCCGGTGGTGCGATACATCTGCACGATCTTCCACCAGGCCGGGCGCGCGAAATCATTGTGGACCATGTTGTCCCCGGCGGAAGTATTCGAAATTTTCAGCGAGGCCGCGCGGATCGTAGCCTTGCACATGGATCACCAGCGGGCGGTGGACTTGCACACGCGATCAATCCACGTCGAGGGGTTCGCTGCCGGTCGGCTTACCGGAAGAGTCGAGGGTGATCTTATCCACTCGCGCTTCCGCCTGCCGCAACAGTTCCTCGCATCTTTTCTTGAGCGCCTCGCCGCGCTCGTAGATCGCCACCGATTCCTCGAGCGGCACCTTGCCTTCTTCAAGTCGTTTGACGATCGATTCGAGTTCTTCGATCGCCCGCTCGAAGGGCATTTTCTTCACGTCGGGATTGGTGGTGTCGGCCATTTGATGACATCTTGCTAAGAATTCGTCTATGACGATAGCGCAGTTCGCATGGGGCGCCTAGCGCGATGGCCGATCTTAAGCGCAAGATTGTATTAGTGACAGGCGCCGCGGGCGCCATCGGCGCAGCCGTCACCGCCGCGGTAAAACGCGCCGGCGGATTGGCGATCACATCCGATCTTGGCCATAGCGCCGGCCTCGATGCGGCGTTCGATGTCACCGCGGAAGCCGACTGGCAGCGAGTCACGGCTGAGATCGAGCGCCGGCATGGCCGACTCGATGGGCTAGTGAATGCCGCCGGCATCGTCGTACTCGGCAGCGTGGAGCAGCTCGAGTTCGCCACCTGGCGGCGCGTGCTCGGCGTCAATCTCGACGGCGCCTTCCTCGGCTGCAAATATTGCTTCCCGCTCTTGCGCAAAAACGGCGGCGTCATCGTCAACCTGTCGTCGGTGTCCGGCCTGGTCGGCGGGCACAATCTTGCCGCCTACAATGCCTCCAAGGGCGGGCTGTCGCTGCTGACCAAATCGATCGCACTCCATGGCGCGCGGCTTAAGCCGCCGGTGCGCTGCAATGCCGTGTGCCCGGCCTTTGTCGAGGGACCGATGGTCGATGGCATTACGCAAGCCGCGCGCGACCCGGACACAGCAAAGCAGAATCTGACGCGCGATATTCCGCTCGGCCGCTTGGGCAAGCCCGCCGAGATCGCCGATCTCTGCGTTTATCTACTGTCGGACGCTGCCGCCTTCATCACCGGCGCGGATCTGCCGATCGATGGTGGGCTGACAGCATAATATTCACCCGCGCATCAGTGCGGTGACATGCGCCGCCACCGAACGCGCCAGCCCCTGCAAATCGTAGCCGCCTTCCAGGAGCGAAACGATGCGCCCTTGCGCGCTGGCGTCGGCGATCTCCATCAGTTTCTTGGTGACCCAGGTGTAGTCCGCTTCCACTAGATTGAGATTGGCGAGCGGATCGCGGGTGTGCGCGTCGAAGCCGGCCGAGATCACTAGAATCTCCGGCTTGAATTCGCGCAGGCGTGGCAGAATCACGGTCTCAAACACCTCACGGAAAGCGTCGCCGCCGTCGCCGGCCGAGAGTGGAGCGTTGACGATGGTGTTGTGCTCGCCGCGCTCGCTCGCCGCGCCGGTGCCGGGATAAAGCGGCATCTCGTGCGTCGAGCAATACATGACGGTTTTATCCGACCAGAAAATATCCTGCGAGCCGTTGCCGTGATGCACGTCGAAATCGACGATCGCCGCGCGCTCGACATGGTAGTGGTTCTGCGCATAGCGCGCCGCAATCGCCACGTTGTTGAACAGGCAGAAGCCCATCGGCCGCGCCGCCTCGGCGTGATGGCCGGGCGGGCGAATGGCGACAAAGGCATTGGCCGCCTTCTGGTTCATCACTTCGTCGACCGCGTGCATGGCGCCACCGGCGCCACGCAAGGCCGCCTCGAAGCTTCCGGGCGACATCGAGGTGTCGGCATCGAGCCGCACCATGCCTTCCTCCGGTGAAGCGTCGCGGATCGCCTCGATATAATCCATCGGGTGGGCGAGCGCGACGACCTCGAGCGGCGCGCGCGGCGCCTGCTCGCGCGCCAGCATGTGAAACCGCTCGTCCTCCAGCGCCTGGTCGATGGCGCGCAAACGGTCCGGCCGCTCGGGATGACCGGGCGGGGTCAAATGCTCGAGGCATGCGGGATGGCTGAGCAGCAGGGTGGACATTTATGTGTTCTAACGCGCCTCGGTCATCGCGCGCTAGACCTTTGCCTTCAAACTGACTCCCCGCGGCGGCGCGCTATCGTCGGGAACGAAGAAATCCGCCTGCAGCGGCTGGCTCGGATCGATGCGGTATTGGTCGAAGTCGGTGACGCCTTCCGCGGCGAGGAAAGTGTCGTCGATCAGGAAGTTCCCGGTGAAGTTCTTCGGCTTGTGGAAGATGCGATAGGCCGCCTCGGCCAGGATTTCCGGCTTGCGCGAGGCGCGCATGATGGCGTCGCCGCCGAGCAGGTTCTTGATCGCGGCGGTGGCGATGGTGGTGCGCGGCCACAGCGCGTTGACCGCGATCTTGCCTCGCTGCTCACCGGCCAGCCCCAACACCACCAGGCTCATGCCGAACTTCGCCATCGCATAAGCCGTGGCAGGCGCAAACCATTTCTCTTTCATATCGAGCGGCGGCGACAGCATCAGGATGTGTGGGTTCGCGGCCTTGGCCAGATGGGCCAGCGCGTATTTCGACACCATGAAGGTGCCGCGCGCGTTGATTTGCTGCATGAGATCGTAGCGGCGCATGTCGGTCGCGGTAACCGGCGTTAATTGGATGGCGCTGGCATTGTTGACCACGATGTCGATGCCGCCGAACTTCGTCGCGGTCTCCTCGATCGCCGCGTTCACCGCCGCTTCCTCGCGCACGTCGACGGCGAGCGGCAACGCGTGCCCGCCGGACTTTTCGATTTCGGCGGCGGCAGTGTGAATGGTACCTTCGAGTTTGGGATGCGGCTCGACCGTCTTGGCGGCGATAGCGATATTGGCGCCGTCGGCGGCGGCTTTGAGCGCGATCGCGAGCCCTATGCCGCGCGAGCCGCCGGTGATGAAAAGCGTTTTGCCCTTTAGCGACATCGCTCAGCCCTCGCAATTTCCCGCCGCAATTCATAGATGACGGCGGCAGCGTTTCACAGCTTACCGAGGCCCGCAATGCAGCTTTCCGGCATCCACCATCTCACCGCCGTATCGGCCGACGCGCCCAGCAACGTCAAATTTTATACCAAGCTGCTCGGCCTGCGCCTGGTCAAGAAGACCGTCAACCAAGATGATGTTTCCGCCTATCACCTGTTCTATGCCGACGGCGTGGCCTCGCCCGGCAGCGACATAACCTTTTTTGATTTTCCGACCCAACGCGAGCAGCGCGGCAACCACGCCATCACCCGCACCGGCATGCGCGTCGCCGGCGAGGCGAATTTGCGCTGGTGGCATGAGCGGCTCAAAGCCGCCGGCGTCACGGCCGGCGAGATCGTCGAGCGCGACGGCCGCCTGACGCTCGACTTCGAGGACCCGGAAGGCCAGCGCCTGGCGCTGGTGGACGATGGCGGCAAAGGTGCAGCGCATCCTTACACGAAAAGCTCGGTGCCGGCCGAGCGCCAGATCCGCGGGCTCGGCCCGATTACCATGACGGTGCCGGAGCTGCGCCCCACCGATCTGGTGCTCACCCACGTCGTGAACGCGCGCCAGGTGCGCGACTATACGCATCCGGAGTCGAACCGCGACCGCGTGCATGTCTATGAGATGGGCGAGGGCGGCCCGGCCGCTGAGCTGCACGTGGCGGTGCGGCCCGGTTTGCAGCCCGCGCATCCCGGTGCCGGCGGCGTGCATCACGTGGCGTTCCGCTCGCCCGATGCTGACTACGACGCCTGGGCCGAGCGCTTACGCGAGTTGCGTATTCCCAACAGCGGCAAGGTCGACCGCTACTGGTTCCGCTCGCTTTATTTCCGCGAGCCGAATGGCATCCTGTTCGAGATCGCTACCGACGGCCCCGGCTTCGCGGTCGACGAGCCGCTCGACAATCTCGGCGAGAGCCTAGTACTGCCGCCGTTCCTGGAGGGGAAGCGCCAGCAGATCGAGGCGGGGCTGAAGCCGTTGTAAGTTCAACGCTTGCGCGTCATGAATGACTCAAAGGCGGCGCTGGCTTCCGCCGATTGCAGGCGGGTCTTGAACAATTCGGCTTCCTCGTCGATACGCGCGATGATGTCATCGGGCTTGCCGCGCAGCAGCCGGCGCGACGCCAGCACGCCCTGCGGCGGAAGTGAAGCGATCGCGCGCGCGGTCTGCATCGCCTCCGCTTCGACCGCTTCCGGCGCGACAACCGTATTGACCAGGCCGGCGGCTTGCGCTTCGTCGGCGTTCATTGGCCGTCCCATCACCAGCAATGAGAATGCGCGCGCTTGGCCCATCAGCCGCGGCGCGATCAGGCTGGAACCCGCTTCCGGCACCAGGCCGAGGCTGACAAAGGGCGTGGAAAAGCGCGCCTCGCTGCTGGCGACCACATGGTCGCAATGCATCAGTAGTGTGGTGCCAATGCCGACCGCGTTGCCCTGGACCGCAGCGACCAGCGGCGTCTCGCAGCGCGCCAGCGCGTAAAGAAAACGCAGGATAGGTGCCCCGAGCGCACCGCTTGTCGTCGCCATCTTGAGAAAATCGCCGATGTCGTTGCCGGCGCAGAATTCGGTCGGCGCGCCCGCGATCAGCAGGCAGCGCAGCGCCGAAGTTTTTCCCGCGCTTTCGATCGCATCGGCCATGGCGTCGTACATCGCCATGATCAGCGCGTTTTTCTTCTCCGGACGGTTCAGCCGCACCATGCGGACCGGCCCATCATCTGTCACGACGACGAGTTCGGTCATTGTTCCGCCAACGCCGCTTCTGCGCCGGTGATGCTTTCGGCGCCTTCGGTGACGCTGCATTCGAGGCCGGAGGCCAACACCGCGATGTTTTCGGCAAAGAACCGCGCCAGCGCAATGCGCGAGGGTGCATCGCCGCTTTCGCGTAAAGCTGCGAGCGCCTGCTCAGCCAGCATGCAGCCGCCGGCGGCGTGGCCGAACATTCTTAAGTAAGGTGTCGCGCCCGCCAGTGCCGCGTCGGACGATTTCTGCGCCAGCAGCCAGTGCGTGGCGCGCTCAAGGCTGTCGACAGCTTTGCCAAGCAGCGCCGGCGTTTCGCCGAAAGCCGGCGCGTTGCTGGTTTTGATCGCCGACATCATGGCACGCAATTCGTCGAGATAGAGCGCGACCGTCTCGCCGCCCGCTAGCGGTAGCTTGCGCGTCACAAGGTCGATCGCCTGGATGCCATTGGTTCCTTCGTAGATAGACGCGATGCGGGCGTCGCGATAATGCTGCGCGGCGCCGGTCTCCTCGATATAGCCCATGCCGCCATGCACCTGCACGCCGAGGGAAGCGACCTCGATGCCGATATCGGTTGAAAACGCCTTGGCGACCGGCGTGAGCAACGAGGCGCGTTCATGGCCGGCCTTGCGTGCGGCCTCGGTCTTGCCGCGCTGCGAGCGGTCGATCGCCACCGCGGTCGCGTAGCAGATCGCGCGCGCGGCGCCTGTGAGCGCGCGCATGGTCAGCAACATGCGCTTCACGTCCGGATAGGCGATTATCGCGCCGCCGGCGCCTTGCTTGCGCTCGCGCGCATAACTCAACGCCTGTTGCGTCGCCAGTTCCGCGATCGCTACGCCCTGCAGGCCGACCGCAAGCCGCGTGCGGTTCATCATCGTGAACATGCAGAGCATTCCCTTGTGCTCTTCGCCGACGAGAAAACCAACCGCGCCGCCCTGGTCGCCGTAGATCATGGTGCAGGTGGGCGAGCCATGGATGCCGAGCTTGTGCTCGACCGAATGCGCGCGCACGTCGTTGCGCTTGCCCAATGTTCCGTCTGCGTTGAGCATGACCTTCGGCACCAGGAACAGCGAGACACCTTTGGTGCCGGGCGGCGCATCGGGCAGCCGCGCCAGCACAAAATGGATGATATTGTCGGTGAGGTCATGCTCGCCGTAGGTGATGAAGATTTTCGAGCCGGTGATGCGATAGGTCCCATCGGGAGCGCGCGTCGCGCGCGTGCGTAGCGCGCCCACATCGGAGCCCGCCTGCGGCTCGGTGAGTTGCATGGTGCCCATCCACTCACCGCTGATCAGCTGGCTGAGGTAACGCTGCTTGAGATCGTCACTGCCATAGGCGGCGAGCGCATCGATGGCGGCCATGGTCAGCGCCGGGCCGATGCCAAACGCCATGGAACCCGAATTCCACATCTCGATGCAGGCGGCGTTCACCGCATGGGGAAGATCCTGGCCGCCATATTCGGCGGGCGCGGCCACGCCGTTCCAGCCGGCGGCGGCCCAGGCGGTGTATGCCTGCTTCCAGCCCGGCGGCGTGGCAACGGCGCCGTCCTTGAACGGGGTGCCGAATTTATCCCCCACGGTATTGAGCGGCGCGATGATGTCGCCGGCGAAACGGCCGGCTTCCACCAGTACCTGGTCTAACATGGCCTCATCGAGATCGCTGTAAAGCCCTTCCGCCAGTGCGGCTTTCAAGCCCGCGGCGTGTTTAAGCGCAAAGGCGATGTCGGCGACTGGGGCGCGGTAGGGCATGGTTCATCCTAGCCGCGCCCCGGTGCGGGTCAAAGTCGGCTTCGGTGCGTTAAGGGATGCCGGACATTGATTGGGCAAGGCGCCGCCGCTATGGTCCGCGCGGCGCGCGTGAATATATG
>DATISB010000130.1:0-12250 GCA_035469145.1 Pseudolabrys sp.
CTCGATCACCTTGCGGTTATAGCGGCTGTGCAGCCCGGTCAGGATATTGCGGATGGCGCGGGCTTCCTCGACCAGCCTGTGCAGGTCGTCGCCGGCACGCTCCTCGCCCGACGCAAGGCGGAGCACCGAATCCTCAAGGCCTGTCGCGATCAGATAGTCCTCGAGCGCGCGCTCGTCCTTGAGATATTGCTCGGATTTGCCGCGGTTGACCTTATAGAGCGGCGGCTGCGCGATATAGATGTGGCCGCGCTTGATTAGCTCTTCCATCTGCCGGAAGAAAAACGTCAGCAACAGCGTGCGGATGTGGCTGCCGTCCACGTCGGCGTCGGTCATGATGATGATCTTGTGGTAGCGCAGCTTTTCGGGATTGAACTCGTCGCGTCCGATGCCGGTGCCGAGCGCGGTGATCAGCGTGCCGATCTCCTGGCTGCCCAGCATCTTGTCGAAGCGCGCGCGCTCCACGTTGAGGATCTTGCCGCGCAGCGGCAGCACAGCCTGGAATTCGCGGTTGCGACCCTGCTTGGCGGAGCCGCCGGCCGAGTCGCCCTCGACGATGAACAGTTCGGACTTGGCCGGATCGCGCTCCTGACAGTCGGCGAGCTTGCCCGGCAATGACGAGATGTCGAGGGCGCCCTTGCGGCGGGTCAGATCGCGCGCCTTGCGCGCGGCCTCGCGCGCGGCGGCGGCTTCCACCACCTTGCCGACGATGACCCTGGCTTCCTGCGGATGAATCTCGAACCAGTCCTGCAGAGCTTGGTTGATCACGTTCTCGACCACCGGCCGCACTTCCGAGGACACCAGCTTGTCCTTGGTCTGCGAGGAGAATTTCGGGTCCGGCACCTTCACCGAGAGCACCGCGGTCAAGCCTTCGCGGCAATCGTCGCCGGTGAGCGCCACCTTTTCCTTACGCGTGGTGCCAATGGTCTCGGCATATTGCGTGATCTGGCGGGTGAGCGCGCCGCGGAAGCCGGCCAAATGCGTGCCGCCGTCGCGCTGCGGGATGTTGTTGGTGAAGCACAGCACGCTCTCATGATAGCCGTCGTTCCACCACAGCGCGCATTCCACCGTGATGCCTTCGCGCTCGGCCTTGATCATAACCGGTTTCGGGATCAGCGGCGTCTTGTTGCGGTCGAGAAATTTCACGAAGGCCTCGACGCCGCCCTCGTATTTCATCTCCTCGCGCTTCTCGACCGCGTGGCGCATGTCGGACAGCACGATGTTGACGCCGGAATTGAGGAACGCCAGTTCGCGCAGGCGATGCTCGATCGTGGCGAAGTCGAACTCCACCATGGTGAAGGTCTTCGGCGACGGGAAGAACGTCACCTGCGTGCCGCGTTTGCCGCCGCTGTCGCCGACGACTTTCAGCGGTGCTACCGCGACGCCGTCGGCGAACTCCATGAAATGTTCTTTGCCATCGCGCCAGATGGTGAGCTTGAGCCAGCTCGATAGCGCGTTGACCACCGAGACGCCGACGCCGTGCAATCCGCCAGACACCTTGTAGGAATTCTGGTCGAATTTTCCGCCGGCATGCAGCTGGGTCATGATGACCTCGGCTGCCGATATGCCTTCGCCCTTGTGGATGTCGGTCGGGATGCCGCGGCCGTTGTCGACCACGGTCACCGAACCGTCGGGATTAAGCGTGGCCACGACTTCGGTGGCAAAGCCGGCGAGCGCCTCGTCGATGGCGTTGTCGACCACCTCGTAGACCATGTGGTGCAGGCCGGAGCCGTCGTCGGTATCGCCGATATACATGCCCGGTCGCTTGCGCACGGCGTCGAGGCCTTTGAGGACCTTGATCGATTCCGCGTCGTAGTCGCCATAGTCAGACGGGATATTCAGGGCCGGTTCAGCCATCGGCGGGAGCCTCAAAACGGGCGGAAAAATGAGTCGGATTTGTTGTTTGGTGTGACACGAAATGTGGGCCTCGTACAGAGCAAAGTCACGATAACTAATATGTTGATTCAAAACGAGTTTTTAAAGTGCCGGAGACCCAAAAATCAGCCACTTTTTGAGCCCGGTCAGCTGCCGATTCGGCAATTGCAAAGACGGTTCGCTATTGCTTGCGGGCGTCCATTTCCCCGAGCTCATGCGCGCTCAGCGGCACGCGAGGCAGGTGACGAAACCGCGGCTCGTAATCTGGAATCGGGCGGCTAAAGACGCTCAGCGCGACGGCGAGCAATTCGACGCGATCGAGTTCGCCGCGCATGGTGTTGAGCGCGCTATGCAAATCGCGTGTGACCCGATCTATGGCCGTGTCCGTTCCCAATGCCCTTGTCCCATGCCGGCGGCGTTGCCGTGTGTAAGGGTAAAGACATTGGGTGAGCGATGGTTCCTGTTTTCGGAGACTTCAAGCATTCTTGATTTATGAACAGTGTGTGGCGGGCCAATGGAACTTTAGCGGCGCGGTTCCACCGCGCCGCTGCGCACCTCGAACAGCTGCGCGCGGCCGACAATATCACCGAACGCTGCCGGATCGGCGCCGGTCATCCAGACCTGGGCGCCGAGATTAACCAGCGCGTCATAGAGCGCGGCGCGGCGCGTCGGATCGAGATGGGCGATGATCTCGTCGAGCAGCAAAAGCGGCGCAAAACCGGTCATGTCCTTAATCAGCCCGGCATGCGCGAGCACCAAGCGGATCAGCAGCGCCTTCTGCTCGCCGGTCGATGCCTGCGATGCCGCAATGCCCTTGCTGGCATGGGTCACGCTAAGATCGGACAGATGCGGGCCGTCAAGCGTGCGGCCGGCGGCGGCGTCGCGCGCGCGATTGTCCTTTAGCAAGGCGCGGTAGCGGTCTTCGATTTCGATCGCGCTGTGATGCGGGAGCAGTTTTTCCATCCAGCCGTCGAGCGCAATTTCGGCCAATGGAAATTCCGGCGCCTGGTTGCGCCCGCCCGCCAGCGTTCCGGCGAGCCGGCCCACTGTTTCCGCGCGCGCCGCCGCCACCGCCACCGCGACCTCGGCGGTCTCGTGCTCGACCGCGTCGAGCCAATGGGAATCGCTATACGCGTCCTCCAGCAGGCGGTTGCGCGAGCGTAGCGAACGCTCGAGCGCCGCGACGCGGCTGGAATGCTGGGCATCGACCGCGAGCACCAGGCGGTCGAGGAAACGGCGGCGCTCGGAAGCCGGGCCGTTGAACAGCGGATCCATGGCCGGCACCAGCCACACCACGCGCAAATGATCGGCGAAAGCCGCCGCCGAGCCGACGCTCTCGCGGTCGATGCGGCATATGCGTGAGGGAGCTGAATCCTCGCCGGCCGGCGGATCGATGCCGGTGCCGAGCGTTGCCAGTCCCAGCATGCCCTCGATCTCTGCCGATACCGCCCAAGCGCCGTCGCCTTCGGAAAACGCCAATTCCTCCATGGTAGCGCGGCGCAAACCGCGCCCGGGCGCCAGCAGCGAGATCGCCTCGATCAGATTGGTCTTGCCGGCGCCATTGGCACCGGTCAGCACTACCGGCCCGGTTCGGCCAAGCTCGATCTGCGCGGCGTGGTAGCTGCGGAAATTGCTCAGCGTCAGGCGGCGGATGAAGGCTGAGGTCATCGGCGAGCCTTACCACCCGCGCCAGCGAAGCGGGAGATCAAACCCGCATCGGCATCAGCACATAGAGCGCGCCCTTGGCGTCCTTGTCCTGGATCAGCGTGGGCGAGCCAGGGTCGGCGAGTTTGAGCACGACCACCTCGCCGTCGATCTGCGCGGCGATGTCGAGCAGGTAGCGCGAATTGAAACCGATATCGAGCGGGTCGGATTCATATTCGACTTCGAGCTCTTCCGTCGCGCTGCCAGAATCCGGATTGGTCACCGACAGCACCAGCCGCCCGCCGGTGATCGAGAGCTTGACCGCGCGGCCGCGCTCGCTCGACACGGTGGAGACGCGGTCGACCGCGGCCTCGAAATCCTTCTTGTCGACGACCAAGCTCTTGTCGTTATTGGCCGGGATCACTCGCGCATAATCCGGGAAGGTGCCGTCGATCAACTTACTGGTGAGCACCACGTCGCCGATCGAGAAGCGGATCTTGCCGGCGGACAATTCGATCGCCACCTCGCCTTCGCCGGTTTCGATCAGACGCTGCACCTCCCCCACGGTCTTGCGCGGTACGATGATGCCGGGCATGCCAGCGGCACCCTCCGGCAGCGGCAGCTCGAACTGCGCCAGGCGATGGCCGTCGGTCGCCACCGCGCGCAACATCGCGTTCTTCGCCGTCCCAGCCGTGTGCAGATAGATGCCATTCAAATAATAGCGGGTCTCCTCGGTGGAGATCGCGAACTGGGTTTTGTCGATCAGCCGCTTGAGATCGGCGGCGGCGAGCTTGAAGGAGTGCGTCATCTCGCCAGCGGCCAAGTCGGGAAAGTCGCTATCCGGTAGCGTCTGCAGGGTGAAGCGCGAGCGCCCGGCGCGCAGCGAGAGCACGGCGCGGTCGCCGGAGCCTTCGATCACGATCTGCGAGCCCTCGGGCAGCTTGCGCACGATCTCGTAGAACATGTGCGCCGGCACGGTGGTGGCGCCGCCCGGCGACACCTCGGCGGCGACGCTGTCGATGACTTCGAGATCGAGGTCGGTGGCCTTCATGCTGAGCTTGCCGCGTTCGGCCTTGATCAGCACATTGGCGAGAATGGGGATGGTATTGCGCCGTTCCACCACGCGGTGCACGCGGCCCAGCGACTTCAGCAGCTCTGCACGCTCGACAGTAACTTTCATGGGGAGACCCGCTTCGGCGCCTTCGAAAACAACCCTGAAACCAGGCGCGACGGCAAGCCGGTGGCTCGCGGCATGCGAGGCCGGGGGAGAAAGGTGACGAATGTGCGGGATTTACGCAAGGGCGCGTTTCCGGCCGGGCGGCATTTCCCCAAGGGCTTTGACATCGCGGACGCCTCTCCCTGCAAGCGGAGAGAGGCTGGCCGGTCTGGTTACTCCTGCAATTGCCGCTTCAAAATCTCGATTTCCTCGGCCAAGGCCATGTCGTTGCCGACCAGGCCCTCGATCTTGCGCACCGCATGCAGCACGGTGGTGTGGTCGCGGCCGCCGAAGCGCCGGCCGATTTCAGGCAACGACCGCAGGGTCAAGGTCTTGGCCAGATACATCGCCACCTGCCGCGGGCGCACCACATTGGCGGTCCGGCGCGACGATAACAGGTCGGATCGGCTGACATTATACTGGCGCGCCACAACCCGCTGGATGTCCTCGATCTTGACCCGCTTGGGCTCTTGCGGGCGGATCAGATCGCGCACCTCGCGCTCGGCCATTTCCAGGGTCACGGCATGGCCGGTGAGCTTATTATGGGCGAGCAGGCGGTTGAGCGCGCCTTCCAGGTCGCGGCCATTATGGGTGACCGTCTTGGCGATGTAGCTCAACACCGGCAACGGCACGTCGAAGCTGGGATGGTGCGATCGCGCCGCCAGCACCCGCGATTTGAGGATTTCGAGGCGCAGCTCCTCGCCGAGCGGACCCATTTCCACCACCAGGCCGCCGGCCAGTCTCGAGCGCACCCGGTCGTCGAGGCTTTCGAGGTCCGACGGCGGTCGGTCGGAGGCGATCACCACCTGGCGGCCGGCATCGATCAAGGCATTGAGCGTGTGGCAGAACTCGGCCTGGGTCGACTTGCCTTGCAGGAATTGCATGTCGTCGATTACCAGCACGCCGATACCGCGTAGCGCTTCCTTGAAGGCGAGCGCGGTCTGCGTGCGCAACGCCGAGACGAAGCCGTACATGAATTTCTCGGCGGTGAGATAGAGCACTTTGCGCTCGCCTGTGGCATTACCGGTCCAAGTGACCGCCTGGAGCAGATGCGTCTTGCCGAGGCCGACGCCGGCATGAATGTAGAGCGGATTGAACATCACCGCGTCGCCACGCTTGCCGGCGGCCACCTGCTTGGCGGCGGCCTGCGCGAGCGTGTTGGAGCGGCCGACCACGAAGGTGTCGAAGGTCAGACGCGCGTCGAGCGGCGAGCCGCCGAGTGCCTCATGCCCAGTCGCATCGCCGACCGGTTGCGGCCGTCCGTTGCTATTGTTGTTGAAGCGGCCGCCATCGCCGGCGCCTATCTCGAACTCGGCCTTGGGCTTGACGATGGCCGAACGCAGCACCGCCGAGCGCACGATCAGCTCGATGCGACCGACTTGCGCCTGTTCCGTTTGCCAGCAGGCCAGCACGCGTTCGGCATAATGTGACTGGATCCAGCTCTTGAGGAAACGGGTCGGCACCGACAGGCGCACGGTGCCCTCCTCGATCGCTTCCAGATCCATGCGCGCAAACCAGCTCGAATAGACGTCGTCACCGACCTCGGCGCGCAGACGCCCCTTCACCCGTGACCAACCCTCCTGATCCGCGTTCGTCATTTTCTTATTTCTCGATCCAATTGAATGGTTGAACGGACTCGGTTGCCCGGCCTGACGGCGTCGTGCCGCCAACGCGCCGGAAACGGGACGCAACAAACTCGATGACGATGCCGTTGAGAGATTTTCGGTCCGCCAGAGGGCCCTAAGGCCGGGCGGAGCGACATCGAAGCGGGTCGAGGATGCTGCGCCTCAGCCGGCGGGCGGAGGCGTAGCGCATGAAACTTGGGCGGGACGCGCGACAGCGGGGCGTGAATCCACATTGGGCCGTGTCCATTCAATGATACCGGCGTTGCTCACCCAAACTCGTCCCGCGGCTGTCATAATCGCTCCCCTTGAATTGCCTTCCGGACTTTTGTCCGGGGTCTTCCCCACATCCGCCTCGCGGCAGGCCTTTCACATTTCCACCTGATTGAGATTCAGATTGCGCGACGCCAACCCTTTTGAAAACTCAATGTTGAACTCGCAGCTTTTCCACCATTTCGAATGGCCACGTTTGAAGCCAGCAGGCAAACAAAAGCTATTCTCATCCGCGATGAGCGTGAGGCGAGACCTTTTCCTGATGACGCCCGGGACTTCCGGGCGCGGTTTTCAAAAATACACAAGCGTTAACGGCTCGCAATGGGATTCACAGATATCCGCGTGTCACATGATAAAAATGCGCGTCAGTGCGATGGTGTGCCTGCGCATAAAGTCGATTGCAACGTGTTGATGAGTCGTGCGGAATTTCGAAGTCGCAATAGAATTTCTTGCGTGGCGCGGCAACACTATAATTAAAAAGACGAGAGCTACAAATAATGCCCGTCAAATATGCATTTTGTGGTCCCCGCCTTCGTATGCCCGTTAAGTCTTTCATGCCGCAAAAAAATTCTTGTGCGAATTTTCAAGGTAGCCCTCGCAATGAAAGTACGCGGGCATTGGCGCGCGCGCGCCGGTACCGCGCATTGTCAGGCAATATCGTGAGGAGCAAATTTGTTTGACGCCGCGATGACGGTTTGACTACGGCGAGGCGCGCCGGCGTCCGTCACGCGACCGTTCGATCGTTATTCGCAAGAATTTGATGCAATATAAGCCGGCGTGATGGCCAGGCCGCCATTCACTTCGCGAGCTTGGCGATCCGGTGGGCGAGGCGCGACACTTTGCGGCTGGCATTGTTCTTATGCACGACACCGCGCTGTGCCGCGCGCATGATGGCCGGTTCCGCTTCCTTGAACGCCGCCAAGGCCGCCGTGCGGTCCCCGCTGACGATCGCTTCCTCGATCTTGCGGATCGAACTGCGCAGCAGCGAGCGGCGCGTTTTGTTGACGATCGTCCGGCGCGCGATCTTGCGCGTAGCTTTGCGGGCGGATTTGGTATTGGCCATGAGCCTCTCGTTCACAACTGGTGTTTCGCGGCGGAAAGACCGCCCAAACGATTGATCTTTGCAAAAAAGTGTGGCGGCAAGACGCCCCGCCGCCACGGGCGAGGCTTATAGTAAGGCCCCGCGCAGGCGTCAACGGCCCGCAATGGTCAAGATTAAGCCACCCGCTTGGCCCGTATTGAGTCATAACCGGCGACGATGGTGGTACGATCGGAGACCGACAGGGCACTGAGCGGCGGTTTGACCCGGGCGAGCGCCGGATCGTCGTGGATATGCGCGAGCAGGGCCTTCACGCCGGAGACCAGCGGCTTACCGTCGAACAGCTTGCGGATCGCCACCGCGGCATCGAGCGCGCCCGCATCGCCCGCGCGCCAGGCGCGCGCGCACAGATCGGCGTTGAGATTGGCGGTGGCTGAGATGCAGCCGCCGAACGCGCCGGAGCGCGCCTCGAGCAGCGCGGCTTCGGTCGAGGGGAACACGGCGAAGTCTGGCGAGATCGCCGCCGCTGAGCGCGCGTATGCCATGTCGCCGGAGGAATCCTTCAGGCCCACGATGCGGGACGGGAAGGATTCCAGCAGCCGCTTGATCAACGTGACATGCCAGGGCAGGCCGGACATGGCCGGGAAGTGATAGAGGTAGATCGGGATCGGCTGGTCGGCCGTCGCCTGCACCAGCGTATCGATATAGGCGAGGAGCCCGTCGTCGGGCACGCCCTTGTAGTAGAACGGCGGCAGCACCAACGCCCCGGCAAAGCCGAGCTCGGCCGCATGACGGGTGAGCGCGACGGCATCTGATACCGCCGCGGCGCCGGTCCCCACCATCAGGCGGTCGAGCGGCAGCCCTGCCGCCTTGTAGGCGCTCATCACCGCCTTGCGCTCATCGCGCGAGAACGAGGTGGCTTCGCCGGTAGTGCCGAGCACGTTGAGGCCGTCGCAGCCGTTGTCGAGCAGATAGCGCGCCAGGTTGACCGCCCGCTTGAGGTCGGGCGCGCCATCCTCGCCGATCGGCGTGGCGACGGCGGCGATCACGCCGGACAGGGTCTTGCGCAACGAAGGTCTCCGTCTCGCTATCGGGCCGGGGTCAGCCGCTGACATTATAGGCGGCCAGCGCCGCCATGTTGACGAGCTGATTGTCCTTGGCGCCGAGCTGCACGATCTGCACTGGGCGGTCGAGACCGACCAGCAGCGGCCCGATCACGGTGGCGCCACCCAGCTCCTGCAGCATTTTGGTGGAAATCGAGGCCGAATGGAACGCCGGCATCACCAGTACATTGGCCGCCCCCGATAGCCGGCAGAACGGATAGGACGCGGCAAGTGCCGGATTGAGCGCGACGTCGGCCGCCATTTCGCCGTCATATTCGAAATCGACGCGTTTGTTGTCGAGAATGCGCACCGCCTCGATCACCCGCGTCGAGCGCTCGCCCTGCGGATGGCCGAAGGTCGAGAACGCCAACATCGCCAGCCGCGGCTCATAGCCGAGCCGGCGCGCGACGCCGGCAGCCTCGATGGCAATCTCGGCGATTTCATGTGCCTCCGGCATCTCGGTGACCGCAGTGTCGGCCACCAGCACGGTACGCCCGCGCGCCACCACCAGCGAGACGCCGATCACGCGGTGGCCTGGCTTGGGATCGATCACGCGCCTTATATCCTCGAGCGCGACCGAGAAGTTGCGGGTCACGCCGGTCACCATGGCGTCGGCATCGCCGAGGGCGACCATGCAGGCGGCGAAATGATTGCGGTCGGTATTCACCAAGCGTTGGCAGTCGCGCAGCAGATAGCCGCGCCGCTGCAGCCGTTCGTACAAATAGTTGAGGTAGACGGTGTTGCGGGTCGACACGCGGGCATTAATGATCTCGATGCCTTCGCCGAGCTCGATGCCGGCCTCGGCTGCTGCCCCGCGCACCAGATCCTCACGGCCGACCAGCAAGGCCGTACCCAGTCCCTGGTGCACGAAGCTGGCGGCGGCGCGGATCACCTGCTCTTCCTCGCCCTCGGCAAACACCACGCTCTTGGGCTGCCGGCGCAGCCGCGCGAAGACTTGCACGAGGGTGCTGGCGATCGGATCGCGCCGCGCGTTCAACTGATGGCGGTAGGCGTCCATGTCGACGATCGGCTTGCGGGCGACGCCGGTATCCATGGCCGCCTTAGCGACGGCGGGCGGCACCGTGGAAATCAGCCTAGAGTCGAACGGCACCGGGATGATGTATTCGGGTCCGTATTTCGGGCGCGCCCCGTATAGGGCGGCGACCTCGTCGGGCACGTCCTCGCGCGCCAGATTAGCGAGCGCGTGCGCGGCGGCGATCTTCATCTCCATGTTGATGGTGGAAGCGCGCACATCGAGGGCGCCCCGGAAAATGAACGGGAAGCCGAGAATATTATTGACCTGGTTGGGATAGTCGGAGCGGCCGGTCGCCATGATGGCGTCGTCGCGCACCTCCGCCACTTCCTCGGCGGTAATCTCGGGGTCGGGATTGGCCAAGGCGAAGATGATCGGCTTGGCCGCCATCGACTTGACCATATCCGCGGTGAAAGCCCCTTTGGCCGAGAGCCCGAAGGCCACATCTGCGCCCACGAAGGCGTCCGCCAGCGTGCGGGCTGAGGTCTTGACCGCATAGGCCGACTTCCACTGGTTCATGCCGTCAGTGCGGCCCTGATAGATCACGCCCTTGGTGTCGCACAGGATCAGATTTTCGGGTGTGAAGCCGATCGCCTTGAGCAGTTCTAGGCAGGCGATGCCGGCGGCGCCGGCGCCGTTGCAGACCAGCTTGGTGTGCTGAATGTCACGCCCGGTCAGATCGAGTGCATTGATCAATCCCGCCGCCGAGATGATCGCGGTACCATGCTGGTCGTCATGGAAAACCGGGATGTCCATCAATTCGCGTAAGCGCTGTTCGATGATGAAGCATTCCGGCGCCTTGATGTCCTCCAGATTGATGCCGCCCCAGCCGGCGCCGAGATAGCGGATGCAATTGATGAACTGGTCTGGGTCCTCGGTGGAGACTTCCAGATCGATGGAATCGATGTCGGCGAAGCGCTTGAACAGCACTGCCTTGCCTTCCATCACCGGCTTGGCCGCCAATGCACCGCGATTGCCCAGCCCCAGGATGGCGGTGCCGTTGGTGATGACGGCGACGAAATTGCCCTTCACCGTGTAGTCGTAGGCGCGGCTCGGATCCGCGGCGATGGCGAGCACCGGCACCGCGACGCCCGGCGAATAGGCGAGCGAGAGGTCGCGCTGGGTTGCCATTGGCTTGGTGGCGATGACTTCCAGCTTGCCGGGCCGGCCGACGCTGTGAAACTGCAGGGCTTCCTGGTCGGTAAAGGTCGGCCGATTGCGGCCGGCGGGGGGTTTTGCGGGCATTGCCACTCCATGACACAACCGGTGCTGCCCGGCGAGGGGGACGTTAGCGGAAGCAGCCGCGATGGCTCAAGGGAAGGGCAGGGGCGGCACGTCCCTTGTTGAACCCAGCCGCGCCGCGCGCTAATCGATACGGTTGAGCAAGGAAAAGACCCCTAAACCATGATCCGTTTTCTGTTCCGTTTCCTCGGCCTGATCTGTCTGGCCGCCGCCTTTATCCTGGTGATCTATGACGGCACCAAGTCGATCGCCGGCAACAGCCTCACCCTCACCACCGGGCGGGCCCTGTGGGAGCTCATCAATGCGGGCAGCCTGGCGAAGCTGCGGCCGCTGATCGAGCCCTATGCCGGCGGCTTGCTGTGGAACCCGGTGATGGTCTCCATCCTGGCGGCGCCGGCCTGGAGCCTGCTCGGCCTGGTCGGGATCCTGCTGCTTTTGTTCGGCCGCAAGAAGAAGCCGCTGATCGGCTATGCGCGCTAGCGCAGACGCATAATCCCGAAAAGTGGGTACCGGTTTTCGGATAAGATCATGCGTAATCAAAGTGAGGCTCGCGCCGGCGTGAACGCCGCGTGCGGTCGGCTGGCCGAGACGTGATCGGCGCTGGCATTTCGCGTCGGCACGCGAACGCTTATATTGCGCTCAAAGATTGCAAGAAAACCAATCGTGAGAACCAACCATGTTCGGCTTCAAGAAGATTGCCATGCCGACGGCCGCGCAAGCGCTGCCCGGGCGTAATGCCCCGATCCGCACCGCGGCCGCACACTTCGTCAATCATCAGGCGCTGAAGGGGCCTTATCCGGAGCGCGCGCAAAAGGCGGTGTTCGGGCTCGGCTGCTTCTGGGGCGCCGAGCGCAAATTCTGGGAGCTGGGTGACGGCATCCATGTCACCGCCGTCGGCTATGCCGGGGGCGTGACGCCGAACCCGACCTACGAGGAAGTCTGCTCGGGCCGCACCGGTCACAACGAAGTGGTGCTGGTGGTGTTCGATCCGAAAAAGATATCCTACGAGACGCTGCTCAAGACGTTCTGGGAGAGTCACGACCCGACCCAAGGCATGCGCCAGGGCAATGACGTCGGCACGCAATACCGCTCCGGCATTTACATCTTCACGCCCGAGCAGCGCCAAGCCGCCGAGGCGTCGAAGGCGATGTATGAGACGGCGATCAAAGGCAAGGGCTACGGCGCCATCACCACCGAGATCGTCGA
>DATISB010000131.1:0-18578 GCA_035469145.1 Pseudolabrys sp.
TCGATCTTGCGGTCCTTGATCGCATTGACGGACTCGGCGACGCCGAGCCGTTCGCGCTTCATATCCTTGTCCTTATCGAGACCGGCCGCCTCGATCACGCGAAACGCCATGACTTCGGTAGCGCTGCCGCCGGATCCGGTGGAGACGCGCTTGCCCTTGAGGTCGGCCATTTTCTCGATACCGGTGCCTTCGATTGTCACGACGTGCATCTGATTCGGGTAGAGCACCATCAAGGTACGCACCGGCACTTCGGTGCCCTTGAACTTGTCCTGGCCCTTGTAAGCGTCGAGCGCGGCATCGACCATCACAAACGCGACTTCGCTGCCGCCGGAGTTGATCAGCTTGAGATTGTCGACCGAGCCGCCGGTGACTTCCGCCGTAGCCTGCAAACCGGGGATCGCCTTCGACAGCACATTGGCCAGCCCGCCGCCGAGCGGATAGTAGACGCCGCCAGTTCCGCCGGTAGCGATCGAGATCGCTCGCTGCTGGGCGATTCCCACGGCGGCGACCAGCACGCCGCCGAGCACCAGTGTCAATGTCGCCAGTCCTTTTCGCACGTGCGCTTTAGACGTTCTTTTCAACATCGCTTCCTCCATCATGTTTGCTTATTGCCGGTTTGTTTCAGTTGCCGGCTTCAGTGGAACGAACTTTTGCTTTAGCAATAAAGCCACGCCCAATGCCAGACCGAACGGCGCCGGATGCGGCACGTCGAGGCCAGTGATGGTTTCGGCCAAGCCTTCGAGCAGACTCGGGAACACCAGCAGCAGCCCGGACAGGAGCCATAGGCCCCGCTCGACCAGCGTGTTCTTGCGTAGCGCCCAGTTCTGCGCCGCCGCGGAAAGTGCGCCCAGGCCGATGCCTGTCTTCAGCGTGACCCAGATGATGTCGTAGACCGATCCGTCCTTCGGGATCTTCATCAATAGGCCGACGCCCTGCGGATCGAGCACGAACACGAACGGCACCAGGAACGCCGGCAGCGTGTATTTCCACGCCTGCATTGTCGTCTTGTAAGGATCGCCGCCGGTGATCGCGGCGGCCGCGAAAGGCGACAGCGCGGTCGGCGGTGACACTTCCGACAGCACCGCATAGTAGAAGATGAACATATGCGCGGCGAAATCCGGCACGCCGAGCTTGGTCAGCGCGGGGGCAGTGATCACCGCGCAGATGATGTAGGACGCCGTCACCGGCACGGCGAGCCCGATGATCCAGACCACCAGCGAGGTGTAGAGCGCGGTCATCAACAGGCTGCCGCCGGCAAGGTCGATGACAATAGAGGAGAACTTCAATCCCAGCCCGGTCAGCGTGACGATGCCGACGATGATACCGGCCGCCGCGCAAGTGGTCGCCGCGCTGAGCACGCCAATCGAGCCGTCGGCCATCGCGGCGGTAAGCTTTTTCGACGATGGCACCGCAAGCTGGCCGGCAGGAGTCAAACCTATAACGGCGAGTACACCGATAACGACCAAGATTAATAGCGGAAACCAGGATTCAAACGTCGATGCAAGGGCCGACGTCCCGATCGACGGGATCATGAACAACCCAGCGGCGGCGAAGCCGATCACCAATAACGGAATTAACAGCTTGCGCGGACCGAGCGTTGTCTCAGGCGTGAGAGCACTCATCCCGAAGGCAAGCACGGTCGAGAAAAACACCGAAAGCATCGGAGAATACCCGATCACCATGAAGAGGACGACGGCGACCAGCGACACGAAATGGAAGCCGTAACGCTTCGTCATCTCCCAAACGGTCATCTCAGGCTTGAACACCACCTCGTGCGCGCCGAAGCGGAGCGAGTCGAGTTCGACCATGAACAAAAGCGAGAGGTAGTAGAGCAAGGTCGGGATGGTCGCCATCCAGATCACTTCGAGATAGCTGATCTTTAAAAACTCTGCGATCAGGAACGCGGCGGCACCGAGCACCGGCGGCGAGATGATGGCGCCAAGACCGCCTGCGGCCAGCAATCCACCGCCCGCATTCGGCTCAAAGCCGGCCTTCTTCAGCATCGGCCAAGCCACCGTACCAATCATCACCGTGGTGGCGACGCCCGAGCCCGACGGCCCGCCGAGCAGGAATGATGACGCGACGACGGCGCGGCCGGCGCTCGATGGCTTGTTACCCATGACGCCAAGCGAGAAGTCGATGAAGAATTTTCCGGCGCCGGAATGCTGGAGGATAGCGCCGTAGATCGTGAACATGATGATCAAGGTCGCCGACACGTCGATCGGTACGCCGAAGATGCCTTCCAGTGTGATGAACAGATGCCCGACCAGCCGCGCGAGATCGTAGCCGCGATGCGTCCACGGTGGCGGCAGGCTAGGTCCGAAATAGGCGTAGAGGATGAACAGCACGGCGACGAAGGGCATGATCCAGCCGGTGGTCCGCCGCGCCGCCTCCAGCACCAGCACGATGAAGATGCCGCCGAGAATGACGTCCCAGCGTTCCGGCACGGCCGCGCGGTCGGTGAAATCGTCGCCCTGCATGAGCGCATAAACGATGGTCGCGATCCCGAGCAGCGGCGGGATCACGTCGAACCATTGGATGCGGTTACGAAAGCGGTCCGCCAGCGGGAACAGCAGGAAGCTCAGCAGCAGGACGAAGGCGACGTGGGTGTAGCGCAGCGGTATGGTCGGTACGATGTCATAAGCGGCATAGAGATGAAACAGGGTCATGGCGACGGCGATCGCCGTCACGATGATGCCCGCCCAGCCGGTGAGCCGGTTGCCGGCGCCCTCTTCCTGCTGGACGTATTCCTCGGCCTTGCGCAGACCTTCCGCCGATATCTCCGAATCGACCTTGATATCCTCAGCCATCGTTTCCCCCGCCGCGCCGGCTGGAACGCTGCCAGTAGTGCAATAGTTGTTATCGGCCGGAATCTTGTCCGTGCCTTGGTCGGCACGCCGCTTGTGAACGCTCTGCCCCTTTATCACAGGGTAACACGTTTGCCTTTTCCAACAATACACGCCGCTGTCGATGTGGCGGCCAACCCGGTGACGCTTACCACCTGTCCGTGATAGGCAAATCGGGATGAGCGAACCCAAACGCGCGGTGTGCATCGGCGAGGCGATCGTGGAGCTTGCCCGCGGCGCCGACGGCCGTTTTGCGCTGGCGAGTTCCGGCGACACGTTCAACACGGCAATCTATTTGGCCCGAGCCGGCATAGCGGTCGCATTGGCCAGCGCGCTCGGCGACGATCCGTTTTCCGACGCGATCGTGTCGCTGGCGCAGGCCGAGGGCATCGGCACCGATCTGATCTTGCGCGCGGCTGGCCGGCTTCCTGGCCTCGCGCTAGTCGATGCCGACAACAAGGGCGAGCAGCGCGTTCATTATTGGTGCGAGGCAGCGCCGGCGCGCGACTTGTTCGAACTGCCACATTGGAGCGCCATGGCGGAAGGCCTGGTCCATGCGCGGCTGATCTACTTTACTGGCATCACGCTCTCGCTCTATTCGAACGTGGGACTCGGGCGGTTTCTCGCGACACTTGAACTCGCGCGTAGCAATGGTGCCAAGATCGCCTTCGACGGAAATTTCCGCCCGCATGGCTGGGGTGGCGATCTCACGCGCACCCGCACGGTGTTCGCGGAGGCGCTCAAGCGCGCCGACATCGCGCTGCCAGCCTATGATGACGAGGCGGTGCTGTGGGGCGATCCTTCGCCCGAGGCGACCATCGAACGGCTACAGGCCTTCGGTGTCGGTGAAATCGTGGTGAAGAATGGGCCGAATAGCGCGCTGGTCGCCGCTTCCGGCGCGCGAGATACCGTGCCGGTGCCCGAAGTCGTGGTGCCGGTCGATCCGACCGCCGCCGGTGACGGTTTCAATGCCGGTTATCTAGCCGCGCGGCTCAATGGACACGAGGCTCTCGAGGCGGCGAACGCCGCGCACAAGCTCGCCGGGCAAGTGATCCGCCATCGCGGCGCCATTACGCCACGCACCGGCGCAGCGGTGCATTAGCGCATGATCTTAAAAAATGGGAACCGGTTTTCGGATAAGATCATGCGCAAGCAAAATGTGGGAACGGCCATGCGATATAAAATTTCTCAATGCCATAGCCATCGTCGTTGGACTTTATCTATACAGCTCCCAGACCGCGCTCGCCGCGCCGATGCTTTGCAGCGGCGAGCAGAAAACCTGCATCTCTGTCTGCTAGAGTAATCCTCTCGCTTTGATTGGGGATTGCATAGCCAACTGTCGCACCCGGTTCAACTATTGCCGGCAAACGGGCTGCTGGGATAACGGGATCAAACGGTATTGCGGGTTGTTGCGGCAGTAGCGTCCTACTCGACCTTCAATCCAAGCTTCTTGATTAGCGCCGCCCACCTTCCTTCTTCGCGCTGGATATTGGCGGCATATTCTTCCGGCGTGCTGGCGACCGGGCCGCCGCCATCGGCGATGATGCGCGCCTTGATGTCTTCGGACGACACGATCTTGCGCAGCTCATTGTTGAGCCGCGCGACGATGGCAGACGGCGTGCCGGCCGGCGCCACCAGCCCGTAATACTGAACGATGTCGAGCCCCGGCATTCCGGACTCGGCGGTCGTTGGCACGTCCGGTATCGCCGCCAGGCGCTGCGGCGCGGCCACCGCGATAGCGCGCAGCTTGCCGGCTTTGATGTTGCCGATCGCCGGCGGCAACGTATTGAACGCCAGCATCACGTGTCCGCCGAGCAGATCAGTGGTGAGCGGCCCAGTGCCCTTGTAGGTGACGATGGTGACGTCGGTGCCGGTCATGCCCTTGAATTGCACGGCGCCGAAATAATTCAGCGTCGGCGACGGCGGCGTGCCGACCGTGAGCTTGCCGGGTTCCTTTTTGGCGAGCGCGACCACGTCGGTCATGGACTTCACCGGCACCGACGGATTGGCCATGATCACGATCGGAATGGAGGCGATCAGCCCGATGGGCGAAAAGTCCTTCTGCAAATCGTAGCCGGTATTGGGGGGAAGGCTCGCGCCGGTCACCAGCATCAATATGGTGTAGCCGTCGGGCGTCGCCTTGGCGCCGTCGCGCACACCGATCACGGAGCCGGCGCCCGGGCGGTTCACCACGATGACCTGCTGACCGAGCGCATCGGTGAGCTTTTGCGCGATCACGCGGCCGACCGTGTCCACGCCGCCGCCGGGAGGATACGGCACGATCAACTGCACAACGCGATTGGGGTAGTCGTCGGCCGCCACCGCTTTGAACTGCAAGCCCACTATTGCCGCGGCCAGCAGCGAGCCGATCGCAGCGCGCTTAAATGGTGCCCAATGTGCATGGTGCGCCATCGTGTCCTCCCTGTTATTCGTTCCCGATGGCTAATCTTGGCAGGGATCGCCCCGGTTTAAAACTGGGGTTGCTCCAGATCACGGCTTGGTCAGCACCATCGCCGCGGCCGCCGCGATAAACGGCAGTGGTAGCGACACCACCGCGCGCAGCCAGACCACGCGCGCCGGCATCAGTGGCACTTCCCAGATCAGCAGCCGGTGGATCGCATAGAGCGCCCAGGCGGAGGAATAAGCGATCACCTGCGGCGCGCCCGCCCCGCTCTTGAGCGCGGCGGCGCCGATCGAAAAGCCGACCACCGGCCCGCCCGGCGTGAGCGCGCCGCCGATCGTCGCGATGATGACCCCGGTCAAGCCGGATTCCGGGCCGAGCCAGGGAGCGATCAACGCCTTCGGCAGCACCTCGGCGACGAAGCCGGAACCGACCACGCCGATGGCGATGCGCGGCAGCAGGTGGATGAACTCCACCGCGCCATCGCGCGCGCCGTCGTTGAGCAGCACGCGCCCGCGCAGCGCCGCGATAAAGCCCAACGCGGCGACCACCAGCCACAGCATGATGTCGATGGCGATCGTCATCTTCTGGTCTCTAACCGCGCGAGTCCTGCGCGCACCGCGATGCGCGCCAGTAGCCCCGCGACGATCGGCAGCGGCAGCGCCTCGACGATGCGCCAGATCACGAAGTCGGAGCCGAAGAATGGCAATTCCCACACCAGCGCGCGCGTGTAGCCGATCAGCGTCCAACTGCTGATGAAGGCGACCACCGCGCCGGTATCGGCGCCCATGGCGAGAAAGGCGCCGGCCACCGGATAGATGGTAATCGGCCCGCCGGGCAGGATGAAGCCGAACAGGGTGGCGACAACCAAGCCGGTGAAACCAGATTCGTGTCCGACCCAGCGCGCCACCAGTTCGCGTGGCAGCAGCAGCGTCACGAAGGCGCCAATTAGACAGCCGGCCAGCACCTTGGGCAGCATCTCGCCGAACAGCATGAGATCGCCGGACAGGATGGCGAGGAAATGCTCAGCACCGTCGCGCCAATAGACCGCAGCCGCGGCGGCGAACGCGAATACAGCGATGGTCGCGGTCGACCAGTCGAAGGTGCGCCGCCGGCGGCGTGGAAGATTGGATTCAGAGGACAATGCAAAGTCGCGCGCTGGCGTTGCGGGACGGCATCCTGCGCGGGTGACGCACGGCTTTCAAGCCGGTGCCCGGTTGACCGTGCCCGCCACCGCCGCTACCTTTCGTTGCGATGGGGATGGTGTCCCCCGAAACCGCCCATATCGGCTAATGAATCCTACCGCGGACGAGGAACGGTAGGATTCGATCGGTCGAGCGAGGCGGATTTTCTTTGGCCAATCGCGCCGCCACGTTTCCGATCCCGCGTCGGCTTGGTGCCGCACGCACACAATGGAGCGTGACTGATGATGGACAATATCTGGTTTACGTCGGCGCTGTGGATCGCCCTCGCACTCGCGTCCTCGCTGATTTCGATCCGGCTCGCTTTGTCGGTCGCCTTAATCGAGATCATGATGGGCGCGCTCGGCGGTAACATCATCGGCATGCCGCTCACTCCCTGGATCAACTACCTCGCCGGCTTCGGCGCCATTCTGCTGACGTTCCTCGCTGGCGCGGAAGTGGACATGGCGGTGGTGCGCCGCAATCTCGGGGCCAGCATCGGCATCGGCTTCGTCAGTTTCCTGTTACCCTATCTCGGCTGCATGCTGGCCGCCCGCTATCTGCTCGGCTGGCCCTGGCCGCAAGCGCAGATCGCCGGCATCGCACTGTCCACGACATCGGTGGCGGTGGTCTATGCCGTGATGGTGGAGACCGGCCTCAACAAGACCGAGCTCGGCAAGATCATCCTGGCCGCCTGCTTCATCACCGATCTCGGCACCGTGCTGGCGCTCGGCATCGTATTCGCCTCCTTCACGGTTTGGCTGCTGGCCTTCGCCGCGGCAACCATTGTCGTGGTCATGATGTTGCCGAAGGTCGGGCCCTGGTTCTTCGCCTGGGTGGGACAGCGGGTCAGCGAGCCGGAGATCAAATTCCTGCTGCTCATTTTGTTCGCGCTGGGCGGCTTTGCCACTGCTGTCGGCAGCGAGGCGGTTCTGCCGGCCTATCTCGTCGGCATGGCGCTGGCGCCCGCTTTCCAGCACGACCCGGAACTGCCGCATCGCATGCGTGTCATCGTCTTCGCGGTGCTGACGCCGTTCTATTTCCTGAAAGCCGGCTCGCTGATCGAAGCCAAAGCGCTCATTGCCGGCGCGGGCTTGATTGCGATGTTTTTGGGTGCGAAAGTGGCAACTAAGTTCGTCGGCATTTTACCGCTGACGCGCTACTATCGCTTCGACAAACGCGAGGGCATGTACACCACACTGCTGATGTCGACGGGGCTGACGTTTGGCTCGATCTCGGCCCTCTATGGCCTGACCAATCACATTATCGACCAGGAGCAGTACACCATCCTGCTCACGACGGTGATCGCCAGCGCGGTGGTGCCCACGGTGATCGCGCAGAAATGGTTCCTGCCGAAAATCGCGTCGGCCAAGCAGGAGGTGTGAGACATGTTCAAGCGGATCGTGGTGGCCAATGACGGATCGGTCGGCGGTTTCAATGCGCTGGCCTTGGCCTGCGACATCGCCAAGCGCGCCGACACCGCGCTGCACATGATCTCAGTCGAGGTGCTGCCGAACATGCCAGCTTCGATCGACGAGGTGATCGAGGCCAAGACCGACGAAAATCACAAGTTCCACGACGTCTTAGCGAAGGCGCGCGACATTGCCAAGAAAAAGGGCGTCAAGCTCGACGCCGAAGTGGTCGCCGGCCACGCCGTGTCGGCCATCGTCTCCTATGTCAAAGCGCACAAGGCCGATCTGCTCGTCGTCGGCTTCATGGACCATTCGGCGCTTTACGAGCGCATCATCGGCGGCACCGCCGACCGCCTGGTGCGCCTGGCGCCCTGTCCGGTGCTGGTCGTGAAGTAGGCGGAACCCGCGCCGTTATTCCATCGGCCTAAGTCCGAGCTTGTCCAGCAACGCCATGTCGCGGTCGCGCTTGGGGTTGGGCGTGGTGAGAAGTTTCGGGCCATAGAAGATCGAATTGGCGCCGGCGAGGAAACACAGAGCCTGCGTCTCCTCGCTCATGTCCTCGCGGCCGGCAGAAAGCCGCACCACCGAAGCCGGCATGGTAATGCGCGCCACCGCAATGGTGCGCACGAAATCGAGCGGATCGAGCTTGTGCACGGCGGCGAGCGGTGTGCCTTCCACCTGCATCAGCAAATTGATCGGTACGCTTTCCGGATGCACCGGCAGGCTGGCCAGCGTCGCGATCATGCCGGCGCGGTCGTCGAGCCCCTCGCCCATGCCGACGATGCCGCCGCAGCAGACATGGATGCCGGCATTGCGCACGCGGTCGAGCGTGTCGAGGCGGTCCTGGTAGGTGCGCGTGGTGATGATGACGCCATAATATTCCGGCGAGGTGTCGAGGTTGTGGTTGTAGTAGTCGAGGCCGGAGGCCTTCAGTCGCGCCACCTGTTCGCCCGTAAGCATACCGAGCGTAGCGCAGGTCTCGAGCCCCAATGCTTTGACGCCCTCCACCATGGCGCAGACGGAATCGAGATCGCGCTCCTTCGGACTTCGCCAGGCGGCGCCCATGCAGAAGCGCGAGGCCCCGCCGGCTTTCGCCGCACGCGCCTCGCCGAGCACCGCGTCGAGACTCATCAGCTTCTCGGCCTTGACGCCGGTGTCGTATTGCGCGGATTGCGGACAATAGGCGCAATCCTCCGGGCAGCCGCCGGTTTTGATTGACAGCAAAGTCGAGATCTGCACTTCGGTCGGATCGAAATTCTCCCGATGCACCTGTGCAGCGCGGAACATCAGCTCCGGAAACGGCAGCGCGAACAGCGCGCGCACCTCCACGCGCGTCCAGTCATGGCGGAGCACCTTCGCAGCCGTGCGCGGCGTAGCATCGTGAGCAAGTGACATGCCTTACCTCAATTGCGCCGGAATCGTCCGGGCAGGCTCAAGTTTACATTGTAACGATGCGGCGGCGAAATTTATAGCTGCCGTAAAGGCCGATTGCGCAACGATCTCATCGCATTGAGAGCGCAAGAACGGCATGATAGCCTATCCGGCAAGGAACACGTGGGTAACCGCCATGGCAAGGTATTATATTGTCGCGATTGTATTGCTGGCCTTCATCGCCGGGCCGGTCTTCGCCCAAGAAAAGCCGTCCCAAAACCCCCTCGCCGAGGAAGCGCAGCAAAAGAAAAAGGAGGCCGAGGCGGTTGAAAAGGAATACAACGCCACGCGCAAATATAGAGACCAGGCGCCCACGCCCACGCGTACTGATCCATGGCAAAATATGCGCGGGGCCGACGATTCCAAAACCAAGCGCTAGCGCCCGGCGCGCATGAACCGGCAGGCGATCGGTCGAATTATCTCGGTGTTGGTCGGCGCCGGCGTCCTGTTCGGATTGGAGCAAGGCCTTGGCGTGAAGCTTTACATCGCCATTCCGGTGGCCATGGTCGTTTACCTCGCCGTCAAGGTTGCGATCGGCCTGCTATGGGACGCCGACGACAAGGCGACGTGACACCCGGTCTATCCGGCGGTGTTCACCACCAACGCCGCCGCCAGCCCCAATACGGCCGGTAATAAGGACCGTCGTAATAATAGACCGGTGGCGGCGCTTCGTAGTAGACCGGCTCGTCATCGACCACATAGCCCGCGTTCGGCCGGTAAGCCGGCGGCCGCGCCGCAGCGCGCGGCACGCGGCCGCTCATATCGAGCGCGGTCTGGATCGCGAAGCCGCTCTTTTCCTGCCAGGTGACCGCGCACCAGCCTTCGCTGCAATCTTTGGCATCGATCAGGCTACCGCCGGGAATCTTGGCGACGATCTCACTGGTGGTGCCCGGTGCGGCGCGCAGGTTCACGGTCGAGGCCACGTAGGCGGGCTTCGCCAGCGCGGCCGTGGCCGAAACCATCAAGACGCCAAGAAAAAATAAAAGTTGCGCATGTTTCATGGCGTTGCTCTCCGTCGCGTTCATGCCCTCGGCGCCCTCGGCGCGCTCGGCACCGCGGACGCCCGGGAACTTCAACTTGCAAAAGCGGCGGCATCGGGGCAGACGCCACCGCCCAGCCTGACCGGCTGGCGCGAATCGTGGTGGCCCGTTGACTTGAAACAATGTGGTGTTGCCGCTCATACTGTCATTATTCATTATTGGGTTCGGGAATCTTCCGCCGAATCCCCGCTCCAGGGAGAAAAATATGTCCATATTGGCCCGGGCGGCCACGCCGCTCGCCTTGCTGCTGCTGTCGTTTGTCCCAGCCAAGGCGGAGATTTGGCCTAACCGACCTATCAAGATCATCGTCTCGCAGGCCGCCGGCGGCACTCCCGACCTCATCTGCCGGCTCATCAGCGACAAGTTGTCGGATTTGTTGGGACAGCGGGTCGTGGTCGAGAACCGCCCCGGCGGTGGCAATGTGGTCGGCTCGGCGGCGGCCGCTCACGCAGCGGCCGACGGCTACACTTTGTTCTTCGCGACCGCCGCCGCGCTGGTGAGCAATCCGCACACATTCAAGACGTTGCCCTACGACCCGGTCAAGGATTTCGTCGCGGTTGCTATGGTGGCGAAGAATCCGTTTCTGATTCTCGCCAACGCCAACACACCGGCCAACAATCTTCCCGAGCTGATCGCCTACGATAAGGCGAACCCGGGCAAGCTCGCCTTCGCGACCGACGGGCGGCGAAATTTTTCCGGCATTTTGGCCACCTGGCTGAACAAGGTCAGCGGCGCCGACATTCTACAGGTCCCGTACGCGACCATGCCTCAGGGCGTGCAAGACACGCTGGCCGGACGCACCCAGCTCACAATTCTGGCCATTCCATCGGCGGCGCCGCATATCGCCAGCGGAGCGCTCAAACCGATCGCCATCAGCTGGACGAAACGCTTGCCGCAATACGCACAGGTGCCCTCGATTTCCGAAGCCTATCCCGGGGTTGAACTCACCGGTTGGTTCGTGATCGCCGCGCCGGCCGGAACGCCCGCGGACATCATTACGCGGTTGAACCAGGAGATGGACAAAGTTCTCAAGACTCCGGACATGGTGAATCGGCTTGCCGATGTCGGCTTCTTCACTGATGGCGCCGACACGCCCGAGGCAACGCGCGCCTTCGTGCAGGCCCAGTACGATTTCTGGAGCAAAATCGTCCACGACATCGGGCTGCAGCCGGAGTGAAGATGCGCGTAATCCGATTAGGCCGAACGGCCGATAGGGTCGCGTTTGTTGAGGGTGAATGGCAGAATTCGAAGTATTTTTGCCAAATTAAAGCTACGGTCGGCTGCCGCGCACGGGGGCATGCCATCGATATGGCGCGCGGCCGGTCAAGGTGCCATGGACGACGACTTCCGCGATGAGATCGCGCAACTCGAAGCGCGCAGCGAGGCGCTGACCGAATCGATCGAGCGCTGCCGCAAGATTTCGCTGGCCGCGAAGCTGACCATCGCCGCCGGAGTGATCTGGATCGTGCTCGTGCTGCTGGGGGTGATCGCGTTTTCTCCCGGCACCATCATCGCGGCGATGGCGGCGGTGATTGGCGGCATCGTCTTGTTGGGGTCGAATGAGACCACGTGGATTCAGACCGATGCGGCGCTGCATGAAGCCGAGGCGATGCGGGCGGATTTGATCGGGCGGATTGACATGCGCGTGGTGGGAGACGAAAGGCCTAAATTGCACTAAGCGGGGCGCCACCCCAGGTCTCCGCTCACAGGCCGTCGCATTTCTCTGCCGCAGTGCTACAGATTGCGATATCCGAATCCGAAAGAATGCTTATGTCCGACACTCCTCCCGACCGCCTTTGCAACGATCCACGCAGTCCCTATTTCAGCGAGGAAGCGCTCACGCGCGATGTCGGCATCCGCTTCAAAGGCGTCGAGAAGACCAATGTCGAGGAATATTGTGTGAGCGAGGGATGGGTTCGCGTGGCGGCCAGCAACGCCAAGGATCGCCTCGGCAACCCACTGACGATCAAGCTCACTGGGAAGGTCGAGCCTTATTTCAAGAACAAGAAGCCGGAATGACGAAACAGGCGAGCGTAGGGCAGAAAGCTCCCTACTCTGCCGCTTGCTGTCTTGCCCCGGCTTTCTCCACCTTCGCCGCGCAGAATTTGAACTCCGGAATCATGCCGAACGGATCGAGCGCCGGGTTGGTCAGAATATTGGCCGCGGCCTCCACGAAGGCGAACGGGATGAACACCACGCCGTCGGGGATGGCGTCGTCTTGTCTTGATGCTAATTCAACCTCGCCGCGCCGTGTGGTTACACGCAGCATGTCGCCGGGCTTGAGCCTTAGTTTTTCGAGCGTGCCGCGCGAGACCGAGGCACAGGCACTCGGCTCCAGCGCGTCGAGCACGAAGGCGCGCCGCGTCATGGCGCCGGTGTGCCAATGCTCGAGCTGGCGGCCGGTGGTGAGGATAAACGGGTAGTCGTGGTCGGGCGTCTCGTCCGGCGGCGTGAGCTTGGCCGCCACCAGTTTGCCGAAGCCGCCCGGGCGCGGGAAGCCCTTGTCGAACACCACGTCGTGGCCCGGCTTATCGGGCGCGTCGGTCGGATAGGTGACGTGATCCTCGCGCTCGATCCGCTCCCAGGAGATGTTGTCGAGCGCTGGCATCAGCCGTGCCATCTCCTCGAACACTTCGCTGACATGCGTGTAGTTCCACTTCTCGCCCATGCGCTGGGCGAGATCCTGGATGATCCACAGGTCCTGCCGCGTATCGCCCGGCAGCGGCAGCGCCTTGCGGCCCATCTGCACCTGACGATTGGTGTTGGTGACGGTGCCGTCCTTCTCCGACCAGGCGGAGGCCGGAAGGATCACGTCGGCATAGGAGCAGGTCTCGGTGAGGAAGATGTCCTGCACCACCAGATGTTCGAGATGGGCGAGCGCGCTGCGCGCGTGATTGAGGTCGGGGTCCGACATCGCGGGGTTCTCGCCCATGATGTACATGCCCTTGATCTCGTCGGCATGCACCGCATCCATGATCTCGACCACTGTCTTGCCGCGCTTGGGATCGAGCGTCTTGCCCCACGCCTTCTCGTATTTGGCGCGGATCTCGGGATTTTCCACCGACTTATAGTCGGGGAAGAACATCGGAATGAGGCCCGCGTCGGACGCGCCCTGCACGTTGTTCTGGCCGCGCAGCGGATGCAGGCCGGTGCCGGGACGGCCAACCTGGCCGCAAATCAGCGACAGCGCGATCAGGCAGCGCGCATTGTCGGTGCCGTGGGTGTGCTGCGAGACACCCATGCCCCAGAAGATGATGGCGCTTTCGGCGCGCGCGTAAGAGCGCGCCACTTCGCGCAGAGTGTCGGCGGGAATGCCGCAGATCGGCGCCATCTCCTCCGGCGTGAAGTCCTTGATGCTCTCGGCGAAGGGAGCGAAGCCCTCGACGTAGGTCTGCATATATTGCTGGTCGTAAAGCTTTTCGGTGACGATGACATTGAGCATGCTGTTGAGCATGGCCACGTCGGTGCCGTTCTTGAACTGCATCATCTGCCAGGCGTGGCGCTTGAGCGCCTGGCCGCGCGGGTCCATCACCACCAGCTTGGCACCGCGCTTGGCCGCCTGCTTGAAAAAGGTGGCGGCGACCGGGTGGTTCTCGGTCGGATTGGCGCCGATCACGATGATAAAATCGGAATTCTTGCACTCGTTGAAGGTGGCGGTCACCGCAGCCGAGCCGACGCCCTCGAGCAGCGCCGCCACCGAAGAGGCATGACAGAGCCGCGTGCAGTGATCGACATTGTTGGAACCGAAGCCGGTGCGCACCAGCTTCTGGAACAGATAGGCCTCTTCGTTCGAGCCCTTGGCCGAGCCGAAACCGGCGAGCGCGCGCGGGCCGTCGCGGTCACGGATTTTTTTCAAGCCCGACGCGGCTCGCTCCATCGCCTCTTCCCAGGTAGCTTCGCGGAAATGCGTGAACGGATTGGCCGGATCGACCAGATCGTCAGCGGCTTTCGCCACGCCGTCCTTGCGCACCATCGGCTTCATCAGGCGCTGCGGATTGCTGACATAGTCGAAACCGAAGCGGCCCTTCACGCACAGCCGGTTCTGGTTGGCGGGGCCGTCGCGACCAACTACCGAGATGAGCTTGTCGTTCTTGATCTGATAGGTGAGCTGGCAGCCGACGCCGCAATAGGGGCAGACGCTGTTGACCTCTCGGTCGGGGAATTGCGTGCGGATGTTCTTGTCGTTCATCACCGAGGCCGGCATCAGCGCGCCGGTAGGACACGCTTGCACGCATTCGCCACAGGCGACGCAAGTCGAGGCGCCCATCGGGTCGTCGAAATCGAACACGATCTTTTCGCCGTGGCCGCGCCCGGCCATGCCGATGACGTCGTTGACCTGCACTTCGCGGCAGGCGCGCACGCACAGGTTACACTGGATGCAGGCGTCGAGATTGACCGCCATGGCCGGATGGCTGCGGTCGGGCTCAGGATGATGGCGCTGGCCGAAACGGCTGGTGGCGACGCCCATGCGGTCGGCCCAAGCCCAGAATTTCGATTGCGGATCGTGCGCCAGCGTCTTGCGGTCGGGCTGGTCGGAAATCAGCAGCTCGAACACCATCGCCCGCGCGGTCTTGGCGCGCTCGGAGGCGGCTTTCACCTTCATGCCCGCGGCCGGCTTGCGGATGCAGCTTGCGGCGAGCACGCGTTCGCCCTCGATCTCGACCATGCAGACGCGGCAATTGCCGTCGGCGCGATAGCCCGGCTCGGGCGAATAGCACAGATGCGGGATCTCGATGCCGTGGCGCTTGGCCACCTGCCAGATGGTCTCGCCCTCGAGCGCCTCGACCTCTTTGCCATCGAGGATGAATTTCACCGATTTGCTGGCGCCGTTTCCAGCGGTCATTGCGTCTTGCCTTCCGTCACCAGGTTCCCAGCGGGTTCGACAGTTCTTCCGGAAAATACTTTAGCACGCACAGCAGCGGATTGGGCGCCGCCTGGCCGAGGCCGCAAATGGATGCGTCGCGCATGGCGGCCGAGAGTTCCGTCAGCAGCGAGACGTCCCACGGGCCGCTGGCCATCAATTTTGCCGCCTTTTCCGTGCCCACCCGGCAGGGCGTGCACTGGCCGCAGGATTCGTCCTCGAAGAACTTCATAAGATTGAGCGCGACCGCCTTCATGTCGTCCTGGTCGGACAAGATGATAACCGCGTGCGAGCCCACGAAGCAGCCGTGCGGTTCCAGGGTTCCGAAATCGAGCGGGATGTCGGCCATCTTGGCCGGCAGGATGCCGCCCGATGCGCCGCCCGGCAGATAGCCTTTGAACGCATGGCCGTCGGACATGCCGCCGCAGAATTCCTCGATCAATTCGCGCGCGGTGACGCCGGCCGGCGCCAGCACCACGCCCGGCTTCTTGACGCGGCCCGAGACCGAGAAGCTGCGGAAACCCTTGCGCTCATGACGGCCTTGCGCGGTCATCCAGTCCGCGCCTTTCTCGACGATGTCGCGCACCCAGAACAGCGTTTCGACGTTTTGCTCCAGTGTCGGGCGGCCGAACAGGCCGACCTGCGCAACGTACGGCGGCCGGTGGCGCGGCAAGCCGCGCTTGCCTTCGATCGATTCGATCATCGCCGACTCTTCGCCGCAGATATAGGCGCCGGCGCCGCGCCGTAGATGCAGCCTGGTGTGCGGCGACAAACCGGCCTTCTCGGCCTTGGCGATCTCGTCGGCCAGCATCAGCCGCAGTTCGGGATATTCGTCGCGAATATAGAGGTAGGTCTCCGGCGCCTCGACCACCCAGGCTGCGATCAGCATGCCCTCGATGAAGCGGTGCGGATCGCGCTCGAGATAAAAGCGGTCCTTGAAGGTGCCGGGCTCGCCCTCATCGGCGTTGACTGCGAACAGGCGGGGCGCCGGCTCGGCGCGCACCAGCGACCATTTGCGCCCGGTGGGAAATCCGGCGCCGCCGAGGCCGCGCAGGCCGGCGTCGCTCACGACTTTGATGAGATCGTCGCGCGTGCGTTTACCGGAGAGACAATCCTTGAGCAGCGTGTAGCCGCCGGCCTTTTGATAGGCGGCGAAATCGGCGCCGGGCTTGTAGGCGTGCGCATGCGGTTTCGCTTTTACCGAAGCTGCGACCTTGTCGGGTGACGCATTGAAGGTCTGCACATGGCCGACCGCGCAGACCGGCGCGCGATCACAGGCGCCCATGCAGGGCGCGCGCACCACGCGCACGTCCTTGCCGAGGATCGCCGGCAATTTTTTCAGCAGCGTCTCCGCGCCGGCTATGGCGCAAGAGAGAGAGTCGCACACGCGCACGGTCACCGCCGCCGGCGGCGGTCCGTCCTTCACCACGTCGAAATGTGAATAGAAGGTCGCGACCTCGTAGACTTCCGTGAGCGCGAGTTTCATCTCCTGCGCCAGCGCCGTGAGATGAGCGGCGGACAGATAGCGATAATGGTCCTGGATCAGATGCAGGTGCTCGATCAGCAGATCGCGCCGGCGCGGCCGGTCGGTGAGCAGCGCGCGTACTTCTTCCAGTGCCTGCGGATCGACCTGGCGGCCCTTGGGCGTGCGCGGCGGCTTGCGGCGGCCTGTTTTTTTGGTGTCCGACGGTCGCGTCTTGAGGTCCATGAACGTCTTTGGCCGAAACTCGGTCAGGCCACCTTTTCTGTCATGTGCCGGAACATGGCGCGGCGCGCTTCCTCGTCGAACTCGGTCTTGAACTTGTGCTTGTCCTTGAGCGCCGCGGCGCGCACCGCCGCCGGCCGCGCGGAGATTTCATCGACCAGCCTCTTCAGGTTGAGAAACTTGGCCCAGGCGCCCTCGCCGAGCGCGTTCGGAATGAGCCGCGCCCAGCCCCACACCGCCATATCGATGATGCTGTAGCTGTCGCCGAGCACGTATTTCTGCTTGGCAAGGCGCGCATCGAGAATGGCGTAGTGCCGCTGGGTCTCGTACATATAGCGATTGATGGCGTATTCTATTTTTTCGGGTGCATAATTGCGGAAATGCACCGATTGGCCGGAGAACGGCCCGACGCCGGAGGCCACGAACATCAGCCAGGACAACAGCTCGCCGCGCGCCTTCGGCGTGTTGGCGGGCAGGAATTTTCCGGTCTTCTCGGCGAGATAAAGCAGGATCGCGTTGCTGTCGAACACGGTGGCGTCGCCATCCACAATCGCCGGCACCTTGGCGTTCGGATTGATCGCCAGATATTCCGGCTTGTGCTGCTCGCCTTTGCGGGTATCGACCGGGACCGGCTCGTACGGCAAGCCGGTCTCCTCCAGCATGAGCGCGACCTTCATCGGATTGGGCGCGCCGCTATAGTAGAATTTGATCATCTGTCGTCCTCGTTTGCTGGCGCTTCGCCGTGTGGTGCGGCAAGGGAATTAGAACAAGCCGACGATCTGCCCGTCGGCGCCGATGTCGATCGAATCGGCGGCCGGCACCTTGGGCAGGCCGGGCATGGTCATGATCTCGCCGCAGATCGCCACCACGAACTCAGCGCCGGCCGACAGGCGAACCTCGCGCACATTGATGATGTGATCGTCGGGCGCGCCCTTCGAATCCGCGTTGGTGGTGAACGAGTACTGCGTCTTGGCGATGCAGATCGGCAGCTTGCCATAACCCATCTCCTCCCAGGATTTGAGCTGATCCTTGACCCCCTTGTCGGCAGTGACCGCCTTGGCGCGATAGATTTCCTTGGCGATGGTCTCGATCTTCGCAAACAGCGGCATCTCGTCGGGATAGAGCAGCTTGAGCTTGCTCGCCCCGCTGTCGCAGATCTTCACCACCTCCCTGGCGACGTCGGCGGCGCCCTCGCCACCCATCGCCCAATGGTCGGCCATGATCGCGTCAACGCCGAGCTTGGCGCAAGCGCTCTTGACCAGATCCATTTCCGCCGGCGTGTCGGCCGAGAAGCGGTTGATCGAGACCACCGGCTGGATGCCGAATTTCTTCACGTTCTCGACATGACGCTGCAGGTTGGCCATGCCGGCCTCCAGCGCCTTGAGGTCTTCCTTCTTGAGATCGGCCTTCTGCACGCCGCCATGCATCTTGAGCGCGCGGATGGTGGCGACCAGCACCACGCAATCGGGCGTCAAGCCGGCCTTGCGGCACTTGATGTCGATGAATTTCTCGCCGCCGAGATCGGCGCCGAAACCGGCTTCGGTCACCACATAGTCGTTGAGCTTGAGCGCGGTGGCGGTCGCCGTCACCGAGTTGCAGCCATGCGCGATGTTGGCGAACGGGCCACCGTGGATGAAGGCGGGCGTACCTTCCAGCGTCTGCACCAGATTGGGCGCGATCGCTTCCTTGAGCAGCGCCGCC
>DATISB010000132.1:0-1708 GCA_035469145.1 Pseudolabrys sp.
CGCCAGCAAGCAGCATTAACGAGATTCTTCGCATAACAGTTCTCCTTTGTGCCGGGGCGGGCGCAGCTGTATTCCGGCCCCCCGATTACTCATTAACATTAGCCTGCCCAAACTACGCAATCCATCGGGTCTCCACATAAACTGCAAGCTATCGGCATAATTCCCATCCTGCGTGTTAAAAATGCAACATAGCTATGGATATTTCGACTTACATTTGGTGCGCTGAACGTAGCAGCCCTGCGATGGACTTAGAGAGCGCCTAGCCGCGTGCGTGCGTGCCGATACTGCGCGGCGCCAGGGGCACCATAGACTTGATGGGAGTACACAACCTGAGTACATGGACCGCTCAATAGATCTGAATTGTTCATAATATCAATTGGTTGTATAAGGCATTCGATCGGGGTCAATCGCGCCTATGACGGATGGATTGCGGAGCGGCTGCGCGGCTAAAACGAGATGATTTCGCCGAAGTGTGGCCAAAAAACCACATTAATTCAGGGCAATTCTTTACGTTGTTTCTGGCCCTTTTCGGAAGTAGCGACTGCCGCCGCCAAAGTTCGCTCTTGGTCTGAAATTGGACTTAGGTAAGCGATCCCATCGCGCTTTTATGAGTTCACATCCCGATTAAACCGTCATCCATGTGCCATCGGCATCCACCGACTTGAATACCGCCTCCAACGCCGCCGTGGTCTGTAAAATGCCGGCCGGTGAAATCGGATATGCCCCCTGCCCGAGCGCGGCCTTTGCGAAATAATCCAGATTGCGACCAAGGTGAATGTCGGCCGGCCGGTCGATCGTCTCCGGCTCCTTCCCGGCGCGCCGCACGATCGCGCGCGTCTCGCTCACGCTCTCGGCGCGGCAATTCTCGCCGTAGACCGCGATGCGCCAGTCGAACGGCGTCTTGATGGTGGTGGCGAGCGTGCCGGTGGCGCCGCTCTCGAACTCGATCAGCGCGGCGGTGGTGTCGCCGGTCGGAAGCTTGAGCGCGCGCGCCTTCGACAACGCGCTGATGCGCTGTATCGGGCCGACCAGGTCGCGAAAACAGTCGAGCACGTGGATACCCATGCCGGTCATGCCGCCAGCGCGGCTTTCCGCCGCGACCGACCGCCAGCTGTCGGCTGGAACATTGGCCAGCCAGTCGTGGCTGTAATTGCCCTCAACGTGCATGATGACGCCGAAGGCACCGGCCTGCATTAGCTCGTCGAGCACGCGCATCGACGGCATCAATCGGAAATGATGGCCGACGCCGATCACAATGCCGGCGCGCTTGCACGCCTCCAGCATGGCGACCGCGTCGGCTTTGCTGAGCGCGAACGGCTTTTCGCAGTAGATGTGTTTTTTGACCGCCGCCGCCGCCTCGACTTGCGCGCGGTGCTTTGAGTGCGGCGTGGCCAGGATCACCGCTTGCACATTCGCGTCGGCGAGCACGTCTTCGAACGAGGTGCCGATGGCGATTTTATGCTCGGCGGCGAAATCGCGCACCGTGTCGGGCTCGAGCGTAACGCCGCGCACGAAATTGATCGGCGCGCCGAAATCGCGCGCCGCCTTCACCAGGGTCTTGCCCCACCAGCCGAGGCCGACGATCGCCGTGTTGAGCATGCGGTCAGGCCGCCGCGGGCGCGCCGGGCTGCTTCATCGGATGCGCGCGCGCGAAGGCATCGTTCGCCATACAGGTGTCGACGATGCGCTTGACGGTCGGGAATGGCGC